>JAGQPT010000591.1 GCA_020426575.1 Planctomycetales bacterium
GCGTCGCAGACGGCGAGATTTACGCGCACTTGCCCGACGACGGGAGCGACCAGTAAACGTTTGCCGGCGGGGCAGGGAGATCACGACGGCTGCGTGGCGTTGACCCATGACGAGCATCCAGGGCCCAGACGATCGTGCCGATGCTGGGCCGGTCCCGACAGCGAGCAAGGCTTTGATCCGGTACCGTCCGTTTCGCAACACGGATCCTCCGCAGATCGTTTCGCTGTGGCGCGAGCAGCAGGCCGACCGATCGCTTGCCCAGCCCATGTCCGTCGACCTGTTTTCTACCTTGGTGCTCTCGAAGCCTTATTTTGACAACGACGGGTTGATTGTCGCCGAGGCCGACGGCCAGGTCGTCGGCTTCGTGCACGCCGGGTTCGGGCCCACGCCGCAGCGCAACGCGCTCGCTCCAGACGTCGGCGTGATTTGTATGCTGATCGTCGAACAGTCACAGCGCCGACAGGGAATCGGCCGCGAATTGCTCTCCCGTGCCGAGTGCTACCTCGTCAACCAAGGGGCACGAGTGATTTTGGCCGGAGGGCTACGACCCTGGGCGCCTTTTTACCTCGGGCTCTACGGTGGCAGTGAATTGCCGGGCGTACTTGCGTCCGACGCGGCCGCCCAGTCGTGCGTGGCCGCGGCAGGATATCGCGCCCAATGCCCGACGCGGGTCTACCATCTCGACTTGTCGCGGTTTCGACCTCTCATCGACCGACGACAAATGCGAATCCGGCGAACCACTCGGAGTGACAACGTCGAAGATCCGACGTTGTGTGATTGGTGGGAGGCGTGCCTGTTCGGGGCGTTCGACTGCACCAGACACCGCCTGTTCGATCGTGGCTCCGGCCAACCGGTCGCCTCGGCGATCAGTTGGGGAATGGAACTGCTCAGCGCTCGTTGGGGAGTTCGTGCCATGGGCGTCGTCAACCTCGAAGTCGCAGCGGACGTTCGACGCGAGGGATATGCAACGTATCTGACCGGGGAGATTTTTCGCTGGGCCCGGGAGCAGGGTGTTGTCGTCGTCGAAACCCAGACGTTTGCCAATAATGCGGCCGCCGACTCGCTCCTGGAAAGCCTGGGGGCCACGGTCGTCGACACCGGAAATGTCTACCGCAAGTTGGCTCCCGGTGTATCATCGCAGAAACTCGAGGAGTTAAAGCGTCAGTTCCCCGACTATCAATCGCTGTTTGCCGCCGAACTGTGAGTGCCCCGCGGCGAGCATGCACGGAGAAGGTAAAAAGCTGCCGTCCGGCTGTCGCGAAGTGAGGTATCGGTTTGATGGGTGGAGTTGTCACGTCACTCGACGTCGTCGTCTTTGTTGTGATGCTGCTCGGCGTGATGGCCGTCGGCTTGATCGCGTCATGGCGCGAAAACACGGCGGAGGATTACTTCCTCGCCGGACACGGCACGCGCTGGTGGGGCGTGGCGGGCTCGATTTTCGGCAGCAACGTCAGTGCCAACCACCTGGTTGGCATGATGGGGATCGGTTTCTCGATCGGTTTTGCCCAGAGCCACTTCGAACTTGGCGCCATTGCAGGGCTGATGCTGCTCGCCTACGGCTTCCTGCCCGTCTATCGAAAGTTGGGACTGTACACGCTTTCAGAGTATCTCGGCCAACGCTATGGCGAGGCTAGCCGCGCGCTGTACGCCGTGATCATGATCGTGATCATGGTCTTCGTGCAGATGGTACCGGGGTTGTATATCGGCGCTCGCTCGATGTTACACCTGTTTGACTACGAGGCTGGTGGTGACATCGCTCTGCAGCCATACATCTTGGGCGTCTTTGGCCTGGCCGCCCTCGCCGCCATCTACACGATCATGGGCGGTCTAAAGGCCGTGATCTGGACCGACGTCGTCCAGTCGGTTTTGTTGCTAATAGCCGGTCTGATCGTCGCTTGGCTCGTGTTTTCTCATCCGGACGTCGGCGGTTGGTCCGGCATGAGAGCCTTGGATAGCGCCTTAGCGGCCCAAGACGCTTCGGCGGCGAAAATGCGGTTGTACCTGCCCAGCGATCATCCCGACCTCCCCTGGTCAGGCGCCCTCTCGGGCCTGTTGGCGCTGCACTTCTTCTATTGGGGGACGAATCAGTTCATAGTGCAGCGGGCACTCAGCGCCGTCGACGACCACCAAGCCCGGCTCGGTATCATCACCGCCGGATTCTTCAAGCTGCTGATTCCGTTCTTTGCCATCGGCACCGGGATCGCCGTGTATTACCTGTTCGAGGCGCAAGACGTGCAGACGGACAGCGACGCCGCGTTTTCAGAAGCCGTGCGGCTCGTGGTACCGACTGGCTACGGCATAGTCGGTCTGATCGGCGCCGGACTGATCGGCGCCATCCTTTCATCGGTCGACTCGATGATGAACTCGTCCGCCACTATCCTCACCGTCGACATCTACAAACGCTACATGCGGCCGGATGCCGGGGATCGCGAATTGATTCTGGTGGGGCGACTGGCGATCGTGGTTTTCGTGACGATGGCGGCACTGTTAGCGGCATTGGTGCTGGATCCCAACTCCGAGAAGCCGTTTTTCCTCACGATCGTCGATTATCAAAGCCATCTGATCCCTGGCATCCTGGTGGCGTTTGCGCTGGGGATGTTTTGGCGCGGGGCTACGGCCGCCGGAGCCACGGTGGCGATTGTGGCCGGTCCGTTGATCTCCCTGCTGCTGGAGTGGCTCTATGATGGCTTCAGTCTCGCGGGAAACGCCGTTACGGTCGGTAACACGGAGGTGCATGACGCGTTTTTCAGCTTCAGCGGCCTGGCCGCCCACAGCGAGTGGCTGACAAGTACGTTTGGGCCGCGGCTCAATATGCTGCACCGCGTCGGCGTGGCAGTCGTGTTGACCGCGATAGTGCACGCCCTGGTCAGCCGGATCACCCATCACGACGCGGAGAAGGCGAAGTTGACATGGACCGAAATCGGCGGGCATCGTCCGGAAGTGGTGCGGGAGATTGTCCTGCAGATCGTCGTCAGCATTGTTTTGTTCGGCGTTATGGCTGCCATCTTGGTGAGTGGCGTGGCCGAGTGGTTCACGCCCACCGTGGCGGCCACGATCGCGTCGCTCTGGACGTTTGGGCAGTTCGCCCTTCGAGCGTGGCGCGTTTCAAAGCAGCCGCAACGCGCCGGTGATTCACCACCACACCTGCTCGCCGACGATCGCCTTTGGGCCGGCGTGCTGTCGGCCCTGGCCATCTGGATGATGTTCTATTACGCCTGATGACGCTGGGACTCTGCCGCACTTTTGCATTGCCGCATTGGATCAGCGTTCATTTCGGCAGAGACGCGTCTCGAGCGCGATGGAGCATTTCTCCGAGCCGCGTCTTCAACTCGTCCGTCACCGTCGTCCAGGAGTCCACCTGGGGCCGGACGATTCCCTGCTCCGTGACTGGGCGCGTTGTACGTCCGTCGTGGATCGAAGTGCGGTTTCGACCCGTGTGTTTGCTGGCGTAGAGCGCCTGGTCGGCCCGAGCGATCAGTGACTCGGCCGAGTCCCCCGGTTCGTGCTGTGCGATCCCGGCGCTCACGGTCATTTTCACGCGACGAAGTGGGTGGGCATACGTAGCATTGCTTACCGCCGTGCGAACACGTTCGGCCCCGCGCGCTGCGTCTTCGACCGACGACACGGGCATCACGACGACGAACTCTTCGCCACCGTAGCGGGCCACGATGTCCATCTCGCGAACCTGCTCGACAATCACCCGTGCCACATCGGCCAGCACTCTGTCGCCGGCCGGGTGGCCATACTGATCGTTGCACTGTTTGAAGTGATCAATGTCGAACAAGGCTAGTGACAAGGGTTGTCCCGAACGCTTCACTTCTGCAATCCGGCGGACTAGGACCTCGTCGAAGGCGCCTCGATTGATCAGTCCGGTGAGCGCGTCGGTGCGGGCGGCGTCGACCGTTTGGCGGATCACACGGCTTTGTCGGTCGAGGTGCATTTGGGCCACAGCAAGTTTGCGTTCGGCTTCGACACCACGTCGCACCACTTGCTGAATCGCATCAACGACACGCAACGGCTGACTCTGGCTGGGCGCCTGCGATAATTCGCTGAAGGGCGCGCTAATGGTCGCGCCAGTCAGCATTTGCGTTCCAGGCAATGCCGTATTGGCAGCGGGCTGCCTTGAGGCGATCAAAGCGGGATCATCGCGAAGTTGCACTTCGGCGTCTTCGACAATCTCGTGGAGGCGTGCGATGAGCGCTTCGGGTGGTCTTTCGATAGACTGACCTGCGGCGGACTTTCTTGCGACCCTTCTACCAACGAGCACACCCACGACGAAGGTGAGGGCGGCGGCGCATCCGCTGACGAGCGTGAGGCTGCCGATCATGTTTGGGGAGAGGTCCATGGATGCCGGCAAGGTCGGGAATGCAAGGGAGGCAAGGTCGTCGCCGACGGGGTCAGGTCATCGGCAGGTGTGGTGCACCGGGGCTGGAACGGGCGAATTCGTTGCCCCATTGTCGACGTTGACACCGAAACTCTAGCACGCACATCTGCGCGCGATTGTGACGGTTGAGCCGGATCGAGCAGTTGCCGGGAGAGCCCGCCGCGAGTCGACAGCTGGTCAGTGCCGTGCCCAAACCGACGCTTGGCGGTGACGGCTGGGACCGGTATAACGGCCACGGGGTGGCTTGGCAGACGCCGGTTTCTTGAAATGCAACCTCGAACCACCTGGGAGACAGCACCGATGCCGCTTGATCTTACTGGACACGTCGCCTTGGTGACCGGCAGCACGACGGGCTTGGGCAGGGCGACCGCGCTGGCTTTGGGAAAGGCCGGCGCTAAGGTCGTCGTAAACTATGTCAATAATCAGTCTCGCGCCGAGGCGGCCCTCGCCGAGATGACCGACGCGGGCATCGAAGCCATACTCACTCGCGCTGACGCGTCGAGCGCTGAAGGTGTCGACACGATGTTCAGCGCCGCGGAACATCGGCTCGGCAACGTCGACATCATCGTCGCTAACGCCACGCCCGACCAACCATTGCGGCCGATCGAAGAGTACGACTGGGACTTTTACCAGCAGATGATCGACTTCTTCATCAAGAGTCCGTTTCTGCTGGCCAAGCGCGGTTTGCCGAACATGAAGGCGGCCGGCTGGGGGCGTTTCATCAACATCACGAGCGAAGTGTTCCACCGCAGCGTGGCGCCGTTCAGTGCCTACGTCGCGGCAAAGGGAGGACAAATCGGCTGGTCACGCAGCATGTCGCGCGAATTGGCACCCTGCGGAATCACGGTCAATATGGTTGCCCCCGGGTGGATTCCCGTCGAGCGTCATGAAAGCGATCCGCAGGAAATGAAGGATGAGTACCGCGCCTTGATCCCGGCTAACCGCTGGGGCGTGCCGCGGGACGTCGCCGACGCGGTGGTCTATTTCGCCAGCGAAGAAGCCTCGTTTGTCACGGGCCAGACCCTTTGCGTCAACGGCGGCATGACGCCCTGGTGAGCCGGCTAGGATGGCGTGGGCAGTGTTGGACACTGCAATGAACAGGCGGACGAGGCCCAGCTACTCATGATCGTGTGACTCGATGAGTTTGCGAGCGTGGTCGGCGTGCCAGGCGGGGACCATGATGCGGATGTCGAAGATGCCCGTCATCGCGGCCTGCGACTCGTTTTCGATGTCACAGGGAATGCCCTCGTCAGCCAGCGCGTTCTTGATGATCTCCGCCTTGATGGCGTCGCGCACGGTGCAAACCTCGACAAGTTCATCGGCGTCCATGATGCGGGGCTCCTGTATGAGATGTGGCGGGGGTGCGGCCCAAGCCTATAGTATACGTTGGCCGTTAAAGGGGAAGCAATCGACCCTGCGGTGCGTCGGCTATGGCTTCGGTACGATGCGGTACAAGTATCCGTCTTCGGCGCCGATGAGCAGTTCCTTCTGGCCGTCGCCGTCCAGGTCGATCGTCGTCGGGCAGGTCGTGTGTCCGGCGAGCACGTGGTCCGAAATGGCCCCCTTGTTTTCAAAGCGCCACTCGTCGTCGCTGCCAACCCGGCGATACACGTCGATGTTGGGGCGACCGTTGACGACGAGGTCGTCCCGGCCGTCGCCGTCGTAGTCGAAGAAGACGAACTTGCGGCGGCCGCTCTTGCCGGCGACGCCGTCGTTGAGCCGTAGCGGCTCGCCGTCGGCTGTCTGGAAGATGCGCTGCGGCGGCAGCAGCACGAGTTCGTCGCCGTCGCGGCGGCGCTCGAACAGTGCGAGATACCCCTCGTGGTCGAGCATCACCAGGTCGTTCAGGCCGTCGCCGGTCAGGTCGGTCACCAGCGGCGTGGTCCGCCATTGGCTGGCCAATTCACCGGCGGCCAGCGTCCACCAGAACCATGCCGGCTTGGGCGGCGGACCGTCCCAGGCGACCGTCACCGCTTGTGCCGCGCGAAGTTGTGGCGACGTCGGCGTCCCGCAGTTTTCGTACCAGAGGATCTTGCCCCAGATCGAGTTGATCACGATGTCCAACAACCCGTCGTGGTTCCAGTCGGCCACGCAGGGGACCGTGTATCCCCACTTCGCCTCGCAGGGCCCCTGAATCGAGCCGTTGGGCCCCGCCATAATGCGGATCACTTCGCCGTCGGCCAACAACCGCACCGGCGCCGCCCAGCGCGGCATGCCATCCCCCGTGTCGGACGTGCCTAGGTTCTCGACGAATTCGAGGTAGCCGGCCGTGTTGCCGCAAACGAGATCGTCGTCGCCGTCGCCGTCCCAGTCGCAGCCACTGGGCGTGACCAGTGCGCCGACTTTGACGTCGGCGGCCTGTTGTTGAAAGTAGCGGGTAGCTTCGAACTGCGGCAGCCCGTCCACGACATTGCCGGTGTGCCGGAGCAGCGCCACGCGCCCGTCTTCCTTGCCGACGAGCACATCCACGTTTCCGTCGTTGTCCCAGTCGTAGGCAACGACGACCATCATGCAAAGTTCCATGTGCAGGGTGTCACCGTCGCGCTGGAGATGGCGGCCGGCGGCGTACGTGGGCTCGCTGCGCGTACCGATGTTTTCAAAGTAAGTGAGCCGATCGAGGAACTCGCCGCAGAGGATGTCGAGGTCGCCGTCACCGTCGAAGTCCGCCAGGTTCGGCGACGGGGCGCCGTAGACGTCGATCGGCTTGTCACTGCCGTTGATTTTCACCGGCTCGGCATAATCGGGCGCGGCGTCGCTACCGGTGTTTTCACAGAGGAACACGTAGCCGTGCAATGGGCCGTTTGTCCAGTTGCCGCTCGAGTCGAAAGCGTTGTCCCAGCCGTACTCGCCCCAGTCCGACGCCCCCAATACGAAATCGAGGTCGCCGTCGCCATCGTAGTCGACGTGCAGCCACTGGTTGGCGCGGGTCTTCAGTCCGCTGGGCACTAGAGGAAGTGGTTCGATCGCCACGCCGTCTTCGATGCCGCGGGTGCGAAAATCCGGGTGTCGGCGACCCGGTGTGTGTAGCTCCACCTGCCCGCTGACATACGACGGGGTCACATTCGACTGGCCGGGGCCGAGCCGCACCGCGGGGCGAAAGACGGGCATGGTCGTCGTGCCGTCGGCGTTCTCAAAAAAGTAGAGTCCGTTGTACGGCTTGTCGGGACAGCAGACGACGAGGTCGTTGTCGCCGTCGCCGTCCAGATCGGTGGGAATCGGCCAGGCCCAGAGTCCGACGCCGAGGTCGACGGTGAGCGCGTCGTTGTTGTAGCGGAGCCGCTCGAGCGATGCCTGTTCGGGTTCGGCCGCGCGTGCGCCAACGGCGAGCGCGGCAACGAGTGAAAGGGTGCCAAGGAGTGAAATGGTGGCAGCGCGGAGCGACGACAGCGGCATGTGGCGGTTCCTCAGGCGGCGGGGCGTGACGGTCGGGCGAAGTGGGACGCGACGGAGACTATCAATATAGCCGCGCCGCTAACGGGTTTCGACCTGCCCGAATCCGTCGCCCCGATTAGCTTCGTCGGCACGATGCTCGCGCAGGTGGAAATGCACGTCCATGACGGTCTTGCCCACGACCAGGATGAGCAGGGCGACGACAGAACTGCCCATCAACACCGTGGCAAAACCGCCGAACAGCAGGGCCAGGTGCATCACGACCACGCGACCATAGGGCTGAATCATCAGCGCCGGCACTGTGATGCGCCGGTATTCACCGCCGATCAGGTAATTCTTGACAAAAGAGAACAAGTGACTGAGGCCCAGAGAAATTAGCGCTAGGAGCATACCCCCGTGCAGTAGCTGTTCGCCCAGTTGCGGGACGGCATCGAACGGGTCGGAGGGTTGGGCCAAAAAACCACTGTCACGTCCGAACAATACGAGGACGAACACGCCGTGGACGAAACAAAACATGCCGTAGTGGATCGTGAAGAACGGCACGAAAAAGAGTTTCGAGGCGTGGTGGATCGCGGTGAGCGAGGTGCGACTTTGGCCGAGGGAAGCCAGGGCGGTGTCAAAGTCGTCGGCTCGTTCTGCCTTGCTGGGATTGGGAAGCGAGACTTCGTCCGGATCCGGCGCGCAGGTGATCATCTTCAGCACGTTGACGCCGCCGATGATCACGTTCTCGGCCCAGTAGAGGGCCATGATGGCGAACGTGCTCCAGGAGAAGAAGAGCACGCCGATCAACGGAATCGCGTTGGCGATCACCAGCGCGATGGCCGTCGCCTTGTACCTGCCGAGTTGCTGCATAGATGCGATAGGCAATGTCGTCGCAAAGTGGGAAAAGTGACGGCGGTGAATTGAATCGTGACAGGCGTTGCCCGCGATGTCCATTCACCGGATTGCTGCTGCCGCTAACCCACAATGGATGCCTCGCTGAGTTGCACACCTCAATCAATCATTTATGATCGTTTAGGCCCTCCCTGTCATTCCAGTAATCTAGTGCCTCTCGTTCCAGGTCTTCTACGCTTCGCTCATTTCTTTTGTGACCCCAGAAAATCAATAAGACAGGTGAGAACAGCAGAGCGAGAGCAAGCCATTTGAGCGGCGTGGCCCAAATTCCAGGGAGCCAACCCTTCTCCAATGCACTCAATGCCAAAGGGAGTCCAACAAGAATGAGAACCAAATAGCCGAAGACCTTGACAGAATCCAACGAGTGTCGCGAATTCTTGTTCTCGGGGCTTCGCGAGATTGAGAAGAATCCCAGGACAATAAACGCGGCCGCTGTTCCTAACACTGCCGTCGTGAAAGGCTCAATCCAGTCACCCCAAACGATTCTGATATTTATGATGCTGGTTATCGCGAGCAGTGCGGCAATTGTCCAGCAGGTCTTTCTTGAAAAGAACGCGGGTAAAGTCAGTAAGAAGAAGACCGGCATCAATACGCCGGACAAAAAAGGATGTGACGCCAAGAATTCCATGCTTCGGATAGTAATCGCTTCCTGAAATGTGCGTGGTCGAGGGACTTCCTGAATTTCTCTCTCTTTGATTTCCTCCGCTTTTTTTAGTAACGGAACAGCAACTTGGCGGCAAAAGCGAGGCCATCTCTCCTGCGGAATATCTGATGCGGACTGCCTGACATATCGGATGAAAACAAGGCGGTCCTCGACTCTTAAATCGCTCAGCCCCGTCACGAACCATCCTAGAGGAGTGTCGAATTCACGAGTGCTTATCATCACTCGTGGGCTATCTTCAGAACTGCCTATCCAACGCAGGGAGGTTACCTGATTCCAGTGAACAATTCTTTTGGTGTCTCCAAAGCCAGGTTCTTCGAATCGGTCTGGATACAAGACTGCAAAGTCGTTTTTGCCAAGACGTTCCGCCAGCTTGGCCAGTGCGAGTAACACGAGCGCAATCGTGGGGAAGAACAACTCGATAACCACGCCCTTGAGGGGGATCGCCAGACCGAGCACACCACACAGCAGCACCATCATTCCTGCCAATACGTACAATTGGTTCGGCAGTGGTGAATTCTGCTTCAAATGAATCGCAGCTTCGTCGGTTTGCGATGTCATGTGGAATCAGTTTGGGGCGGTGCCCCAGAGTGATCTATCACAGCGGGGATCGAGAACAGCCATGTTCTCGTTCTAGTTTTTGTGCACCTACAGTGTAAGCACACGGAGAAAATCGTCCAAATATTGCAACTCATGTTTAACTAGCCCAGCGCACATCGTCCGAGGCGGCCATGGTGGGGATTTCGCGCTCTAGTACATTCGACCATCCCGTGGAACGACTCAGTCACACTTCGTGTCGCAGACGTCACATGCCGCCGCATCACCACTCGTCCGTGCGGAACGGGCTTGCCGGCAGGCCGGCTTGGTTGGCTAGATTTGGCATGGCGTCGCTGGTGAAGGCGTAGCGGACGGCCTGGGGATCGCTCACCTCGGGTGACGACACGACCAGCGTGTCGCCTTCGATCGTGGCCGTGGCGGCGTGAAACACACGGTCGCCGCCGGCAACCTCGAAGTTGTTGGGTGTTTCGCCGTCGCGGGTCGTGAGCCCACCGTCGGCGTAATCGAACGTGATCCGTGCCTTGCCGTCGGCAAACGTACACGCCTTGAAGAGCGGCCCCGAGGCGACCACGTCCCGTCCGTAGTCATTGGCCAGCGCCCAAAGCGCCAGGCGACGGCCCACTTCCTGCTTGTTCTTGGGATGAATGTCTTCGATGTTGCCGATGTCCATCGTCACCGCCATGCCGGTGTGGTCGACGTCGAGCGTATCGAGCTGGGCCTCGCGCAAGTACGCCGCGTTCACGTCGCGGTAGCCGAACGGCGCAATCTGCACGAAATAGAACGAGAAATCGTCGCCGAAGACCTCACGCCATTGCCGGATCATCGTCGAGAAGAGCGCGTGGTAGCGGTCCGCGCGACCGGCGTTGCCTTCGCCCTGGTACCAAATGACGCCCTTGATCCGATAGTTTCGCAAGGGATGGATCATACCGTTGTACAGCCGCGTGGGAATCTTCTCGTCGGCCTTCTGAGGAAGGTTCTTGGCCTGATCGAGCTCGGCGGTCATGCCCAGAGCTTCGAGTCCCGCGGCGGGAGTCCACGCCTCAGCGGGTGTGCCACCCCAACTCGCGTCAATGATCCCCACCGGCACACCAAGGGCTTTGTGCAATTCGCGGGCGAAGAGATACGCCGTCGAAGAAAACGTGGGAACGGTCTCGGGCGTGCAGGCCTGCCACCGGCACTCGGCGGGCGGAATGCCGTACATCTCGATGCCGGGCTCGACGTCGTCGAGTGGCTCGCGGCTGCTGAAGTTGCCCGCCTGGAAGAGCCGGATCTCGGGATAGTCGGCCGCGGCGACTTCCGCTGCCGCATTGTCGATGCCGGTGTAGGCGCCCGACACTTCGACGAGGGGCATCTCCATGTTCGACTGTCCCGAGCCGATCCAGACCTCGCCGAACAACACGTCATTGAGCGCGATCGTGTTCTTGCCCGCCACGGTGATCGTGTGGGGCCCGCCCGCTTTGGCGGTGTGAACGTCCACATGCCACGTTCCGTCCGCGTCGGCCTCGGCGGTCACCGGTGCGTCGAGCCAGTCGCACGTGACCGTTACCTGCTCACCGTCGTCGGCCCACCCCCAGAGTTTCACGTCGCAGTCACGCTGTAGCACCATGCCCGACCCGACGATCTTGGGCAGGCGCACGTCGGCCAGCGCGGGGGTTGTCAAGAGAACGGCGACAAGCAGGATAAGTTTCTTCATGGTGGCTACCTCAAAAGTGGCACGGGCGAATCGCCGCATTATTGACGCGTACGGCGTCGCCTGCAAACACTTCGCATGGCCCACATGCACACGGCGAGGAGGCACAGGTCTCAATCGCGCGTTTGCGCGTAGCGATGCGAAGCCGCGCTAAGAGTCGTGCGACTCGATCTGGGCCCGTCGGTATCGCAGGTACTCATTCGCCGGATCGACCTGGAGCGCCTGTTCGATGTGTCGCAGCGCGTCACGGCGGTGGCCGAGGTCCTCGGCCTCGTGGCTGTACCAGACGTGGTCGGTGACCGTTCGCGCGGCATCGAGTGCCGACCCGTCGAGATGGCCACGGGTGTAGAGTTCCACCGGATCGCGGTGGGCCAGGATCTCGTCGTACCGCATGCGGGCATGGGGATACCGATTGAAGTGTTCGATCCGGGGGTGATTGTCCGTGGCGACGTCCGCATCGCCGGCCATTTCCACGAGTGAGTCGCGGTCGGCGACAAAGGTCGAGAGCAACCGCTCGACTGAGTCGAGGCCGTATGCCGCCATGTCGTCGTGCAGACGGGGGGCCGACATCCGCTCACGGATCCGGTCCACATCGATGTGCATCGGCTCGTTCGAGGCCAGCACGATGCCCTCGTAACGACTGGGAATCCAGAGCGTCACGTAGGGGAACTCCTCCAAGATCGTTTTCAGCATGATGCGGCAGAGCGCCTCACGCGGCATGTTCAGCGGTACCCATTGGCAGATGATGCCGCCGGGCGCAAGCCGTTGCTTGGCGAGTTGGTAAAATTCGCGCGAGTAGAGGTTCACCACACCCGCTTCGTTCGGCGGAGGCGGCTCGAACGTGAGCACGTCAAACTTGCGATCCTCGCACAGCAGGAAGTGGCGGCCGTCGGCGACGACCTGTTCGACGCGGGGACACGCGGTGAAATTGGCGTTGAGTGGAGCAAAGTGCGGAGCAACGTCGAAAACCTCCTGGGCGATATCGACGGCCGCGATGCGCTCGATTCCCTCGTGCAGTGTCAGGCTGCCGACGGTCGTTCCTGTGCCGATGGCAATCACGACCGCGCTCTTGGGATCGGGATGTACCAGCGCCGGCAGATGCCCCAGCATCGCCATGTAACGCCGGCCCGGTGGGCTGTTGTTGGCGTATGACGTGCCGTTGACGACGATTTGCTGATACGGGCCGGTGTGCGGTTCGTCGTAGCCGAGCACCGTAAAGTTCGCATCGGCGTTTTCGCGGAAGGCCAGCACGTGGGCGTCGGCGTAGACGGTTTGCGCGTCGCGGATGTATGTCGGGCCGAGGTAGAGGGCGATCGCGGCCACGCCCGCCGTGGCCACTCCCCCTTCACGCCAGAGCGATCCGTCGCGGCGCAACGCACGGTCGCCAACCATCAGCGCGGCGAAAATGGCCACGTTGAGCACGGCAACCGAAATAAGGCTGTTTTGACTGCCCAACCAGGGGATCAACAGGAATCCGGCCGCGAGCGAACCCAGCACGCCGCCGGCCGTGTTGAGGAAGTAGAGTCCGCCGACGCGGCTCCCCACACGTCCCAGTTGGTTCGTCACCAGGTCGACTGCGATCGGAAAACCGATACCAATGATAACCGTCGGCACCAACAGCACGGCCAACGAGAGCCCGACGATCGGCATCGCACCGGAAAGCAGCGCACTGGCCGATTGGCTGAGCCCCAACGTCCCTTCGAAGTCGGCGAGCCAGTGCGTGATGTTTCGCGACCGGCCCAGCACGGCCAGCGAGACCAACGCCGCGACGGCCGTGAGCAGTTGAACGCGGGCGAAGTAGACAAGATGTCGGTGACGGCGGCGAGCTAATAGTACGCTGGCGATAAGCGCCCCGAGCACGAGGCCCACCAGGTACGTCGCCAGCATTGCCGAGAAGCAATAGACGCTGGGTACGCTGAAACATGAAATCAAGCGGAACCAGACGACCTCGTAGGCCACGGAGGCAAACCCACTGACGGCAAAGGCCGCCATCAGCAGCCGCGGCGATGTCCGCAGCGGAGGCGTTGAATGGCCGTCGGTATCTGTTGTAGTGTCGGGAAGCGGGTGATCGACGGTGGTCGGCTGGAATCTCACTTCGTGACGCGACGGCGCGTGGTAGACATTGCGCCAACCCAGCAGCACCGCGACCGTTGCGACAGTCAGGTAGGTACCGGCAGCGATGAACGCCGAGTTGAGCACGCCGAACCAACCAATCAAGACGAAGCCGACGACCAAACAGCCCAGCGACGCTCCGAGCGTGTTCAGGGCGTACAGCAGTCCGATGCGGCGGGACAGTTGGCCCTCCTGCCGGACAACAAACCGCGATAACACGGGCAGCGTGGCGCCCATCAGGATCGTGGGCGGCAGCAGCACGGCGACACCAACGCCGATCATCGTCAGCGTTGACGCCAACGGGCCGTGAGCGAGCCAGGGAACGACATAGGTGGCCCACGACTGCCAATTGGCCAGCACGAGTGTGACCCCGACGGCGACAGCGCCGAGCGACGCCTCCATCGCGCCGTACAAGAGCAACGGGCGACGCGAGCGGTCGGCCAGGCGTCCCCCCAGCCAGCCCCCCAGTGCCAGCCCGCCGAAAAAGCAACTCACGACGACGCTCGCCGAACGAGTCGAGCTACCCAACACGTGTTGCAGCTGTTTGAACCACAGGACTTCGCATACCAGCGACGCCGCGCCCGAGACGAAAAACAGCACGAGGATGCCAGCGAAGGTCGTCGCAGCGAGGTCGTGCCGATGTGAGGTGAGGAGGGCTTGTTTCACCACCTCGCGGTGCGTGGTCTCGGACGATGCTGCGCGCGTGGGGGTGGAACGCTCGGTCATCTGGGGCGGTCTCGATGGAATCAGCAAGGTTAGGATGACGGCCGGCACTTCACGCATGCATCGGCGGTGCATGAAAAAGAATAGGCCACCACAACCGGCGGGCGACGCTCCGGTCAAGCCCGGTGAGTTACCGACACTCTCGCGTCACTGTCGTGCGACAAATTCGGATTATGAGGGCACGCGCGGATCGGCGAGTCGTTCAGTTGCTGCCGTCTTTCTGGCGTTCTCCTCTGGGGGCACGACGGCAAATCGGCACTGGCCGCGAATTGGTAGACGCGGCGCCGTTCAGTCATTCCGGGGATCGATACTTTGCATTGGACATTTGCCTCGCGCCGTGGCGACTAGTCGACAAGACGCCAGCCGCCACGGCACGGCAATTCACGCGAGCTCAAAACAATTTGCAGCATTTTAGGGCACAAGTTGCGGCACAGCCGGCCCAGCACCAGTAGTCCGTGCCGCACGATATACAACCGGGTGCGCACTTTGCTAGGCAGCCCCAGTTGCAGCTCGGCTTCAAAATCGACTTCAATACGTGATCGTCTTCGACTGACATCGAACACGTTGACGGCTGCGCAATGTCGTTGCACTTCACTACCATGGTGGCCGACAGGTATTCAACTTCGGCAACGGCTATGGTGATCCTGGTGCGGACGGACACCTCCGGCGGAATCAGGTCAGCCTCTTTGATTTCCCAACACAATTTGATCGGGATACCCAAATACGGAATGGTGACGCAGCCTCGTTTTCCATCGGCCGCGCCGTTGGCAATCGTCGGCTGTTCACCAATCATCCACACGCGCTGCGTTTCGCAGCCCCGCGGCGCGCTCTCACTCGCAAACGCCTTGAGCGAGCTGAGTGTTTCCAGATCAAGTTGCTGGATGACAGAACCACCACATTGACTTCCACATTCGCACGCCATTGCTGGCCTCCTTTGACATGAACTTGCGACCAAGACCAACTTGCCGCCGGCGAGCACACCGAGCCCGCCGACGCAAGGACGATGCGGCGGTGCTCGGAACGAGCCCGTTGCCGCAGACGTTGCAAACTGCCACACGACGGCACACTTGTGCTTCATGCCCGTCGCGCAACAGGCGACCAGCAACTCTGTTCACACACTGGTCGGTCTTTCACCCTCGCCTCGATTGTTCAGCCGTTCACCGACGTGTTAGCTCGGCGCAAACGGCGGCGCGGGACGCGTTCCACAAAGATCAGTCGACGTCAGAAGTTGATCGTCACCGTGCCGGTGCAACCGAAGTCGCCACTGGAACTTCCCGTGCACGAAACCGATGCCGATCCGGCGCGTTGTGAACAGGCGTCATCGATGGCGTCGTAGAGGCACCTGACGACGTCCGCCGCGATGGCCGACTTGATGTCGCGCAGGTGTCCACCAGGGAGTTCGAGCACACAGCGCACGTTTACGATGTCGCCGCCCGCGGATCGGCCGGAACGACTGCCCGGTGTGAACGGCTTTTCGTTGCGGAAGGCGTCACACACGGCGCCGTACTCGTTGTACTGGGGGATTTGGCTCGAAGTGACGCGGCTGCGAATCTGTTGATAGAACTCGGGATAGTTGCCGAAGAAGGCACCGCCGTCCCACACCTTACAAAGTGCCTGGGTGAAAGCACCGCCCCCCTGGTAGCCGCTCAAAGACCAGCCGTCGCGACAGCCCCCCATGTGGATCATCTGAGCGCGCATCGTATCGGCGGCTTCTTCTTCGATCGGCTTCCATGGCGTGCCCACGACCACGTCACGGATGTTGCGGTAGTTTGTTCCCGAATTGCAACTGTCGCTGAGCATCACGATGCGAACACCCTCGTTGAAACGCATCCAGATGGTGTTCAATTCGTCGTCGATGATTTCGCGATCGTAGGCCACCAGCGTTTCATCCTGCCCATCGAATTCGTCTCCGTTCTCGTCGGGTTTTTGTCCGCCGTGGCCTGAGAAATAGAACACGAACGTGTCACCGGACTTAAGCCGGCGGGCGGCTTCGCGGAGGCCCTCGAGCACGGCGTCGGCTTTGGCCTTGGCCGTGAGTAGTTTCTTGACGTCGAAACTCCGGCTCTGAAGGATCCGCTCAATGTTTTCTACATCGAGCTCGCATCCCCAGCAGCCGGCTTCGCCGGTCCAGCCGTGGTACTGAGCCGCGTCAACTCGTTTGAGACCGACAAGAAGTGCGGATTGCATGACAGGTGCTCCCATGTTCTTGGCAAAGTGTGGCTGTCCGCCACCGTGGCACAACGGTGGCACGTGTTCCCACGATTCGACTTCCCACGCATTCGAATTTGACCGCCGGTTCCGTCAGCTCCATCCAAGGCGATCGCCAACACCAGTACCGAACCGCGGTGACAACTGTGTGTCACCGGCCGGGAAACTTGTGGTCAGAAAGTGCAAATTCTTGCCGCCCCGAGCTCTGGGCAGTGATTTGATCCCCCCCACCCGGGTGCATTAGAATTCATGCAACGACGGCGTCTCGCACCGCGGTCGACACATTGATCCAAAGCATTGCGGTTCAGATAAGCTTCGATCAATTGCCGCAACCGACATTCACCGCAGCAGCCGACGCTCACCACGCCTCGCCACAATCAGACGACGGGTACACCATGCCAGACGAAATTCATGCCGACGTAGTGGTTAGCCGGCAGTATCTGCTCATCCTCGCCGGCCTGGTCGCGTTGGCCACTATCAATCGGCCGCAATTGCTCCGGGCGGACGATTCGGCGCAAACACCCAACGTCGTGGTCATCTTCGTCGACGACATGGGATACGGTGACATCGGGCCCTTCGGCGCTGAGGGCTACGACACGCCAAACTTGGATCGCCTCGCCGCCGAAGGGCGACGGTTCACCGACTTCATCGTTCCCTCGGCCGTTTGCTCTGCGTCGCGGTCGGCGCTACTTACCGGTTGTTATCACCGGCGCATCGGTATTTCTGGCGCCCTGGGTCCGACCGCCGAGCACGGCATCAACAGCAACGAAGTCACGCTTGCGGAGATTTGCCGAAGCAAGGGGTACGCCACCGCCGTGTTCGGTAAATGGCACTTGGGCCACCATCCGAAGTTTCTGCCGCTGCAGCATGGCTTCGACGAGTACTACGGCCTGCCGTACTCGAACGACATGTGGCCGTACCACCCGGCGTTTGTGAACCTGCCGCCCGACGCGGCGCAGCGCAAACGCAATTACCCGAATCTGCCGATGATCGAAGGCAACCGAGTCGTCGACGCCGAAGTGACCGGCAACGATCAGCGGCAGCTCACGACTCAGTACACCGAACACGCCGTCGACTTCATCGCCCGCAACAAGGAACGACCGTTCTTCTTGTATGTGCCGCACAGCATGGTTCACGTGCCGTTGTTCGTCTCCGACAAGTTTGCCGGAAAGAGCGAGCGTGGGCTGTTCGGTGACGTGGTGATGGAGATCGACTGGTCGGTCGGACAAATCGTCGACGAGATTCGCCGGCAGGGGCTCGCAGACAACACCTTGGTGATTTTCACGGCCGACAACGGTCCATGGTTGAGCTACGGCGATCACGCCGGCACGGCGGGGCCGTTGCGCGAAGGCAAGGGAACCGAGTTTGAAGGCGGCATCCGCGAGCCGACATTGATGTGGTGGCCCGGCAAGATTCCCGCCGACACGACCTGCGACGAACTGGCGTCGACGATCGACGTCCTGCCGACGGTCGCCGCGCTTATCGGTGCCGAGCTCCCCGATCACCCGATCGACGGCCACGACATTCGTCCGCTGATGTTCGGCGCGGCCGGGGCCCAGTCGCCCCATGAGGCGTTCTGGTGCTACTACGCCGGCGGCGAGCTGCAGGCGGTCCGTGACCGTCGCTGGAAACTGCACTTTCCGCATCAGTATCGCACACTCGACGGTCGCCCCGGCGGCAGCGGCGGCACGCCGACCGACTACACCCAGGCCCGCATCGGCCTGGAGCTGTTCGACCTCAAGAACGATATTGGCGAGTCGACCGACGTGGCCGCCGACCATCCTGACGTGGTGGCCCGCCTGCAGGCCGAGGCGGAGAAAGCCCGCCGCGACCTCGGCGATACACTCACCGGTGCTGAGGGAAGTGGTATTCGCCCAGCCGGCCGACTCGGCCCTGACGACGAACGGCTCACCTGGTGAGCGATGGCGTTCGACTTTATCGAACATGGGTGAGTCGCCAATCGGTTTCGAAAAAACAAATACCAGCCCGATGCGTGAGCGAGGGTGTGAAGCACTCGCCACGCACTTCGGCAAGCGTCAGCGCAGGGCTGCTCTACGGGGTGACGGTGTGGTGGTGCGGCGTCGCCACCCTCGCTGACGCTTCGGGCTAGGTGCATGGGGGCTGGTGCGTGCAGCGGTTAAGGGCGCCGTCAGATCGACATCCGTTTGTGGCCGGCGGGCAGGGACATTCGCGCCCCACCTCTGGTGGGGGCCATCCCCCGCACAATCTTCACGGCAGTCGCTTGCTTGCCGAATCGGGGCGGTAATAATGACCTGCGGTGTCGGCTTTGTGTGATAGCCGTCGTTCGAACGATCCCAGAGAAGGAGACCTGTCATGCGGGCGAACCGACTTCAAATCATTGGCGCCGTCGCCGGCTGTGCGCTGGCGCTGGCGGCAATTCAACCGACCCACGCTCAGTCGACGGCGGTGCTGGGGCTCGAAAAGGGCACGCCTGATCTCAAATCGGCCGGTCCGCTGGCGTTCGGCCCGTACGGTGTCTTGCTCGTGGGCGATCCGCAATCAGCGACGGTCTTTGCCATCGACACCCGCGACAAGTCCGGCGACCCAAACAGTGTGAGCGTTGCCATCGACGACCTCGGTGCGAAGCTCTCCGAACTATTCGACGGCGCCAAAGTCGAAGTGAACGATCTGGCCGTCAATCCGCTCAGTGGTAACGTCTATCTTTCCGTCACGGCGGGTGACAAGCCGGCGCTGTGTCGCGTTGGCGCCGATGGCAAGGTGAGCCAGCTTTCTCTGGCGGGCGTGCCATTTTCCAGTGCGACGCTGCCGAATGCCCCGGCCAACGAAGCTGTCGGCGAGGGCCGACGTCGCCGCAACCCGCGTGACGAATCGATCACCGACTTGGCATTTCTCGACGGGCAGGTGATCGTGACCGGTCTGGCCGCTGGTGACGGACCGTCGAACGCCCGCACACTGGCGTTTCCGTTTGTCGAAGCCGACAGCGGTGCGAGCCTGCAGATTTACCACGGCGCGCATGGGCGCGAAGAGGACGCGGCCCCGGCTCGCACCTTCGTGGCACTGAACATTGGCGGCGAACCGAGCCTGTTGGCCGGCTTCACTTGCACGCCCCTCGTGCGGTTCCCGCTCGGCGACATTGCCGCAGGCGAAAAGGTCCATGGCACGACCGTCGCTGAACTGGGTAACCATAACCGCCCGCTGGACATGATCGTCTATCAAAAAGGGGGCAAGGACTATCTGCTGATGGCCAATAGCGCTCGCGGCGTGATGAAGGTGAGCACCGACGACATCGAGCGAGCCGAGGGCATCGATGAGCACGTTCGCGACGGCAGTACGGCCGGCCAGAAGTACGAAACCATCACCGAGCTGGACGGTGTCGTGCAACTCGACCGCCTGGGCGACGCTCACGCCGTGATCGTTTCCCAGTCCGACGACGGTGCGCTCAGCCTGCGAACGATCGAACTGCCGTAGCCGAGCGAGACGTCGGAAAAAAACATGACCACGTGACCTAGCCGCCGGCCGCGCTGCCGGTGGCTGGGTCTTTTTTTACGAGGCGTGAGGTACGTAACGGCACCGAGGGGCCAGTCACAAACGTCGTCGCACAGCTACGCCATCAATGGGGCAGGTTCCGCCCAGGCTCGTTGCAGCTTGCCGGGCCCGCCAGTGCTCGACGCCCTGTTGGACACCGGCCGCGTGGGACTTGGTGGCCAAAAAGACGTCGGGGCCGGCGAGCTGGCGCAATTCGTCGTGGGCGTTGCCGACGACGATGCCGCAAAACCCTTGGGCGAACATCGCCAGGTCGTTGGCCGTGTCGCCGCTGACGTAGACCTGCTCCGGAGCATAACCCCATCGCGACGCCAGGTGAGCCGCTGCGGTGCCCTTGTTGACGCCGCGCGGCAGTACGTCGAGGTCGCGACTCGAACTGTAGATGATCTCGACGTCGCACCCTGCTTCGGCCAGTCGGCTGCAGGCCTCGTGCAGCATCGACTCGCTGGCGGAGTGGGCGAAGTAGCTGATCTTGTGCTCGGAGAGCAACTCGGCGGGTTGTAGTTCCAACGCGTCGTATTTACGCAACAGCGCGCGGATGCGTTCCGGCTGCCAGCCGTCGCCCGTGGCGGGCCATTCACTCAGCCGGGTGCCGGTCCTCAGGCAGTGGATCTGCGTACCCACGCCGCCGATCACGGCATCGGGTGCCGGCAGTCCGCTCGTCGCCACCGAGTCCAACACCGACTCGACAAAGCGGCCCGAGTTGTACACGAGCCGCAGCCAGTCGCGCTGGCGATCGCACCACGCGGCAAATGCTTCCAGTGCCACGTCGTCGCCCAACAGCGTGCCGTCGACGTCGCTGATCAGGAGACGGCGGTCTTCCACAATTGCTCCTCGGCGGGGTCAACGGCCCAGCGCCCCCGTGGGCCGGTGCCGGTGACGTCGTGGTCTTCTTCCATGCCGCTGTGCGGTTCGACGGTTTCCACCACCCGCAATAACTGCTGGGCGACACCGGTCCAGGTGAAGCGGGCCCGGGCCTTCTGCGATCCGTGCTTGGCCAATTGCGAGGCAATTCGGGGGTATTGCAGCACGTTGGCGATCGCGTCGCCGAACGCGGTGGGATCGAACGGATTGGCGTAGATAGATTCGAGCCCCCAAGTGATCTGCTCCCAGAGGCCGCCCTCGGTCGTGATCACCGTCGGCGTGCCACAGGCCATCGCTTCGACGGCCGTCATGCCGAACGGTTCGTAACGGCTGCTCAGCGCGAACACGTCAGCGACTCGATAGTAGTCGGCCAACTGATCGTCGGGGATGTAGTCACGAAACATCACGGCCGCGGAGACGGAGAGTTCGTCGGCCAGGGCTCGTAAGTCTCCGATTTGTTCGGTCTCACGTTTCGACGGTTCGGTCGAACCGACCGCGAGGATCAATCGCGCGTCGGGCACGCGCCGGATCACAAAAGGCATCGCACGGATGAGCAGGTCGTAGCCCTTGTTGTGGGCCATCCGACCCAGGGCAAGTACGATCGGCCCCTCGGCGTCGAGGTCACGTTTGAGACCCTGTCGGCTGGCCAGCGACATGGGAAAGAAGCGCGAGTCGTCGTAACCTGGCGGAATCACGCTGATCTTCTCATGCGGCGCGTCATACGCACTGGCTGTGAGCAGGTCGCGTTGCTGCGGCGTCGTGGCGATCAACACATCGCTTTCGTCGTAAATCACCTTCTCTTCGCGGACGCGTTGGCGGAAGTTGTACTTGCGCTCGAGGTCTTCGGCGTCGCCGTCCATGTGGTCGCGCTTCCACGCGCCGATCGAATGCGGCGTGTGCACGTGCGGAATGCCCCACTTATTTGCAAGCGATTGGCCGGCCAGCCCCGCGTCCCAGTAGTGGCTGTTGATGAAGGTGTAAGCGAGGCCGTTGCTGCGGACGTACTCGTCCGTGTTCTTCACCCACTCGGGGACGTGGTCGCAGAGCGTTTCCTTGGGGATAAACTCCTTGCCGCCGCAGGGGATGCGAACCACGCGAACTCGCTCGTCGACGACGTCCACGGCCGATTGGTCTTCGAAGCGTCGCGTGTAGATGTCAACGTCGAAACCCAGGCGGCCGAAACACTTGGCCAGTTCGAGCACATAGACGACCTGTCCCCCGGTGTCGGGCTTTCCGAATTCCGGTTGTGCTGACACGTATCCGTGCGTCGAGATCA
>JAGQPT010000592.1 GCA_020426575.1 Planctomycetales bacterium
CTAGTAGATCGAAACCGATGGGTGCCCCTTCACGGGCGTGGATGACGACGGCGTTGGCCACGATCACCGTAGGAACGTTTCACCCTCACGCCTGTTGATCCACCGTCGCGCCGTCGCCGAGTTGGCGGATCGTGTCGAGTTTCACCAGCCAGTCGTATTGGGCCAGCGTGCTGGCCGTCTGGCGGGCCAGTTCCTGGGCTTCGCTGCCGGTTCCCGACGACTCGTTGTCTTCGGCCTGGCCACGGAGTTCGTCGAGTCTGTCTTCCAGGAAAGTGAACAGGTCGATCGACTCGTCGGGATCGACGTTGGCCGCTTCGAGGTCGCGCCGCAACAGCGAAAAGTTCGCCCGATCGGCGTCGCTGATCGCGCCGCTGTCGTGGAGCCGCTGCACGAGCTGGGACAACTCGCGCGGAGTGATGTTGTGCAGGTCATATTCGGCGACGATCTGGTGCACGGCCGAGCGCTGATCGACCGTCCCCGAGTCGGAGGCTGCCGACACTGCGGCCGCTCCGTTCGTCGATGCCTCGGCCGCCACCACCCGGCTGTCGACGTTGGGCGATTTTCCCAGTGCCGCCAGATAGTTGGTCAGATCGTGCCGTCCGCCCGTACTGATGCCGTCGAGGCTCACCATGCGATGGGTTCCCGTGATATCTTGCGTGCCTGTCTGAAACGTCTGCCGTTGCGACGCTTCGCACAGCAACCCATGTGCCGAAACGTCGCCGGGTACGCGGCGACCGGGGTGATAGCAGACCCAAACACGGCGATTAGCGAGACAACCGCGCAGGTTTTTCTCGGCAGAAACCAGAGGCGCGATCGGCTGACACTTGCTTGTCGGCGCTGCGTTGTGGCCGAGACTGCCGAACCGACCGGCAGGAGTTGCCGGTCACTCGCCGCGGCGGATGAACTCGGCGCGGTGGATCTGCTCGCCCGATTGACGTTTGCGGCGCTCGAAGTGCGTGAGGTAATCGAGGTCGTGTAGCGGGGAACGCTCCGGCACACGGTGGGGACCTTCGAGCGACGTCACCTCGGCGATCAGTTCGAGCGTCGTCTGGAAGTACTCTTCAACGTCGGTCCAGAAGTGCAGGCGACCGCCGGAAACGAGCGTCTGCTCGATGCGGGGTAGCATCACTTCGTTCATGATCCGCCGCCGCCGATGCCGCGCCTTCCACCAGGGGTCGGGGAAGTAGACGTGCACGGCCGCCAGCGATGCGTCGGGCACCCGCTCGACGAATACCTGTTGTGCGTCGGCGTGCAACGCCCGGGCATTCTCAAGTTGCCGCCGCGCCAGTCGCGAGGCGGTGTAGCGGGCGTATTTCTCGGCGATCTCGATGCCGAGGTGATTGACCTCGGGGTGGGCCGCCGCCGCTTCGGTGAGGTAGAGCCCCTTGCCGCTGCCGACTTCGACCTCCAGCGGCGCACTGCGGCCAAACAGGGCGGCCGGGTCCCACGGATCGGGCAACTCGTCGACCGTGAGAAAGTAACGCGAGTAGTCGAGGTTGGGCGGAATCTTGCGGAGTGCTCGGCGTCCCATCGGGCGTGGTCGGTCTCTCGGTCCGTTGGTATTGGCGGGTGTGCTGGTGTGATGGCGAAGCGGTGCGCCGGGTTAGTGCGCCGATTCGTCGGGCGAAGCAAGACGACGTTCGTCCCGTGGCGGCGCGAACAGGCCTGCGGCGTCGGCGTGGGGTGACTCGTCGGCGACGACATTGTCCACATCGTTGTCGGCATCGCTGGGCGCAAGATCTTCGTCAGCAAACTCTTCGTCAGCGACGTCGCCGTTGTTTTTCGGATGGTCGGTATCGTCGTCGTCAGGTTCTGGTTCGGGCGAGGTGAAGGCGAGCATCAGGCCCATGCCGGCGAGGAAGCCGCCGATGTGGGCCCACCAGGCCACGCCGCCGCCGAGGCCCACGACCTGGCGATGCGCCTCGAAGAACTGCACGAGGAACCAGACGCCCAGCACGACGATCGCCGGCAAGTCGAAGATCATGAAGAACACGATCAAGAACAGCAGCGTCGCCACGCGGGCACGGGGGAACAGGATCACGTACGCCCCCAATACACCGGCTAGCGCGCCACTGGCGCCGACCATCGGCATCGTGAGGGCCGGGTTGTCGATCCAGTGGCACGCCGTCGCGATCAGGCCGACGGCGATGTAGAACACGCCGAACCAGGCGTGTCCCAGACGATCTTCCACGCTGCGGGCGAACACCCACAGGAACCACATGTTGCCGATCAGGTGCCACCAGCCGCCGTGCATGAACATGCAGGTGAACCACGAGCTGACGATCTCGGCCGGATTGGGCGCGAAGACGCCGATCTGTTTGCGGAAGATCATGTCGGGGCGCTGCGGATGGCGCTGCTCGACGAAGACGGGCAGAGGCCGGCCGCTCACGAGTTGGCCGACGCGCGCCGGCACGAAGCCGTGTTCGAAGGTGATCCGTTCTCGCTCGGTGGCGGGCAGCGACCACATGTAAAGAAACGCCAGCACGTTGACCAGCAGGATCGCGTAGGTGACCCAGGGGGTGCGGCTGCGCTGAACGTTGTCGTACAGGGGGAAGTAGGGCATGACGCGGCCGCGCTGGCAATCGTTTGCTTAGCTGGCGGGCGTTGCCCCGATCAGCTCGTCGAGCGGCAGCGGGATGCCCTTGATGCTGCCCTCGCAGACGAGCGAATCTTCGACCACGCATTGGAAGCGGCTGACGATCATCGCGCCGCGGCGGACCTTCGTCAACTCGGCGGCGATGACCAGGCAGTCGCCGGGACGGACGATGCCGCGGAAACGGACGTCTTCCAGCCCGCCGAAGCCGATCAGGTCGCAGCCGCTCAGGTCGTGCCGCTGGGCGAAGTAGCAGCAGAGCTGGGCGGCCGCCTCGCACATGATCACACCGGGCATCAGTGGCATGCCGGGCATGTGGCCGCGCACCCAGAACTCGTCGTCGCTGATGTCGCGGCAGCCGACGCAGACGTGGCGTTCGAGGTCTTCGTGGATGATCCGGCTGAGCTGCTCCATCTCGAACCGCTGGGGCAGGTAGCGGCGGATCTGGTCGATGTCAGCAATGCAATCATCGAGGTTCAACTGCGCGTAGTCGACGATCTGGTCGCGGATTGGCACGCTCGTCTCCTTGGAAAGTCACCTCAACGGGTCCATGCGGCAGCGGGCAATCGCCGGCGCGGTACTAGGTACGGACCTTCTTGCGGCGTTGTTTGCGTCCCTGGTTGTTGGCGGGGCGGGCCCCGTGGTTCGCCTTCTTCAACTTACGCGTGGGCTTGGCCATGGTTTCGATCTTTCCCTTGCTGTCACGAATGGATCGGGTTAGCGGGCAACTGGGGATGCCGCCGCGGCGCGACCGAACCCCCCGCGCGACCGTCGCACGAGACTCCCGCTGCACCCGAACACGTCAATATACCGGCCAGCAGCCAGAGTGGCTAGGCGAGCGAGCGGCTGTCAATTCCTTGCCGGCACTCTTGTGGCGGGTTTTAATCAATGTCTTACGCCGCTGTGAATTGGGGCGGTCCGGCGGTGCGGCTCCGGCGACGACACTTCCAGATC
>JAGQPT010000593.1 GCA_020426575.1 Planctomycetales bacterium
GCAGCCGACCTGCGCCAGCAGATACCCCGTGCGTGAGCGCAGCAAATCGTCGACCAACACGGCGTGGCGCGCGATGGATGCCGCGCGACGTAACAGGGCGACGGCCTGTGTTCTGGTGAGGTGGTGCATAAACAGCGTGCAAGTGACGATGTCATACTCGTCGCTGAGCGTGTCGTTGAGCACATCGCTGACGACGAACCGGGCGCCAGAGATGGCCAGTTGGCGGCGACGATCTTCGGCCACTGCTACGGCCAGCGGGCTGATGTCACAGCCGGTCACGTGGACGTCATAGCCTCGCTCGGCGGCGCGTTGTGCCAAGCCGAGGGCAAAATCACCGCCCCCGCTGGCAACGTCGAGCACACGTAGCCGGTGCAAGCGGCGGCGCTGGGCGATTGTTTCCAGGCGCCCCCAAACGGCGGGCACCGTGCGGCTGAACAGGTTGATGCGGCGCAATCCGGCCAGCGCCTGGCGATGCTCGATGGGCGCAAGGTCCGGCTGATCCATCAACTCCGGTTGAGGGCAACGTGCCGCGATATCCATTCAGTTGCCATCCATGAGAGCAAATTCGATTGCCCCGTCCGTCCGTTACCCCCGGTCCAACTGTGCCGCCCAACGGGAAACGTGTCAAGGATCAGGCGCGGTAGGCCGCGGAGTGCTGAGATTGTGTCTCAATTGCAACGAGATTACCACTCCCCCCTGCGGCAGTTGGCCTGTAACGGCCTCCCGGGTACGAGTAAAATGCCGCCGTTGCCGGTTACAAAATGGAGTGTAGAAACTCATCATGACACGGAAGTCACGATCACGGCGATCGCTCGCCTTCGTCCTCGCCTCGACGCTGCTGACCGGTCTGACCAGCGCCGGGCTGTCGGCTTTTAGAGTGCCGCCAACCTACGCTGCTCAGCAAACTCAGGCGGTGCAGACGACCGTAGAGAATGGCGCGGCGACCGAGCAACCGTCATACAAGTCCGGAGACTTCTATCTCGAGGGCAGCCGCGTCTACGTCCACGTAGGCAAGACGGGTTTCGGCCACGACCACGCCATCATCGGAAACATCAAAGAGGCGTCGCTGCACCTGGGTGCTGAGCAATCAGCCGGTGAGATCGTCTTTGACATGAAGTCGTTCCAGGCCGACACCGACGCGGCCCGCAAGTACATCGGCCTGGAAGGAACCACGGACGCGTCGACCCAGCAACAAGTCAACGCGAACATGCTCGGTCCGAGCGTGCTGGACGTGAATCGATTTCCCACGGCGACGTTTCGCATCAACTCGGCCAAGCCGCACTCGGCGACCAGCAGCCGGGGTTTGCCACAGTACGAGCTGTCGGGAGACTTCACGCTACACGGCGTGACGCGACCGATTCGTTTCCTGGCGGACGTTGAGATGTCCAACGGTTGGCAGCACCTGCGCGGTGGATTCACGCTGCTGCAAACCGACTACCAGATCACACCGTTCAGCAAGGCATTTGGTGCCGTGGGTGTCACGAACCAATTGAGCATCTGGGGCGACGTGTGGGTCGCGCCCTGACGGGGCGGTCATTCAGGCGGCGGGACGGCTCGCCCGGCGTTTCGCTGAAGCGGTGATACTGGTATCCCTATCGACCGAATTCGACGCACACCACCGACGTCAACACAGCAATGAGCGTTGAGTAGACAGAAATGATCACCTGCCCGAGTGTCCGCAAAGACGTCATCCGCGATCACTACGACGTGGGGACGCTGTTTTATCGGTTGTTCTGGGGAAGTCACATTCACCACGGCTATTGGGAAGCGGACGAGTCGCCTGCGGTGGCGCAGGACCAATTGACTGACCGCTTGGCCGATCTAGCTGGCGTTGAGTCAAAGACGGCGCTGCTCGACGTGGGTTGCGGAATGGGAGCATCGTCGCGACGACTGGCGTCGTTGCGGCGTTGTCACGCCACGGGTGTCACGATCAGCCGAGTGCAGCGCCGTTGGGCAACGACCGTCGCGCGGCTACGCGGTCTCTCCCGCCAGACGACGTTCCTGTGCGCCGACGCCGAGACCATCAGCTTTCCGGCCGCGAGCTTCGACACGGTCTGGAGCATCGAGTGCACGGAACACTTGTTCAACAAACCGCGGTTCTTCCAGCGGGCGGCGGGTTGGCTGAAGCCGGGGGGGCGGCTGGCGATTTGCGCCTGGCTGGCCGGCGACAATCTCGACGAGAGCCGGCGGCAACAAGTCTACGACGTTTGCGAGGGGTTCTTTTGCCCGTCGCTGGGCACCCGCGCCGACTACGAACAGTGGATCAGTGAAAGCGGCTTGGTCGTCGAGCACAGCGAAGACTGGACTGCACGCGTGATGCAGACTTGGGAAATCTGCAGCCGACGCATCCATCGCTATTCGCTGCACCGGCTGGCCGGTTTGGTGCGTCCGAGTCAACTGATATTCCTGGACCGATTCGACACGATTCTCAATGCCTACCGCAGCGGCGCGATGCAGTACGGATGCTTCATCGCACGCAAACCGCTGGCCTGACCACTACTGCGACTCTCGCCGACGCAACATGGAAGTTTCGCCGTCCCGATCATCGCGGCCGACCGCCGCTCGGCCCCAGCCTTCTGCGGCTGACTCGAACCTCGCTGTGCCACGGCGCGCCGTGCTGCGCCGCGTGCTGGGCGTGGCGGCGGGAATTGGCACACACGCCCTCTTTGCCGTCACGGTGTGGTACCTGTTCTGGTTTCTCAAGCAAGGAGCGGGCGCCGCTACCGACGGCAAGTACATCGTCGTCGACGCCGGCTTGGCCATGCTCTTCGCCCTCCCGCACAGCCTATTGCTCTGGCCTCCGGTGCGGCGGCGACTGGGTCGCTGGGTCGATGGCAGCTTTTACGGCCTGCTGTTCACGGTGGTCACGTGTGTGACGCTGCTGCTGTTATTTGCCGAGTGGCGCGAGAGCACCAGGGTGCTCTGGGAAGTCGGCGGCACGACGGCCACGCTCGTCACGGCGTGCTTCTACGGTTCATGGGTGGCGCTGCTCTACAGCCTGCACCTCACGGGGCTTGGCTATCAAACGGGGCTGACACCTTGGCTGCGCTGGCTGAGGCGGCAACCCCAGCAGCGGCGTGGCTTTCAACCTCGCGGTGCCTACCGTCTGTTTCGGCATCCGGTCTACCTGAGCTTTTTGGGGCTGATTTGGTTCACGCCGCGGATGACGGCCGACCACGCCGTGCTCACCGCGATCTGGACGGTGTACATCTTCTTAGGCAGTTGGTTGAAGGACCAACGGCTGGCCTTCTATCTGGGCGATGCTTACCGCGCGTACCAGGCCCGGGTGCCGGGATATCCGATGGTCTATGCCGGGCCGTTGGGCTGCCCTGCCGATGAGGTGACAGACACCGACACGCCTCGACCACCGTCGCGTCGTGCGGCCTAGCCGAGAGGGTTCCCGCGCGATGACCGCTGATCGGCGCCGCTATCGCCTGCTGTTGGCCTACGCCGTCGTGCTGCTACCGACGATTGCCGTCGGGGCGCACCTCACGCTGCAGTCGAACAACAATTCGCCGCTCGACTGGGTGTCGCCGCACTTCGCCCCCCGCGCAGAATACGACGGCTTCTGCCAGCGGTTCGGGCCGGGCGACACGGTTGTGTTAAGTTGGCCCGGCTGTACGCTCGACGAGGCGCGAATCGACGCCCTGTCGGAAGCGCTGCGAAACGATCCGACGTTCCGCGACGTGCAGGGCCGCTGGTTGTTCTACGACGTCACCAGCGGCCGGGAGGCCGTGGCCCGGATGCTCCAACCGGTCGTCGACGACTATGCCGCCTTCGAGCGAGGCGAGGCGATCCGGCAATTCCAGGGGACGTTGATCGGCTCGGACGCCGAAACGACCGTCGTCGTGATCACGTTTACGGCGGCGGGGCTGCGGCAGCGCGAGCGCCTCGTCGAGTCGATCCAGCAGGCGACGACTCGCCTCTGTGGCGTGGACCGTGATGCACAGCGGCTTGCCGGTCCAGTGATCGACGGGCTATCAGTAGACCGGGCGAGCCAGCAGACGCTCGACCGTTTTGCCGTGCCGTCGGCGTTGGTCGTGTTCCTGCTCTGCTGGGCGTGCCTGCGTTCGCTCAAGGCGTCGGCCGCCGTTTTCGGGATCGCGCTTTTTTGCCAGGGAGCCACACTCGCACTACTGCATTACACCGGCGAAACGATGAGCGCGCTGCTCGTCGTGTTGCCGGCGATGATCCAGGTGCTGGCGGTTGCCGGCGGCATTCACCTGACGAACTACTACTTCGACTCGAACGACGGCAGCAATGCGGAAGACGCCGCTCGGCGCGCCCTCGGGCTCGGTTGGCTGCCGTGCGTGTTGTCGGCCGGCACAACGGCGATCGGCATGGCTACGCTGATGAGCAGCGGGATCGCCCCGATTCGCTCGTTCGGGCTATATTCGTCCGTCGGCGTCGTGATCACCACGTCGCTGCTTTTGAGCATCTTGCCGGCGGTGTACGTGTTCTGGCCACCACGCCGACCGGTGACCGACGAAAGGACATCTGCTGCGACGCCGAGGCGGCGGATGTCGGGGTGGTCGATACTCGCCGCTGACATCGGCAACTATCACGGGGTGATCGCCGTCGCCGGGCTGGCCGCCCTGATGGTTGGGTGCTGGTACGTGGCCAAGTTGAAAACCTCGGTCCGCATTGAAACCCTCTTCGCCAAGGACAGCCGAATCCTCAGCGACTACGCCTGGATCGAAGCAAACGTCGGTCCGCTGGTCCCGCTGGAAGTCGTGGTGACGTGCCACGACGATGCCGGCCTCACGGATTACGAGAAGCTCGCCATGCTCGCGGCACTTGAGGAACAACTCGGTAGCCGAGCGTCGATCACGGGTGCGTTTTCCGCCGTGCAAATGATACCTCCGCTTCCGGAAAAGGGGATGGACGGTCCCGAGGCACGACGGGAGTTTGTCGAGCAGGCGGCCGAACTGCTGCGACCGATTTGCGAGGACGTGGGTTACCTGGTTCGCCGCAACGGCGCCGAACACTGGCGGCTCACGCTGCGTTGCTCCGCACTGGGGGACGACGACTACGGCGCGATGTTGGACGACGTGCGAACCACGGCCGAGCAAATCATCGACGGGCAGCGGCGACGTGGGATCGAGGGGGTCGACGTGCACGTGACGGGCATCATGCCGCTGGTGCACGAAATCCAACATGCGTTGCTGCGCGACCTGCTCGTGAGTTTCCTCGGCGCATTCGTGCTGATCACGGTCGTGATGACCGTCGTGGAGGCCGGGCTGCTCTCGGGTCTGGTCGCCATGTCGGCCAACGTGCTGCCGGTCGTGGCGTTTTTCGGCGTGCTCGGCTGGCGCGGTGCACCGGTCGACATCGGTACGGTGATGACGGCAAGCATCGCCCTGGGAATCGCGGTCGACGACACGCTGCATTTTCTCACCTTCTTCCGCCGTGGTCTCGCCTCAGGCAACGATCGCCGCGCCGCTGTGCGCTTCGCCCTGGAACACTGCGGAACGGCGATGATGCAAACGTCGGTGAGTTGCGGGCTGGGCATGATGGTGTTCGCCTTCAGTTCGTTTCTGCCCACGAGCCAGTTCGCCTGGAGCATGGCAACGCTGCTGGCGCTGGCGCTGGCGGCAGATTTGATCTTCTTGCCGGCCCTGCTGATCGGGCCGTTGGGTCGACTCTTCTTCGCCGACGTGCGTCCGGCAACCACTACAGTAGGAGACGACGACGTCGGCAGGGGCAGTGATAGCGCCAACGGCGGGTCGGTCGCATCGCCGCACTTCGACCTCGCCGAACCGGTCACCGCCGGACGGCACCGTTAAACCTTGACCGTAGTAGCGGTTTTGCGGCCGCAAGCTTCCGCAGTTTCTCCCGCGGCTTGTCGTTTGCCGACGGACCTGCCGATGATCTAACGGTGACGGTCATCTCCGCAAATGGGTTGGTCATGCGTACCCGTGTCTTCGCCATCACCGCGCTCACGCTCCTGGCCATCGCGCCCGGCGGCACGGTCGCTGCGCAGGACTTCGCGTTTTCGACTGCTGAGGGTTTTGCCGACGAGATCGAAACTGACCGCGACTCGTTCACACCGGCGACAACGACGGCCGGACGCGGACGCGTGATCGTCGAGTCGGCCTACACGTTTATCGACAATCGTGGCGTACCCGAAACCCACAGCTTCCCCGAGTTGCTCATGCGCGTCGGGCTGGGTGAACGGCTGGAATTGCGGTTGGGCTGGAACTACGAAGTCGGCGGCGCCGGCAACCCCGTTTCCGGCAACGTGCCCGACGATTTGGCCGAAGAAAACGTGATCGAACGTGAGAGCCGAGTGCTCTACGGCTTCAAAGCCACGGTGAACGAACAGCGTGGTTGGGTACCGGAAAACGCCCTGATCGTGCAGGGTTTCACCCCCACCAGCGGCGAAGCCACCGACACGCAGATGAGCGTCGGCTACGTCTGCGGCTGGGTCACGCCAGCCGGTTGGACGTGGGACTCGGCGATCCGTTACAGCACGAGCAGTGTCGAGGAGGACCGCTTCGACGTCTGGGCTCCTTCGACCGTGCTCAAGATCCCCCTGGGAGAACGCTGGAAGGTGCATGCCGAATACTTTGGCGTGTTCAGCGACGGCCGGGAAGACGAGACCGTGCAACACTTTTTCAGCCCCGGGGCCCACTATCTGGTCACGCCGAACCTGGAGATTGGCGTCCGCGTCGGATGGGGGCTCAACGACCAGTCGCCGAATTTCTTCTGCAATTCGGGTTTCGGCTGGCGGTTCTAGGTGTGAACACCCAAGCGGGAGCCTCGGGCGTTTCGCGCTCGGGGCCGCAATGGGCTTGGCGCCAAGATCACGGCCAAAAGACTAGCAGCAGGATGCCACCCAACAGGGCCGTGCCGAACGCGATCAACAGCCGCCATAACAGTGCCCGGTGTCCAAGCACGGCGACAGCTGTGGCCTTGAAGGCGAGGTTCGATAGCGCGCCGACGAGGATCATCCGCCAGCCGGTGTCGACATCGAGCCGCTGCTTGTTGATCATCTGGGCCGTGGAGAGCGTGATGGCGTCCATGTCCGTCAGCCCCGAGAGGCCGGCGACGATGTACATTCCTTCGGTGCCAAAGTGCTGTTTGACGGCGGCGACGGCGAAGAGGACGGCGGCGTAGAGTGTGCCGAAGATGATGGCGACTTTCAGTTCGGCGGGATTCTCGTCCGGCGCGGCGACCATGTCATCGCCGCGGCTGAAGAAGTACGCCGCGGCGGAGATGATCGCCATCAAACACATCATCGCGCCAAGCGGCGGCGCGACCTGGTAGAGAATGCCCCGCGCGACGAGCGCCACTTCGACGAGCACACGGGCGAAGACAATCGTCGAGGCGATCATGATCACGACGACCGCCGTGCCGGCGAAGGCGGGGTTCTGGCGCGAGCGGTTCGCGCAGCTGATCGTCGTGGCGGTGCTAGAGATCAGGCCTCCCAACACACCGCCCAGCAGGGCGCCGGCGCGGGCGCCGAACCATCGGTAACCGAGATAGCCGCCCAGGCTGATCCCCACGATCAACACCACCATCAACCAGATTTCAAACGGATTGAGCACGCCGTAGGGGCCGAAATCGCGGTTGGGCAGGATCGGCAGAATAACCAGTCCGATGAGCACAAGTTGGATGACGGCACGAATGTCCTGCTCGCCGACCCGTTCGACCAGGTCGTGTAACGGTTCTTTCCAGTGCAAGAGCACGGCGGTGCCGCCAGCAACGATGATGCCGAGTTCCATCTGCTCAAAGGCGATGGCGACGCCGACCAGGTACATCACCAGGGCAGCGGCTTGCGTGGTGAGGCCTGGGTCCTCGTCGCCTTCGGCCGACCTCAGCACGTTGCCGACGATGACCATGGCGGCGACGGCCAGCAGGCCAGCGCTGATCAGCCAACCGTCCGTCTGGGCCGCGAACAGCCCGACGACCGTGCCGAACACGGTGATCAGGGCAAACGTGCGCAGTCCCGCAACGTGCGGCGCGGTCCACTCGCGCTGAAACCCCACCAGGAGCCCCAACCCCAGGGCAATGGCGAGTTGTTCGACGAGAAGCAAGTCCATCCGGGGAACCGGGGCTGGTGACAGTTTCCTGGGAAACTCGATCCGCCCCGCGGTCGCGCCCGAAAACGGTGTTTTCACCTGCCGTTTGGCGTGAAAGGACGCGTCGCAATCGACGTTAGCACGGCGTCACGGCCGTCGCAACTGAAAACCGCGCGTGTCGATCGGCACCAGGGTGTCTCGATCTGCGCACCGTCAGTCTCGCTTGACGTGTCGATGCCGGGCGTGGCGGCCGTGTCCGAGGTGAATCGAGCGCCCCGTCAACGAGCGGTAGACAACCTCGATCAACAGTGACGCGAGGATCATGCCCACGAGAATCCAGAGGTGCCAGCGCGACGCGGGGTTTTCCTCGGTTTCCGCACAAACGATCACCAGCGCGACGGCGCAGGCCGCGGCCCCCAACAGTGAGAGCCAGCTCCGGCTTTCGGTCGAGTCGGCAAGCCGAACGTTGGCCAGGTTGACGGCGAGAAAGATGAGTAGGAAGCCGGCGCTACCCATCGTGGCAATGGCGTCGAGCGGCACGAAGTTGGCGATGACAAGCGTGAGCCCGGCAAATAGCAACATGCCTTCGAGCGGCTGGCCGTGGACGCTGCGCTCGAGCTCGCTCGGCAGTTCGCCCGACTTGGCGATGATGTAGGTCAGACGCCCGGAGCTGTAGAACGTGGCATTGATGGCCGAACTGGTGGCGAGGATCGCAGCGACGGCAACCATGACGTAACCGGGGCGTCCCATGAAGCGGCCGGCGGCGGCCGAGAGGGCGTAGTCGCTTGTCTTGGCGACTTCGGCGAAGCTCATGTGTCCGATCACGACCAGCGCGATGAGCACGTAGCAGGCCATCACGATCAACACACCGCCGACGTAAGCGAACGGCAGCGACCGTTTCGGATCCTTGATGTCGCAGGCCGCGTTGGCGATCAACTCGAAACCTTCGTAGTTGAGAAAGATGACCATCGCGCCGGAGACCAGCGACAACGGGGCCACAAAGTTGTCCGGTGCCGCGCGACCCCACTCCATCGGCGTGCATAAGCCGACGACGACGAATACGGCCAGCAACAGCATCTTGACGGCGTTGAAGAAGTTCTCCGACCTGACGACGAGGTCGGCGCCGAAGTAATTCAGCGCGGCCAGACCAACGACGACGCCCGTGATCAAGGTGTGCAGGGCGGTGGCGCGCACGGGCTCGGGAAAGAAACTGGCCGCATAGCTGCCGAAAGCGTAGGCATAGACCGACAGCAGCACGACGTAGCTGAAGCAGAGCAGGATGTTTGCCGCGCCCGTGATGACGCCACTGCCGAAGCCGCGGTTGAGAAACTCAACGGTGCCGCCGGGGCTGGGATAGCGGAGCGTGAGCTGGAGGTACGAATAGCTGGTCAGCAGCGCAACGACACCGGAGACGACAAAGGCCAGGGGCGCGGCGCCGCGAGTGAGTTGGACGGTCAGGCCGGTGACGGCGAAGATACCGCCGCCAACCATGCCGCCGATGCCGATCGAGAGCGCCGAGGCGGTTCCCAGTTTTTTTGTTTCGTCGCTCATTTAGTGTTCGGCCGTTTCGGCTGGCTCGTCGGTCAGTGTCGTGTTGGATGCAACGGAGGCACTGGCGGATTGTTACCTTTGGCAGGCCGCACCTACAATGGGCGGCCGGTACCGCACCGCCCGCACCCAAGAACCCGAGGAAGTCGCTCTGATGCAAGCTCGTCACCGCCTGGTTGTTGTCGGAGCGTTGGGCGTATGTGCCGCGTTGGCCTCACCTGTTTTCGCACAGAAACGCCCTGGCGCCGAGCACACCGCTGCAACAGCAGCCGAGCCCGCTGAGCGGCCGATCGCGGGTTATCCCGTCGCCGAGGCGCGGCGACGAGCGATCTCGCCCGTGCCGTTCGACCGACCGCTCGACTCGGCAACGGTCCGGCGTTGGCTGGAAATCGCCTCGCAGTGCACCATCGCCGAGTTCGAGTTGTTTCTCGGCGAGCTCTCACCGCAGGAAACGCGGCTACGCGACCGCGTCGCGCAAACGCCGCCGCCGATAGTCAATCGCCTGTATTTCAAGCACCTGCGCGGCGTGCTCAAGTCGGGTGGTCTCGACTCGCTGCGAATCGAAGCACAGGTCGATCATGATATCGGCCACACCACGCCGGCCGTCGAGAACGAACTTTTCGGCGCCTTCGAGTGTGTCTTCGCCAGCGTCGGTCCTCCCGACGGATCGCCGCGCTACGGCGACGTGATCTTGCGGCTGAAAGACTCGGTGCGCGAGCACGGCTGGGCCACGCCGTTCAGCGGAATGCACTTCATCGCGGCCATCCGGCACCAACCGGCGGCCGAGATGCAGAAGCTGCTCGCCGAGGGCAAGCAACTGCCCGCGTCGCCAGACAACCCGCTGCACCTGGGGTTCGACGATCGGCTGCACTATTCGCATTACATCGTTACGGAGCAGGACTGGGAGCGGGCGCTTGCCTATCAGGCGGTGCTCGTGCTCCGCAATCTCGACGACTCGGCCACGAGCGACGCCGTCCGCCAGCGCTGCGACGAGATGCTCGACGAAACCGATCCGGCAAAGTTCTGGTCGTTGTTCATCCCGGCTCGCGAACGAGGGCTCTCGCGCCAGGACGCGGCGGTGCGCGTGCCGTTCGGCTATCTCGAAGGGAAGTTCCCCAATACGCTCACGCTCGACGACGTCACGTCGATCGAAGTGGCGGCCGAACGCTTGGCCGAAGTGCGTAGTTGGCCGGAGTCGCAGCCCTACCTACGGCTGATTCGAGCCAAACCGACGGGAGTCGAGTGACCCGGCGGCTCTCACGCGCCGGACGTCATGCGGCGCCAGATTTCGTCCATCGCGGTTGCCGCGCCGGCGGCGATGCGGTAGTCGACCACGCCGGAGAGCAACGTCTCGGCGGGATTGATCTCGACGGTGGGGACGCCCCGATGCCGCGCTAGGACAACGGGCTCCTGGATGTAGGGGAACAGCGCGCTCGTGCCGATGCAGACGACGGCCTCGAAACCGGTCTGCAGCTCGCGACGTAGTTCGTTGAGCGCCGTCTCGGGCAACGATTCGCCAAATAGCACGACGTCAGGCCGCATGATGCCGCGACAATCGGGGCAGCGCGGTGGCACGGCGAGTTCATCGTCGTCATCGACGGTCATGTGGTAGGGGCACAGCGTGCAGGAAAGCGATCGCATGTTACCGTGGATCTCGATCACGTTCCGCGAACCGGCCAGATGATGAAAGCCGTCGACGTTCTGCGTGAGGGTCCAGACGCGGGGTAGGCGCTGCTCGATCTCGGCGACCACTTCGTGGGCCCGATTGAAATGAGCCCCTCGGGCGGCAGCGGCGATCTGGGCCAGGTACTTCCAGGTGAGCGCCGGGGCCGAGCGGAACATGTCTCCCGAGAGGATCTCTTCGATGGGGATGCCTTCGTCGGTGTGCTCGACGTCGTAGAGTCCGCCGATGCCGCGGTAGGTCGGCACGCCCGAGTCGGCCGAGATGCCGGCGCCGGTGACAAAGAGGATGCTCCGCGCCTTGCCGAGCACCCGGGCGACCGCGTCGAGTGCATCGCGCTGTGGTTGATCGAACACCTGCATTCCCTTCGCCTAGATTGGCAGCTCTCTCCGGCCGGGACCGGCTCGCCCTGCGTGCTTCGGGCGCGTCGACGCGCGTGCA
>JAGQPT010000594.1 GCA_020426575.1 Planctomycetales bacterium
AAACACGGTTGGCAAGCTCGTCGAGGGCCGCGAGCCGCACGAAGTCGCCGCCCGCACCAAAACGACTTGGAAGCCCGCCAAACAAGTCCGGCCGCTCACAGTGCTCGATCCAGCTTGTGGCAGCGGGTCGTTCCTGATCGGGGCATATCAATATCTCCTGGACTGGTACCGCGACTGGTACGTGGAGCATGACCCGGCCCAGTTCAAGGACCGCGTCTATCAGGTTCGCGAAGACGAGTGGCGGCTCACGACCGCCGAACGCAAACGCATCCTGCTGGACCACATCTACGGCGTCGACATCGACCCCCAGGCGGTCGAGGTGACCAAGCTCTCGCTGTTGCTCAAGGTGCTCGAAGGCGAAACGAACGAGACCATCCAGCGCCAGCTTTTCGCCAAACACCGGGCGCTACCGGACCTCTCGAGCAACGTCAAGTGCGGCAACAGCCTGATCGGGCCTGACTTCTACGACAATCAGCAACTCGACATGTTCGACGAGGAGGAGCGGCTGCGAGTCAACGCGTTCGACTGGAACACGGAGTTCGCCGAGATTATGCGTGGTGGTGGGTTTGACGCAGTGATTGGGAATCCGCCTTACATTGACTCTGAGTGGATGACAACCTATCTAAAAACCACTCGTGAATACTGCGTCCCTCGCTATCGGGCGGCATCAGGAAATTGGGACATTTTCTGCGTCTTTTGTGAGAAGGCTTTATCGCTTTGTGCGGACGGCGGGCTACATAGCTTCATCGTTCCCAATAAGATCGGATCTGCTGGCTACGCTGCCGGCGCTCGTTCCATCCTTGCGCACGATAACACACTTGTGTCCGTGAGAGACTACTCGCACGTGCCGGTATTCCCGGTGTCCGTATACCCAATCGTATACACGTCAAGACGCGCTGATCCAAATCACAATTCCGCGACTGTTTTGCTGGAAAGAATGTACATGGCAGAAACAGAACGTGTGGACATCGAGGTCAAATACGAATTGTCCTATACCATTTTCTCTAGTGATGTGTCACGACCGTGGGAGATCTTTGCTACGGTTGGGGCATCAGGGCTGATGGAAAAACTTCGGAAGCACAGACCACTCGGTGAGGTTGTGAGCGTCTCAGGTGCCGCTACTGTCGCCGAAGCGTATGAGATTAAGCAACTGATCGATGAATCACCACAGACATGCGATGGCCAGCTACGGCTTGTGAATAGCGGTACAATTGACCGCTACTCTTGTTTGTGGGGCGTCAAGAAGTGCCGCTACCTCAAGACATCTTTTCTCCGACCATCGGTATTAAGGCAAAGAGAGGGGGAACTCCCTGCAGGGCGGTTGCGTCAGGCGCGCACACCAAAGATCATCGTCGCGGGCATGACTGAGAAACTTGAGTCTATGGCCGATCTTGACGGAGATATGTTGGCCGGAAAGTCAACCACCATAATTCACGGGAACTACGATTTAAAAGTCTTACTCGGCGTGCTCAACAGTCGCGTTGTGTCGTTCTTTTACTTGACGTCGTTTGGTGGAGACAAGCTGCAAGGCAAATACCTACGGATCGGTCCTCCTCAACTCAAGACAATTCCGATCGCGCACGAAAAATCAGGCCAGCAGAACACAGAGAGCTCGATTGCTTCATGTGTAGAACGCATTCAGTCATTGTGTGTACGAAAGCACAAAGCAAAGACCGCCCACGAGCGTACAGCCCTGGAACGTCAGATCGCAGCGATGGATCGGCGGATTGACGAGTTGGTCTATCAGCTCTACGGACTCAGCGACGAAGAAATCGCCCTGGTCGAGGAGGCCACGGCAGGGTAGTTGGAATCCGCTATTCTCGCTGACCGTCTCACCGCCGCCTGGCGGTCCTGTTCCGCTTCGGACCGGTCGCGGCACCGCTGGCATCTCGCGCATGGGGTCTTGCGGTGGTGGTGGCGCGTCGCTTCGTATCGAGACATCGCTGGGCGCTTCAGCGCGAGTATCGCCAGTGCCAACGGCGCTTTGCTGCTGCCTCTCGCTGACCGTGAACCCGCATGCGGTGGCTCAAATCGCGGTTCAAGGTGAAAAACACGGTGCTCCGGCCGCATGGCAGCACCCGGTCGCTCGAATGCCCGACGGCGAAACTCGGCCGGGCTGGAGACTTGCGACGCTCGACTCGCTGGGCACACCCACGGCGGCCCATTTCGCCCAACCGAACAGGTTGCCCCCGCTTCCCAGGCAGCGCACAATGAAGGGCCCGCCGGGGAGTGAACCCGCAGGCCGACCGCTGCGTTGAAAGGAAATGGGTGGTCGCGACCATGATCACACCACCATCGACCGCCGGCGTGTGCGACCGGCGTTCGCGCGACACCCCCATGCTGCAGCACCCCGGCGCTGCGATCGTGAGCACAAACCGGTCGGTCCTTCCGCCGGAGACCTCCGGCCGATTCTACCAGGCAAGTTCTTCCGTGGAGATTGAAAACATGAAGCGCGTGTTTCCCCGAGTAGCTGTCCTCGCATTCTCGCTGTTGCTGGCGTCGGCCGCCGGCGCCACAGCGGCTGAAGGCGAGCACGAGGTCTTCACCGACCCGGCCAAGGCTGGCCCCGACTTTGACATCCAGGGCGAATACTCCGGCGAGTTCCTGGCAGGAGACTCCGGCGAGGCCAAGTTCGGCCTGCAGGTGATCGCACTGGGCGACGGCAAGTTTCGCGGAGTCGCATTCTTCGGCGGTCTGCCGGGCGACGGTTGGGACGGATTCAGCCGACTCGCCGCCGAGGGCAAGCTGCAGGACGACGGCTCGGTCGTGCTCGAAGCAAGCGAAGGCAAGGGCATCGTCAAGGACGGCAAAATCAGCATCCGTTCCAACGACGGCCAGGAGCTCGGCGTGCTGGAAAAGGTCCACCGCGAAAGCCCCACGCTCGGCGCCGAAGCGCCCGAGGGCGCGATCGTGTTGTTCGACGGCACAGGCACCGACGCCTTCGAAGGCGCCACGATGACCGACGACGGTTTGCTCAACGTCGGCTGCCGCACCAAGCAGAAGTTTCAGGACTTCCAACTCCACATCGAGTTCCGCACGCCCTTTAAGCCGACCGCCCGTGGCCAGGAACGCGGCAACAGCGGCGTCTACCTCCAGGATCGCTACGAATGCCAGGTGCTCGACTCGTTCGGCCTGGAAGGCGAGGACAACGAGTGCGGCGGCATCTACCACGTCAAGCGTCCCCGCGAGAACCTCTGCTATCCGCCCCTCTCCTGGCAGACGTATGACATCGACTTCACGGCGGCCAAGTTCGACGACGACGGCAACAAGCTCTCCGACGCCGTTGCCACGATCAAACACAACGGTTTCGTGATCCACAAAAACCTCGAGCTGAAGACGACCACCCCCGGCGGCGCCACCGACCAGATTTCGGCCGAGCCGGGCGCCCTCTTCCTGCAGGATCACGGCAACCCGGTCGCTTATCGCAACGTCTGGATCGTGGAAAAATAACCCTCGATGCCAGCCTGACCGCACCAGGACTTTCGACCGCCGGTGGCGCGCCCCACGCGTCACCGGCGGCTTTTTTGTCGGCCCGTGACATCCGCTAGCATCCCCGCAGCGTGACCGATGACCTATACTTTCCCTCAGCGTCCGTGTTTACCCACAACGTTTACCCACAACGCACGACTGCACCGTCCAGGCGGCGAATGGGGCATTGGCGGCCATGCGGACAATTGCAACTTTCGCCGCCGCGTTGCAGAATCGCAGCATCGTCCAGGCGTCAGCTAGAAGCCGGCAAGGCCCGGTAAACGGCATCCCCGGAACAGCCGACGCGGCGTTCCCCGACCAGCGCAATTCCCCAGCCGTCGAAACCATCACATGGCCGAAACCACCGACCGAAGTTCCCGCGCCAGCACCCCGCCGGCCGTCGCGGCAGCGGACGACGACGTGCTGCAGCGGGCGGCCCGAATCGCCGAAATTCGCCGCCAGATTGCCGCGGGCGAATACGACACGGCCGAGAGGCTTGATGCTGCCCTCGCGGCATTTCTCGACAGCGATGATGCGGTAGCAGGCGACGACCAACGGCCGCGCCGCAACCGTCCCCGCTGACTGCAGGCGGCACGGGAGTTGCATCCTGCGGTATTTCTCAGCGCGCCCCTGAAATTGGTGGCGGCGCAACGGCCAGGGATGAGTTAGAATAGAGTGCGTTCGGGTTGCAGTCGTCGGCGCGCGACCTGCGGCGAATTCTGCGGAATTCGACCGCAGCGCAGCGCCACAATTGCCGATGCCTATATAGCAATCGCGGGCCTGCCAGCCGCTGGCCGACTCGCGGCAGAAGCGTTGATCAAGCCTCTTGGTATGTTTCCGTCGGAGGTGCCTAACCCTTAGCGTGAGCCCGATGTCACCCCGGCCGCGCCCAGCGTAGCCAGACACGCGCTCTTCTCGCAGCGACCCCACCGTCGCATTCATCAAGAGGTTTGATCAACAGGCCGTCGCCACCAGCGAGATCGCGACGGCCTTTTCTGCTTCGCGGCTCTCCAACGGCGCCTCCCCGCTCAGCGCTCGTCCGTCCGCGGGCGCGGCGGGCCAAATAGCGTCATGCTCAATTCGACCAGCGTGACCAGGTCCTGCGCATTGTGTTCGAGAATCGACCGCAACTGCCAGGCGTCGCCCGTGCGGACAAACTCGTGGTAGGCCGTCGGTACCTGGCTGCCGGGAATGTCGCCGTCGCGCGTGCGCCGACAGACGTAGCGCTCCAGGGTCTGCAGCTTGCAGTTGGGCAGCCGCCCGCGCCAGCGCCGCCGGGCGTGGTGCAACACGTCAATGTGCGCCAAGTGCGGTCGCGTGTCTTGCGGCCCCAGCGGCGAGGGTGACGCCTCTGTCGATGCGCTCTCCGGTCGCCGCCGTCGACCCAACCGGTGATACGTGCTGCGGTCGTGCACCATCGGCCAATCGAAACTCTTGCCGTTGAACGTTACCAACACCCGATTCTCGGCCGCCAGTTGCCAGAGCGTCGACAACACGGCCCGTTCCTCGGCGTAGTTGCGCGCCAGCAACTGATCCACGACCAACGACTCGCCTTCCGAGCGTACGACACCGATGAGAAACAGCGGCGAACCGGAAAACCCGCACGTCTCCAGGTCGAGAAACAACGTGCGGTGGCAAAAGTGTTCGCGGAAGGCCGACGTGTCGCGCTGCCAGTAGCGAAACTGCCGCGAGCCCGGCTGGCCCGACTCGCCATCGCCCGTTTCGGCCGACTCGCCGGCGAGCCGATGACTGAATTCGGCAACGCGCTCGCTGCTTGCCAACCACAACTCGTGCAGCCGCTGGACAACGCGATAGTGGCAGCCCGCCGCGCTTTCGACGATGACCCCCGGGACCAGATCTTCGAGCGCCTCGGCCGACTCGCCGTTGCGTGGCGCGGCTTCCGGCCGGCGCGATGGCGAAGTATCAAGAGAGGGCGATGTAACAAGCGGGGGAGATGCCTTGAGGGGCGGGGGGGCTTCCGGCGATGCCGACTTCATTGCCAGCTTTTGCGCCGCACGCTGCGCCTTTGCCTTCGCGGTCACATCATCGATCGATTCCTGTGGAATCGGCTCGCGGTTGAGCGCTTCCAGGCGTGCGCGTAGTGAGTCGGAAAGCATGAAACGTGACCCGGTGCGACTGCTGGCACACGAGAGCCAGGGCGCTGGGGCCGCCGCCTCTCACCACGCACATTCTACTCGCTTGGCCTGCTATTCGCCCAGCGCCGGGGGATCGATCACGTAGCGCGGCACCAGCGCCATCGACGTCTGAATCGCGTGGCCGCACGAGCATCCCGCGCTCGTTTCCGGGGCGATCAGGATGCCGCCGGTCGGGATCAGGCTCAGCCAGCAACCGCTGCGCACCCCCAACAGCTCGGTGCGCTCCAGCGTGTCGAGGTCGATCATGCCGTGGTACTCGTAGCGCTGGAAGATCGTGTGCCGGCTCGCCGACATCACCCCGCAACCGTGCCAGTTGAAGTCGTCCACGCCCAGCGTGGCGCCGTCGTCCAGGTCGTACGTGTACTTGTTGAAGTACACCTTTCGGCCCACGATCGTCGGGTGCGCCAGGTGTCCGCTGTGGTGCGTCTTCTTCGTCGGCGTGTGGTTCTCCCAGATGGGTTCGCCCGTCTCGGCGTCGAAGGCGTACGTGTGGAACACCTTCTCTTTGTCCGTGCCGGTCACCAGCAGGCGCCCCAACGCGTAGGCCATGTACGTCATGTACTGGCACTCGGAAAGATCGACCGGTTGCTCCCAGCGTTGCTCGCCGATCGCCAGGTCGAGCCCGACGAGGTATTGATCCTCCTGCACTTCGTCGAGCAGCCGATCGTCGGGCGCGTCAAGCGCCGCGCGGGCCCGACTTTCGATCAGCCACAGCGTGCCACTGTCGGCGGCGTCGCTGCCGATCGTGATCGAGGAATTAATCACCACGCCCCCTTCGTGGTTCCAACGCAGCTCGCCCGTGTGTCGGTCGACGGCGAAGACGTAACGGCTCGTCACACGCGACGCCTCCTGGGGGTTGTACTCTTCGTACCACTCACCGTCGTCGCCGAGATATTGCGAGCCCCGCCGCACGCCGGTGCCGATCAGCAGGTCGCCAGCCACGGCGAGATAGCCCCACACGTACAGCTGCGGCTCGGCGGCCGTAGCGCTGGGCGCCGGCGGAATCTGCACGCGCAGTTTGCGCTCCCCCGTGCCGGGATCGAAAACAATGCACTCGCTCCCCAGCGCCAGGTAGAGTCCGTCCGCGGCGGCAACCATGTTCGATCCGTCGCGAGGAACGTTGGCCCTGCGCATCGTGGGTATCTGATACGCCCAGTTGATCGTGCCGTTGTAGGCATTCATGCCGAACAGCGTGCGGTCGCCCTGCACAAACAAATTGCCGGCGGCCGACACCGGCGCCGGGTTACGGTTGCCGCGGTCGGGCATCGGTCGCGATCCGGGACGCCCCCACCAGAGCACCGAGAGTGGGCCACGCACCAGGTCGTCCTGGCTGCAAGCGGCGTTGTCGGCACTGCCGTACTGGTGCGTCCAATCGCCCGCCCCTTCCAGCGCTGTCCGTCGCAACGTCCACACCGCGCCGTCCGCCGCCGTCTCGTCCTTCGAGACGTCGTGATGGCCGATCCACTTGGCAACACTGCTCGACTCAGCTGCACTATTCGAACTATCGACTTCCAGTAGACCACCCGCCGGCCGCAGATGGGCGTAGGTCGACTCGAAACTTGTCGCCGGCGCGAAGCCGTCCAGCGGTGCGTTGACGGCGACGATGTCCGCGATGTACGGACCGACCGGCAACTGATTGAGGTCGGCCAGGTGCACGCTCACACAGTCGCCGTACAGGCCGGTTGCATCGAGCGCTTCGCGGGCCGCGCGGACCCGGGCTTCGTCGTCGTCGAAACAAACGACTTCGAGGTGGCTGCGTCGCGCCAGCTCGAAGGCCAATCGGCCACGATCGCCCGCGCCCAGCACCAGGGCATATCCCCGGTCGCTCTTCACAGCGTCCAGCAACCGTTTTGCCCGCGCTGCGGCGGCTAGACCTGCCTGGTCATCGGCGTAGGGCGACTCGGCAACGTGCCGCTCGGGCGGTGCATAACCGAGCGACGTGTCGAGCCGATACCAATCGGTCCAATCGCCAGCGTCGTCACCTTGTACCACGTTCTCAGCTTCGTTCTTACTCTCGGCGTTGGCTGGCAGCGCCAATCGCAGGGCCGTGACCACACGGGCCGGCACTGGATCGATCACGATCTCGTGCTCGGTGCGCCTCACTCCGTCGCCCAGCAACTTGGTCGCGCCGACGTCGGGATGCAGCGCGAACTCGGCGTGCGTGGGTGCCGGCACGTCGGTGTACCAGTTGACCTCGGCGCGCTGCGGCGACGTGAAGCGAATGAAGGGACCGCTCACGCCGACGACCGGTGTAGCGCCCTGCTTGGGGCGGTTCGCTTGCGTGGTGCGACGGCGGCGCTCCCGACGCACGGCGGCAGCGTCATCGACCGACGCATCGAACGATGCCTCCACAACCGATGCGTCGGTGGCGGCGGTTGACGACGCGGCGCCATCGCCGCGCGGTGCAAAACAGTAGATCGCGCCGGTGTCGGTACTGACGTATAGCCGCCCGCCGGCAACAGCCAGACCGTAGGCCGCTCCGTCGACGTCCGCCCGCCAAGTCTCGATGCCGGTCTTTGTGTCGTAGGCGGCAACCGTGCCGTCACCGCCGGCGAAGATCGTCTCGCCGGCCAGGATCATCGCCAACGAATCGTGCGCATCGCTGCGCCAGCGGTAGCAGGTATTGCGCTCTTTCGTCAGCGCCTCGATCTCGTCGCCCAGTCGCCGCAGTGTCGTTTCGAACTGCTCGCGGGCCCCAACGTCGTCGGCCGGCAGGTCACGCAGCTTCTTGACCAACTCCGACTTTTGCTGGATCGCCGCGCGACGCTTACCGCTCAACTCGATGTAACGAGCTCGATCGAGCGCCGCCATTTCGTTGTCGGCCTGGAGATATGAGACGCCACCGTGGATGATCATCTGATTGCCGGCAAACGTTGCCAACTGGTCGCGGCCGCTGTCGCCATACGCTGAAAGTTCGCGGCCCTCGCTGCCGCCGCTGGTAATAAGTGTTTCACCGGTCAGCAATGTGAAGGTGCCGCCCGCGTCCGGAATCGTGTACAGCCGCTTGCCCGACTCGCGATCGAACACGACCGGCTCACCGCGGCCGGTCGGCACGTACAACTTCGTCGCCGACGCGAGCAAGTAACCCTGTGCCGGCAGGTCTGTCATCTCGGTCTGCCAACGCCGCTCGCCGGTCTCGGCGTCGAGCGCCGTGACGAACACGCCTTCGAAGGGGAACACCCCGGCCGCCAGGTACGCCACGCCGCCGTCAACCAACACCGAAGTCCGCACCGGCCAGAGCGACACGAGCCGCTCGTTACCCGGCACCCGCAGGTCGCGGGGACCGATGCGCTGTTGCCAGATCAACGCGCCCGTCTCGGCGTCCAGGCAATAGCCGCAACCGTCGTCGCTGCCGAAGTAGACGCGACCGTCGACATAGCTGGGCGCCAGCCGCACCGGCCCGTCGGTCGTGAAATGCC
>JAGQPT010000595.1 GCA_020426575.1 Planctomycetales bacterium
AGTGCCGAGCCAGGGCGTACTGCCCAAAGTGATCGACGCCGACGGCACGCGCGACGTAGATGACAAACACCATCATCAGACCCGTGTTGACGGCCATGCCGGCAAACAGGGCGGATGTGTTCTTCGAGATGCGCTTGGCGGCGTTGCGTGTCACGGCGGCTCACACGTCACGTCAATTGGCCGACGTCGTCGGCCTCATCACGGCTCACGTTATAGATGGCGACAATTAGCGCGGCGACAAGCCAAAAATTCTGTACCTGCACCCGGCTGTGAAAGACGTCGACGAGCATGTGGAACATCTGCCCAAACATCGCGGCGGCGAAGGCAAGCCCCAACGGTGCCAGGATGCGATCGTCCAATTGCCAGGCCACCCAGCCACGCCGCAACACGGCTACCAGAAACCAGAGGTAGGCGGCCAGCCCGAGGATCCCCGATTCCACCCAAACGAGCAGGTACTTGTTATGAATCACGTAAAGCCAGGCCGTGCGCAGTTCGACCGTGTTGACGTAGTCACCGGAAACGACCGAACAGTTGTTGGCGCCGACGCCGATCAAGGGATGGTCGGAGATCATCATCGCCGCCAGTTCGGCGAGCGGCAATCGCGCCGAGGCCGAGCCGTCGTCGTCCGTGAACCGCGCGGCAAGCGCCTCCTGGTTCAACAGTACCGCCACGAGGGCAATCGTCGCCATCGCAACCGGCAGCCTCCACGACATCCGACCTCGCTGACAGGCCAACAGACAAAAAACTCCGCACGAGATGCCGAACGCGAGCAGCCCGCCGCGCGAGAGTGTCAGCAATAGCGCGAGCACCCCCAGCACCAAGGCAGCGGCCGCCATCAACTTGTAGCGTCTCGGCAGCGGCATCGTCAGCACGGCTAGCGACGGTACTAGAAACAGGGTGAGGTACGCAGCGGCGTCGTTCGGCGACCCGAGCGTCCCTTCGATGCGGCCTTCCTCGTCGACCCGCGCGCTGACCACGCTGACGCCGATGTCGTGCCCCACGGCCTTGACCCCCATCATCAACGTGCCCTGAATCACGACTCCCAACAGCAGCACGCCGACGACAAACAGCACGTCCTCCTTGGTGCGCGTCCAAAACACCAGGTAAACGAAGAGCAGAAAGGTCTGAAACAACAGGACGATTTCGAAAAACGCCAGCTTCGTGTCCGTCGCCACTACAACCGACGCCACGAGCACGCATAGGTAGACGAACAGCGGTATCGCTGCGCGGAGCGAGGGGGTGGCACCGCGCGGCGCGCGAACCACCATCCCCGGCAACGACATTGCGTACAACGCGATCAGGCAGATCGTGGTCAGCGATACGTTAATGCCGGAAATCGCGCCGTGCGAAGCGTCCAGCTCGTCGCGAAACAAGTTCGCGTCGATCTGCAATGGCAGCTCGAGCAGGATGATCGCTAACAGCAAACGTCGCATGGGACCATTCCGACCGGTTCATCGGCGCGGGAAACGGGGTAAAAGACTTCGTTGGCCCCCGCGACGCGCCGGAGGCAATCATATCAGGAGACCGCCGGTACGGTGGCGAACGAGGCCACCGCCTCGGCCACCTGCCGCACCTGATCGTCCGTCAGTTCCGGATACATCGGCAAGGAAAGAATCCGCTCGCACAGACCGGCCGCCACGGGCACGCCGTCGGGAACCTGCCGCGTTCCGTGGAACAGCGGAATGTGCGGCAGGGGCGTGGGATAATGAATTCCGTTGCCCACGCCTTGTTCGTTCAAGTGCTGGGCCAACCGGTCACGCTCAGCGTGCTGGACAATGTACAAATGGTAGACGTGCCGCGCGTCGTCCCGTTCGACTGGCAATTGCACCGGACCATCGGCGAGCAGTTCGCCGTAAAGCCGGGCGATCTCGCGACGGCGCTCGTTCCCTTCGTCCAGCCGACGCAGCTTGACCAACAGGATGGCGGCCTGGAGCGTGTCGAGCCGGCTGTTGTAACCAAGCCGCACGTAATCGTTCTTGGCACGTTGGCCGTAATTTCGCAGCAGCCTGAGCTGCTGGTCGAGTTCATCGTCGTTGGTGACGATGGCTCCACCGTCGCCATAGGCGCCGAGGTTCTTGCTCGGATAGAAGCTGTAGCAGGCGGCATCGCCCAGCGCCCCCAGCCGCTCGTCGCGGTAGGTGGCTCCGTGGGCCTGGCAGGCGTCTTGAATCACGCGCAGACCGTGTTTGGCGGCCAATTCGGTGATCTCGGCCATCCGGGCCGGTTGCCCATACAGGTGCACCGGCGCGATCGCCTTGGTACGCGGAGTGATGGCTGCTTCGAGCAGGTTGACGTCGATGTTGTAATCGGTCGGATCCACGTCCACGAAAACGGGCGTGGCCCCCGTATAGGCGATCGCGTATCCAGTGGCCACGAAGGTATTGGCCACCGTAATGACTTCATCGCCCAGGCCCACTCCCACGGCACGCAGCGCCAGGTGCAGGGCCTCGGTGCCACTGGCAACGCCAATACAATGCTTGGCGCCGCAGTATGCGGCGAACTCTTCCTCAAAGAGTTCTTCCTCGGGGCCAAGGATGAACTGCGCACGCTGCATGATATCCGCGACGACCGCGTTGACGTCGTCACTGATGTTTCGGTGCTGGGCCTGCAGGTCGACAAGAGGAATCGCCATGTTCTAGCTCTCTGCGTGTTGATACTGGGTGGTTGTTTCGTCCAGGTGCGTGTCACAATCCCTGCAACTCAACTGGGGGGTCGCTGAACGTACACGTCCGCAACGACAGGTGAAGGCAATTTGCCGCGCCGGCGATCCCACGACGACACTGTGTGGGGCGACGTCCCGCGTCACAACCGCGCCAGCCCCCACGACGCAATACCGCCCGAGGCGAATCCCCGGCAGCACCGTCGCATTGGCGCCAATCGCCACACCCTGTTCGACGTGAGTCTCCGACAACCAGTTCGACTTTTCCTCGTACCGCCCGTGCACTTCCGGCATCCGCGGCGACCGAGGAGAACGGTCGTTGGTGAAACATACCATAGGTCCGACGAACACGTCGTCGGCCAAGGTGACACCGTCCCAAATACAGACGCCGTTCTTCACGGTCACGTTGTCACCGACGACGGCTCCCGTTTCAATGAAACAGTGATCACCAACGTTACAGTTGCGACCGAGCGTTGCCCCGCGAAGCACGTGGGCATATGCCCAGACGCGCGTGCCGGCTCCGACCGTTTCCGATTCGACCAGGGCGGCCGGGTGGACGTATACCTCTGCCAATTGTCGGGATTCCCCCGATTGTTTCACTTCTGCCATGTTCAACCCGCTCGCTGGGCGGCGGCCTCGAGCGCGTCGTGCACGCCATCCCCCTCACCGAGGCTAACCTGACCATTGCCATTCAGCAGCGAGACGGTCGCCGCTTCGAGAATCCGCACGACCTGCAGGCCGTTGTAGCCGTCCGTCTTCGGAGTCGTCCCGGTGATCACGCTGTCGACGAAGCTGTTGCACTCCGCCTTGAGCGGTTCGTGCTCGACTAGCCGCGGGCTGTACGTGTCGCCGTAGCGATACGCGTATTGGAACTCGCCGAACGAGTCGTTATACGGAATGGCATCAATGCCCTGGTCGTACACTTTAATCCGTTCCTGCGAATCGATGTCGTTATAGACAGCCATTTTTTTACTTCCTACGACCGTCATCAAACGCGTCTTGTGCGGGTCGAGCCAACTGACGTGGACGATCCCCATCTTCCGGCTTTCAAACTGGATGGTCAGGCTGCAGACGTCGTGAAGCTGCTCATGCAGGTAGGCCAGCCCCGAGCAACTCACGCTCACCGGTCGGCTGTCCATCAATTCGAGCATCACGGAGATGTCGTGTGGCGCCAGGTCCCAGAGGGCGTTGACGTCGTGGCGGACTGGACCCAGGTTGAGCCGCCGCGAACTGATGTAGTATAGGTCACCCAATTCGCCCGTGTTGACGAGTTGTTTGAGCTTGAGAACCGCCGCGGAATAGAGGAATACGTGCCCGACGAAGAGCACGAGGTTCTTCGCCTCGGCCAGCGCGATCAACTCTTGACATTCGTGCGACGACGTCGCCAGTGGTTTCTCGACAAAGACGTGCAGCCCCTCGTCCAGCGCCTGCCGGGCCAGCTCGAAGTGCGTGTTCGTCGGGGTGGCGATCACAACGGCGTCGACCAGGTCGCTGTCCAGCACGTCGTCCGCTTCGGTCGTCAACCGCACGTTTGGAAACTGCTGGGAGATGTTACGCAAACGGTCGGCACTGCGGTCGCAGACGATCACGACCTCGCACTCACTGTTCGCTTCAAAGGACCGGACCAAGTTCGGACCCCAGTAACCAACGCCGATAATACCAATGCGCGCCATGATGAATTTCCCTGCAGACGGATCGAAACAATGTTGTCAACTACGAAGTGCAATCTATGATGTGCGTCGAGGCGGGATGGACGTTCATGCTGAGTGATCGCGAATCTGCCCCAATATCGCCGGCACCGTGAGTGCCAGAATCTTCAAGTCAAACGGCAAGCTCATCCGCTGCACGTAGCGAACGTCAAACCGAATCATCTCCAAGTAGGTCGTACGGTTCTTGCCGCTGACCTGCCACAGCCCGGTCAGACCGGGCCGTACGTTAAAGCGGGCTCGCTGTTCCAGCGGATAATCGAGCGCCTGAACCACGTCGGGACGAGGCCCGACCAGACTCATTTCTCCTCGCAACACGTTGAGCAGTTGCGGCAGTTCGTCGATGGCCGCCTTGCGGAGCAACTTGCCCATGAATACGAAGTCGGCGTCGTTCGACAGTTTGGCGAGCGTTTCATTGCCCCCCACCAACTGTGCGACGTACTGCTGATGCGACGCCGTGTCGACGGTCACGTGCATCGTGCGAAACTTGAAAATGGTGAATGGCCGACCCAGGTAACCGACCCGTTGCTGACGAAACAACACCGGGCCGCGCGAGCTACATTTGATCAGCATTGCCACGCATAAAAGTAGCGGCGAGAGCAGCAACAACCCCGTCACTGCACCGATGACGTCCAACGTGCGTTTCCACAGCGGCGTCGGACGTAAAGCGGTGGGTTCGATCGCCACCTTAGGCACGACGCGTTCGCCGTCGGTCAGCACCGCAGATGACTGCTGATACGGGGGAAAAAAATGGATCCGAACGGGCATTTCCCCGACCTGCCGTCCGTCACCCCACGGCAAGGTGTCGACGACGGTCGCTTGCAGTTCGCAGGCGTCGTCCAGTGACACGTTGGGCAATAGAATTCCCACGTTTGCACCGTCGAGCCAGCCGATTCCGCCGTGCGACTCGAATCGATCATCAAGGGATGCCACGAATCGGTCGACGCGTTGAGCGGCATCGTCGGTCGACTTCAGTGACGAAACGTCGAAGCTCAGCACTGAGAACACCCGGCCGCGACGCAAGGCGCGACGTTGGGCCCGTTCAAGCCGTTCGGCGAAGGACTCGGCGTCCATGGCAACGGGGCCCAATTGGCCATCCACCGCCCCTGATTCGAGCAGCGCTGCCCCGGAACTAGGGGCGGCGTCCACATCATCCGAAGCCGTCAATGACGAAAGCGCCGATTCGTCGTACGTGCTGGACATGATGCAGTTGAAACCGTGCTAGTGAAGTCGTCGTGTGAAACAATCACGCTTGCAATCGTTGCAAACTTTGCCGCGGGGCACCGGGACAGGCGCATCCGCCTCTCATCGCGGTACCACGCTGCGCCCCGTTACAGGCGAGCAGACGGTCCTTCGCTGACATTGAAACAACAGGTGGGCTGTGTGTGGATCGCAACACCGTCGAAACGGCGTGCGGCTATCTTCGGGGAGATCGTTTTTCGCCAGGCACCCGGTTGTACACGGCACCCAGCAAGTTGGCGTTCGCGCGGCGCAACCGATCGCACATGCGTCGGCCCGTGTCGCGGTCCACGCGTTCTGCGTCGACCACGAACAGCACGCCATCAAGTCGACCCGCCAGCGACCGGCACACGTTCGAATCGTTGGCCGGCGGCAGATCGAACAGGATCAAACGAAACACGTCCTTGAGTTCATCGAGCAGTTCATCGATCGACGACTTGCTGTAGACGGCAACTTCGTCTGGATCGATGCGCCCGTTCATCATCAACGACAGGTTGGAGACGGGGGAGGGAGTGATACATTCCAGCGGCGTCAGTTCGCCGCACAGGGTGTTCTGCAGGCCAACGTCGCCGTCAACGCCAAACACCCGGTGCAAGTTGGGCCGGTGGACGTTGGCGTCGACCAACAACACCGGACCGATGTTCAGCGCGGCGGCGGTGATCGCCATGTTCGAGGCCACCGTCGTCGTCCCTTCACCCTTGATCGAGCTAGTGACGCCGACCGCCTTGGTGCTTTCTTCAGCGGCGTGGCCGTCCGAAGCGAGCACGTGCCAGACGAGGGCGAGAAACCGATCGTCAAGCTGTCCCATGCGCGAACGCTTTGCAGTGGATGGTGCCGCCTGGATGTCACGCGTCGTGGCTACTTCTCTGTCAACTGACATGGCGGCGGCTCCCCATGGACTCGAGCATCAAAACGGGCCTGGACTCTTCAGCCAACGAGATCAACACGGGTAGGTCAGTGAACTCCTCGAACTCGGCTTCGGACTTGAAGCGACGGTCCATACCTTCGGCGGCCAGGGCCAAACCAATCCCGCCGATAATGCCCAGCATCAAACCAGACGCCGCCAACAACTTGCGGTTCGGACTGACTGGCTCGTTGACCAACGTGGCTGGCTGGGCGACGGTTACGTTCGAAATCTGCTTGTCCGTCAACGAGCTGCCGATGCGGGCTTGCTCGTAACTCTCCGAATATGTGTCGTAGCTCCGCTCCAGAAACGAGATGTCCTGAGTCAAGCGATCCAGCTCGCGGGATTTGTCGTTTAGTTGCTTCAGCGACGCGAGCACGTCCTCGGCTTGCATGTCGGCAGCCGCCTTTTCGGCCTTGAGCTCGGCCAATCGGGTCCGCTCCTGCTGCAACTCGATTTCGAGCTTTTCTCGACCCGTGTTGCGGGCGTAGGTCTCCATCGTGCGGTCCGGCGACTGCGCGGAAAAGACCTCACGCATCGAATCAAGCTGCCCGCGTATCACTTTGAGCGATGGATGGTTTTCAGTGAACTGCCGCGACGCCCGGTCCTCGGCGATTTCCAGGTCGTACAATTGTTGACGCATTCCATCCGACGCTTCGTTCGTCATTCCTTCGGCACGCGCCGTGAGCACGACCTCTTCGGCCGCGGCGACCTCGGCTTCGAGCGCTTCGCACTTGGCCGTTGCACCGGCCAGTTCGCGTGCCAGGTTGCCGCGGAGCGATTCGATCTGCGCCTTTTCATTCTCCAGGCGTTCGTATTCCGTCTCGGCCGAACCGATTCCCATTTCCGACCGCAACTCGTTGAGTCGAGTCTTGGCCTGGCTGAGCTCGTCGGCGACGAGGTCCTTCTGCTCGTGGAAGAAACCCTCAGAACCGGCGTTGGTGTTCAGCCGCATGTGCTCCCGCGAATAGACGTCGACGAGAGCCGCGGCAAACTGTTGAGCGAGTTGAGGCGAGTGTGCTTCGGCGGCCACGGTGACGACCGTCGAACTCTTCGGCGCCGAGACGTCAATCTGTTCGTCCAACACCTTGATGGCTTGTTCTTCCTGGGTCGGGGGAGGTCCGCTGCTTTCCTCCGACATCACCAAACCCTTTAACCAATGCCGCAACGAATCGAGTCCTTCCTTTCCTTCATAGACGAGACTCTTGTGCTCCGGCGGCGCCAAGATGACGTCGGTCCCAAGTCGGTCCACGACCTTGGACAACATCGCCCGGCACTTGAGGATTTCCAACAGCGTGTTGATTTCGGTCTCGCGCGACGCGTCGAGATTCAACGTTTTGCCCGTCCCCACGATGGGGTCGAGCGTGACCGTCTCGCGGCCCACGCGAACCAGCAGCTTCGATTCGGAACCATACTTTTTCGGCCAGGCCACTACTACGACGGCGGTGCAAACCATCACCACCAAAAAGAACGTGATCGCTTTTCTACGATGTCGCATCACTATCCTGACAACGTCAAGCAGTGACGGTTCCTCGTATGATCGCATCGACATACTGACTTTCTCCAGGTGTGAATCTCGGGCAACGCAGATTCACGTTTTTTACAGCTCGTGAACATCTACTCGTTGCGTGGATATCCACGTCCGGCGGCACCTCGCCACCCGTTCCAGATGTCATGATAATTGGCTGGAATTTGGCTCTGAAGAAAAAAGTCTAGAGAAATTCAGTTTCTTTATCAATCATTTACTTGGCGCTTTGAATATTTGATTCCGTCGAAACATTCGCTTTGCTGAGCACGACCGCATACCCGTTTGGCCGCCGCATAAACCGTTGCAGCCGCGCATTCGGACCACCGTCGGCCCAATGTGACGATGATTAGGTGCTCGGCGTGAATCGTCAATGTGCCGTCGAGCCTGCCGCCACCGGTCGACGTGGCGTGTCGACTGGCCGACTCCGGGCAATCAGAATGATAGAATAAGCCCGGGAAATGCCGGCTGACTGGGTCACCACCCGAAATCGGCCGTGAGTCTCGGATCACGCCGCTCCGGAGGGCGGCGACCACAGTTCCTGGAACGGCGAATCGTCGAGAAGTCGGCCAGGACGGCGATCCCGCCGGTTTCGCCATTCGATCAGGCGCGACACCTTTGCCGGACAGTTAGGCGACACTACAAACGCGGGGCGTTGCGACGGGCGCTGACAGCAGTCCGGCGCCAGGTTTCCCGCGCCCGGGGGGAGGGCAAAACGTCAGCAACGCCTCCCACCCAACTTGCCAACTCACCCGGCAGTACGACACCGCCGGACCCTGACCACGAGGCAGATACCCACGAGGAACAACGACGCGGCGGCCGGTTCCGGAGCGGCGGATACATCTAACGGTCCATTATTGAACTGCCCCGCCCAAAGCAGATAATCGAGCCCGTTGACCGCGCCGTCGTCGTTGAGGTCGCCGTTCAAGGGAGAGCCGGGAGGGTCCATCGCCGGGTCGTCGCCGAACGCCTCGGCCCAGATTAAGTAGTCGAGTCCGTCGACGTGACCGTCCTGATTAGCGTCTCCCGGGGCGGCCAAGAAGCGCACGTTGTCGATGCCGACCGTCGCCGCGATGCTCACACCACTGCTCGATGGAGGCCCGGAGTCGTGCCGGAACATCACGCGCACGACGTCGGCGATCGAGTCGGCGTAGCTGTCCGAACCCTGCACGTGCGTCAAATCCGCCTCGGCCAGTGAAAAGACGTAGCGGCGCCACACCCCGTCGCCGGGCACGCTTGCCGCGACGGTCGACGTCCAGCGCCGGTTCAGGTTTGATGGGTTGATGGGATTCGTAGGCGCGAACAGGACGAGCCGCATCTCCAAGTCCGGCGAGGCGAGCGGGCTCATCATGTCGAGGCTCACTGCAACGGCGCCGAGGGCGCCGACGTCGCCCGTCCAGGCTGGCTCTTCGTTGAACGTGGCTAGGTGCGACCCGGGACCGAGCGTTCCGTCGGAAATGATCCGCAGAAAGGCATCGCCGCTGCCGTCCGGCCCGCCGTCAGCCACCAGTGTGGGAGCCGCGCCTCCGGCCCAGCCTTCGAGTGTCCCGGACTGGAAATCGTCGCGTTGAAAAGTGGCACCTGGAGAGGCATTCCCCAAAGCACTGGTGACGCAAACAACAATGAACACGCAAATGCACCGATACATCCTTTGTCCTCAACAGCAACGTTCGTGTGCTTCAATCACGTTTGATTGCCCACAAACTCCCGTTCAGCGTTCAGCTAATCACACCACGGCGTCTACCCGAGCGCCGGAACATCAAGCCCCAGCAAGCAGCAACCAGCACGGCGGTCGACAATGAGGTCGGTTCAGGAATGATCGTGATTCGATAAATGGAGCCAGTGGGAAGCCCGGTGTCGGGGTCGACGCTGCTCGGTGCCGTCGTACGTTTCGTGGCCACGTAGGCTTCGCCGCTTTCGTCGAGTCCGAACGCCAGGATGAATTCGCCGATCGGGTTGCCTCCCACGACATCGAGTTTCGAGAAGTCGAACACGCCCGGCGACGTCTCTTCGAGCCCCAACAAGGTGCCGTTCGGTGTGCTGAAGCCGGTGCTCCAGTCTCCGAAGATGTATTTGCCGTCAAGTTGCGGAAAATCACCTCCGCGGTATACCACTCCGCCGGTCACCGAAATCCCGATCTCGGGCAGCCCCAAGGCAGAGCCGGGATGTGCGTACTGGCTGATCGGGTCGACCAGAGCAACGAGCGGATCGGGCGACACAGTGGCATCAAAGTCAAACGTTCCTTCCTTGATTCGCCAGCCGTAGTTGCCGCCGGCTTCGATGATGTTCACCTCTTCGACGTCGCCCTGGCCGACATCGGCGATGAATAACCGCCCGGTCCCTCCTGGCCCGTTGTCAAAGGTTGCTCGCCAAGGATTGCGCAGGCCATACGCGAAGATCTCTTCGCGCACACCGCCTCCCACGCCGACGAAGGGATTGTCCGCGGGAATGCCGTATTGGCCGCCTGGACCATCCGTGCCGTCCACGTCGATGCGCAGTACCTTGCCGAGCAACTTGCTGCGGTCCTGTGCGTTACCGAGACCGCCACTGGGATCGCCCGGTCCACCGCCGGTGTGGCCCGGTTCGTTGTCGCCACCGCCACCACCGTCGCCCGTGGTGATGTACAACATGCCGTCACCACCG
>JAGQPT010000596.1 GCA_020426575.1 Planctomycetales bacterium
CCCACCACGGTGGCGCTCTTTGGCCCCCTTCCAGGCTCCTCGTCCAAATGACGGCCACGGGGCGGTTTCGCCGATCGGTCGATTCTGCGGTACACTTGACTCAACGCTCGGTCGCCATCGCCCTCCCACGCCAACGCCCCCCGCGTCGCTAATGCTTTCCAATCGAGCCCCCGAATCGAGTGACTGCGCCGTCGCCGCTGGCACGCCGTGCCACGGCCGCGCGCGCACCTATCGTGCGTCCGCTTCGTGCGCGCCGCGCCGTTTGTTGACCGTTGCAGTTGTCGCTTTGACGTTGGCGACGCCAGTTGCACCAAGTTCAGCATCGGCCGCAGTGATTGTGCTGGCCAACCGCCTCAAGACGGCCCTCGACTTCAAGATCGCCCGCGCCGACGGCGAACAGTCCGCGCACCGCATCGAGGCGAACGAGACGATGCCGCTGGGCGTGACGGGGGACGTCAGCATTGGTTTCGGCGACGGCGACTCTCGGCGGCAATATCGCCTGTCGCCGTACCGCGCTTATTTCTTTGCCGACGCCGGCGGCAGGCTCGATCTCCACGAGATCGGCATCGGCACGCCGCCCAGTCCGCCCCAGGACGCGGCTCTCGAACAGCGTCGCCTCGACGCGCCCGTCTTCGAGATTCCCGTGAAGATTCTGGTCGACGACGAAAACGTCGAGCCCGACGAGAAGTGGCAGGCCGAACTCGCTGGCCGGCTGAAAGACGCCTCAGACGTGTTCGAACGCCACTGCCGTGTAAAGTTCAAGCCCGTGACCTTCGAGCGTTGGGATTCGAACGACTCGCTGACGGAGTTCGCCGACACGTTGCTCGAATTCGAACGCTCCGTGCGACCACAACCGGCGCAGTTGGCCATCGGTTTCACTCGCCAACACGAACAAAACGAAGGCACGCCGCGACTCGGCGGCACGCGCGGTCCATTCCACCCCTACATCCTGCTGCGCGAGTGGCGTGGCCGCGTGGCCGGGCCGGAACTGACCGAGGTGCTCGTGCACGAACTGGGGCACTACATGGGCTGCCTGCACAGCCCCGAGTCGACTTCCGCCATGCGACCAAAGCTCAACGACGGCAAAGCCGTGCTGCGAAGCTTCCGCGTGGGTTTCGATCCGCTGAATACCCTCGCAATGTACCAGATCGGCGAGGAGCTGCGCACCGAGGGACCTCGCCGCCTCTTCGGACTTTCGCAACCGACGAAGCGACGCCTGCGGGAGATCTACCGGGTGATGGGAGAAGCGATGCCAGAGGACGACGCCGCGGAGCGCTTCATTGCGGCGCTGGGGCCGGTTCGCGACGAGCCGTCGTCCTCCTCGGCACAACGTCGGCAACTGGTGCCGATGGCCAGCATCGTGATGGACGCGCTGCGCGGAGCGGCCGAACAAAATCAGCTCCTGCCTGAAGATGCGCCGAAAGGGCTGCGGCGATTGAGCGGTGACCGCCTCACCGAGTTCTACGTCCGCGAAGCGGCCAACGCCGCGAGTGTGCTGCCCGAAACCGTGGCGGGAGATGCCTTACTGCTTGCCCTCGGAGCATTCATGGATTCGAGCGGCGCGCTGGGCAAACTTCCTGGCGGCGCCCAGTTGCTCGAAGGCCTGGAGAGCGACAGCGACCGGCAACGGCGACTGGAGATCATGGGACAGCCCACCATGTACACCCGCCCTGACTGGACCCAACACTTCTTTCTCTCGGCCGCCATTGCCTCGGTCGGCGGCGAACCGTTGGCGCTTGCCTTGGGGCAAACTAAAGAAGTCTCCGATTCCGACGGTGGCAGCGGCTTCAGCTTTGCCGATCTTTCGGCCGACCTCTCCGGGGTGGCGTTCTTGCAGCTTGTCCGCCGCAGCGATCCCTCGGCGATCGAGTCCCTGTCGAAGCGTTTTCGCATCAAGGACTACCTGCCCAAACCGACGGACCTTCCCGAGGGGCTGACTGCCGAGGAGTTTCAGCGCGACTACGGTTCCGTGACTGACAGCCGTTTCCTGGCGGCGCGCAACGCGATCGCCCAGTCGATCCGCGAACTGCCGCCGTACCAGGGTGCCTCGTCGAAATAGCCCGACGTCGCGCTGAACGAATCGAGAACGGGCCGCTCGAATGTTTGCCGCGCGCCGGCCAGGCGCTGACCGACGGCAGCAGAGACGTCCGGTGATCAAACGGCACCGTAGACCACGTCGCCGGCGATGATTGTGGCTCGCACGTTTAGACCGTCGGGCGTGTCGGCCGGGTAGTCGAACAGCGTAAGGTTTGCCGCGTCGCCGGGGCGCAATTGCCCGGGCGTTCGCCCCAGCAGCCGCAACGGGTGCTGGCCGGCCATGTCTACCGCGGTGCGCAAGTCAACGCCGGCGAATGCGATCACGTTGGCGATGCCGCGTCCGATGGGCGCCGACGCGCCGGCGAGCAGTTGTCGCTGACCGGCGATCACGAGCCGGCCGTCCGCGAGAATCTCCAGTTCACAGCCGCTCGAATCATAGCGCCCCACGGGCAGACCGGCCAATCCAGAGAAATCGCTCACCAGGATGCAGCGTTGCGGCGTCTTGCCGCGCACGAACGACTGCACGACCTCGCGGGGCAAGTGATGACCGTCAACGATCAGGCTCGCGGAAAGACGGTCTTCGGCCAACTGGTCCCAGATGTAATTTGGATGGCGGCGCAGCTGGCCGTGAGCGCCGTTGCCCAGGTGGGTGCTGAGCGACGCACCGGCGTCGACGGCCGCGCGAATCTGGTCACTTGTGGCCGACATGTGCCCCAGGGCCACCGTCACCCCCGATCGCACGGCCCGGGCGATGAATGCCGGCGCGGCGTCATACTCGGGCGAAAGAGTCAGCAGCACGATGTGCCCCTCGGCGGCATCCTGTAACCGACTGAAGTGCTCCCAGTCGGGCGGCTGACAATGTTCGAGCGGATGTGCCCCCCGCGGTCCATCCTCTCGACAGATGTAGGGACCTTCGACGTGGATGCCGACGACGCGCGCCTGCACGTCGTGATGTTCGTCGCAAGCGGCAGCGATCGTACGCACACCGTGGCTGAGCGCCTCAAAGCCGTTCGTCGTCAGCGTGGGGCAAACCCCCACGACGCCAAACTCGTCGAGGCGCCGCACCACCGTGCGGACCTGCTCCACGGTGATCTCAGCCGAACTGAATTCCTGGCCCCCGTAACCGTTGACCTGAATGTCGATAAAACCAGGCGCGATCCAGGGCAACGACTCCGCGTCGCCGGAATCGTGCGCGATGGTCTCGACCTGCGAGATCTCGCCCGCTTCGATCGTGACGCGGCACACGGTTGCCGTGTCATAGCGTTTTGCCGTGAGTTGCATCGGTGTCCGTCTTTCCGTCAGCCGTTCAAATTACCGACCACCTGTAGAGCGTCCCGGCGGCGGCTGACCAATGTACACGAAAGCCACCGCACCGGACACGAACCCGCTGTGGCCCTACGACGAAAAACGACAACGGCAAGCGCTCCCAAATGGAGACGCTTGCCGTTGCGCGATGTATCGTGCTTGGCCGCGACGTCGACGGAGTGCGACTTCGCTGAGCCAAATCCTCGCCGCTTCGAAGCTCTGTCGATACCAAAGTCCGTAGCGGGGCGAACTCGGCGGCGCGGGCAGCACCACCGTCTGCGCCTGACCCACGCCTGCCCATTGGAAAGGGTCGCGAGTGTTCGACCGCCAGGCGGGCGAGTAGCTCCCCATGAAAGGCGTCGTCGACGCGGTCGGCCGCGAGTTGGACAGACCAAACCATTCACTCGCCGCCATGCGGCGTTGCTGCTGCCGATGCTGGAATTCGGCGTTGAGTCGGACCGCCACCTTGGGGTCTTGGCGTTGGCGCAGCCACTGCTCGTAGAACCACATCTCGGGCGTGGGCACCATCTCGCCCATGGAAAACGTTTGCGGCACCGCGGTTTGCGGAACCGTGGCCGATGCCGTGCGGACGCCGTCTTGGGCCTCGACGACCGAGCAGGCACCAATGATCGCCGCTGCTACGATGAGCCGTTTCATCTGCCGGATTACCTCCCTTTGTCTGACCAAACGTGCCGACATGGTGACGCGCCGTCGGGACACACGGCCGGTGAATGGGTCTTTCGCGGTGCGTTGCGCGCCCGGACGGCTGTTGTCCTGGCTCCCGCCACAAAGGTATCGCACGTTGCGGGCTAATCGCCGAGCGGACCTTTGCGAAGTGGCACCTTATGGGTAACGTCGGCGCGCGGTCGGACCGGAAATGAGATCGATTCGGCCGATTCTACCGATCGTACCACCCAGTAGCGTTAAGCTGGGCGAGGCGAGAAGAATGTAGGCCCCGATGACTGAAAGCGGCACGACATGGCGACGGGGTACGCGGCCAATTTGGGGCGGCATTTTTCCCGGCCGCCCGCTTCCGGAGGGGTTCGGTCGCCGGTATCATGAGGCGCGCTTGGCGCGTCCCAGGGATGCTCGCACCGGCTGGGAACATCGCGTCCGCTGGAAACCAACCGACGCGACTCCCGGGCATCCGACGAACGGGTACTTGGCGTAACAACAGGATGGTTGATTGAGAATTCTTGACGCATTTGCCAAGATCGGCGTGCCGTCGGGGAATAACCATCACGAGAATGTAACAATCCAGGAGACCACCGGCTGGTCCGGACGGCCCCGCTGATACGGCGTTTCGAGAGGGGCTCGAAACAAGCATTGGCAAGGAGGCTCGCAGGTTGGGGTCGCGCGTTGCGTCAACGCGGCGACCCGGAGGGCGGTGCTTGATATCTCACAAAAGAGCATGGCTTTCGCAAGCAAACAGGTATTTGCAAACCAAACTAGGGAAAGGTGTTTCGCATGAAGACTTCCTGGCTTTTGATCCTGATGGCCGTGTTGGGTACGTTCACCCTCGGCTGCGGCGAAAAGAAGACGTCGACGCCGGCTCCGGCGGCCCCGGCTGACGGCGGCGGCGATGCGGCCCCGGCGGATGCGCCGGCCGAATAGGCCCGCTCGCCCCATCGAGCGGACTCCCAACGCAGCGGGGCACACGATCGCCCCGGTCGCGAAGTCAGCCGCCTGGGGCGTCCCGACGCGACCAGCTCGCATCGGAACACTCACACGAGCACCCCGCCGACGCCGGCGGGGTGTTTTTTTGCGCCATGGTGGCCGCGGTACGAACGGGACGGCGAATTCGGTGCACTTTGGCTGGTGGCGTCATTACCCTCACGGTGAGGAGGGGGGCATGACCCCCAATGGAAGCGACCGCCAAGCGAAAACGGCCAGCCGATTCTCGCGCCGGCACAGAATGATCCGTAACCTGGGGGCATCGCTGTGCAATTCTCAACCGCCCTGTGGGTAGCAATTGCTACGCTTCTTTTCGGCTTCGCACGGACGTTGCATGCCGAGCCTTCCTCGACCGTGATCAATGTCCCGCCCGACGCGGCGTCATCGTCGATTGGCTCGGACACACAGTTGAACCTGGGCGAGGGTGGCGAGATCGGCCGAAGTTTTCAGGCCGGCGCCGAGGATGGCACCAGTACGAACGTCCAAGTGAATATCAGCGGTGGGACGGTGGAGCCGTATTTCCATGCCAATGCCGGTAGTACGGTGACGATGAGTGGGGGCTACATTAACGGAGAATTGTATGCTGGATCGGGTAGTGTTGTGGACGTCTCCGGCGGTCGGCTCGGTGTGTTTGTTCATACCGACGAAGGAAGTGACGTCACGATTTCTGGTGGCGAGTTTGGACCGTCATTTAGACGACCGGCCCCAAACACGGTGACGCTGGTCGGCGGGGATTTCGCCATCGATGGACTCCCAATTGCGGGATTGGACAACGTCGGCGATGAGGTCACGGTCGACATTCCCGTCAACGCCGTGCTGAGTGGTGTTCTCGCCGGTGGCAACCCGTTCGCGTTTGCACCGTACAACGACGAGAACTTTCACGGCACCTCTGCGACGTCACGCTCAGCGGCACGTTGGTTGACGGTTCGCCGTTCAGCTTCGATTTGAACAGCGTCGACATCTCGGGCGAAGACTTCTTCTCGCCGTTGGCGACGATTACCGCGACACTCTTCGATCCGGTGGCGGCCGCCGATGCCAACGGGGACGGCGTCATCGACGGGTTGGATTATCACGCCTGGGCGGGCCGCTTCGGTGAAACGCCCGACAGAGATCCCGCGGTAGCGGCCACGCACGGCGATTTCAACCTCGATGGCCGCGTCGACGGACTCGACTATCTCCAATGGGCCCAGGTTTTCGGCGGGGCGACGCCTCGGTCGGTGCCGGAACCGTCCTGTTGCTGGCTCTTGGTCGCCGCGGCCGTCCTCTTTGTCGGAGTCCGGTGACGGTGGCAACATGGGTCAAACCGTTGTACCGCTTCGTTCGCTTCGCGTTTGCTGGACGGGCCCGCATTGGCTGGGCATAATGCACCCAACGGGGAGCATAATCAGCCTGGGTAGTTTTCGGCCTGGGTAGACCGTGACGCAGCGACGAAGGCGGTGATGCGTGGGCGCCTTTTTGGAAGAACCATCGGTACGCTTAATCTTTGCGCTGGCGGTATTTGCGGTGCTCTTGGTCATCGGCGGATACGTGATCGCACGCTACCGTCAAAACATGCGTAACCCCACGTTCACCGCCAACGAAATGCTGTCAAACTTCCGCGATTTGAATTCCGAGGGTCAGCTATCTGACGAGGAATTCCGAACAATAAAAAGCATGTTGGCCGATGAGGCGGCTCGGGAGTTAAAAGATACTGGCGAATCAGGTTAGGACGAGTCTCCCATGCGTGATCGTCCCAACGACGGCAGCGAGACGGTTGACTGTGACCTGCCCCAGGAAGATTTGCCAACGATCCACCCGTACCTCGACTCCGTATCTGAGGTCATACAGTACATTTGTTTAGCAGGCTCGAACAACCTACGGTCAGGGATGCCCAACTCGCCGCGAAGCGAAAAACTCGCGTCGTGGTCAATCGAGCGACACCACGGATTGTTGATCACCGCACTGGTCGGGGAAAGCCAGCGGTGATAGCCCAAAAGGAGTAGGCATGCCTGGAGGAAGGGATATTAGTGGCGGTTCTCGCGGTAGCAGTACCACGAAGAAGAACGCCTTCTGTTCGTTTTGTCGTAAGAGTTATCGCGACGTCGGTCCGCTGGTCGAAGGGCCAGGCGACGTCTACATCTGTGGCGACTGCATCGAGCTCTGCCAGAGCATCCTCGATCAGGAACGACGCCGGCGCGGCACCAGTAAACAACTCTTTACCAAGGTGCCCGCGCCCCGCGACATCGCCAAGCAGCTCGACGAATACGTCATCGGACAAGACCACGCCAAACGCGTGCTCTCGGTCGCCGTCCACAACCATTACAAGCGGTTGATGATCGGCGAGTCCGACAGCGACGTCGAGCTGGATAAGTCCAACATCTTGCTCATCGGCCCCACCGGCTGCGGCAAGACGCTCTTGGCGCGCACCCTGGCGCGGATCCTCGACGTCCCCTTTGCCATCGGCGACGCCACCACGCTCACCGAGGCGGGCTACGTCGGCGAAGACGTGGAAAACCTGCTGCTCAAGCTGCTGCACGCAGCCGACTTCGACATCGAATCGGCCCAGCGCGGCGTCTTGTACATCGACGAGATCGACAAGATCGGCAAGACCAGCCAGAACGTCTCGATCACCCGCGACGTTTCCGGCGAAGGCGTGCAACAGGCGCTCTTGAAGATGCTCGAAGGCACGATGGCCAACGTGCCGCCACAGGGCGGTCGTAAGCATCCCGAGCAGCAGTACATCCAGATGGACACGTCCAACATCTTGTTCATCTGTGGTGGCACGTTTGCCGGGATCGACAGCATCATCAGTAAACGGCTCGGTCATCGTACGATCGGCTTCGGCCAGGAGACCGGTCTCGACGGCGATGGTGATCTGGCGGATCTGTTGCCGCTGGTCAACAGCGACGACGTGCTCGAGTTCGGCCTGATTCCGGAACTCATCGGTCGTTTGCCCGTCATCGCGCCGCTCACGCCGCTCGGCACCGAAGACCTGATCCGCGTGATGTGCGAACCGAAGAACGCGTTGATCAAGCAGTATGCCAAACTGTTTGAAATGGAGAACGCCGAACTGACGTTCACGCCTGAGGCATTGCGGGCGATTTCCGAAATGGCCCAGGAAAAAGATACAGGCGCTCGTAGTCTGAGGTCGATCATCGAAGAGGTGATGCTTGACATCATGTTCGAGCTACCCGAGCAGGGACCGGGCGGCCACTATGTGATCAACGAAGACATCGTGCTGGGACGGGAGAAACTGTTTCCCCTGCCCGAGCCGAAACATAAGAGTGCCTGACGTTCAACCCCGCAGCTTCCGAGCCGGCGGGCCTAGAGTCATGCATCTCGACAAGAGGAGCCCTCGCCTGGTGCAAATCAGGCGAGGGCTCGCCTTTGTTCCCACGCCCCTGCCCCAACGCCCCAACCCCTCGGGGCGTTTTTGTTGGTCGGCGCTATCTGCCCCGCTCCGCGAGCCGGCGTTCTTCGTCCGCGATGATTTCGTCCGGCTCGGGCAAGGACGCGACGTCGATGCGGCCTGCTTCGATCGCTTCGAGCAGGTCAACCACCTCCTGCGCGTCGGCAATCCGTTGTTTGATGTCGTCTGGTGGACTTGGTTTGAGACTCCATTTCTTCACCACTCGCAAGTGTGCTGTCGCCAGTTCCAACGCAGTCTTCCCAGCATCGTCGCGTATCGCAGTGCTCGCGCCTGACTTGAGCAGCAGACGTACGCCATTTAGCGTGCCCAAAGAAGACGCCACCGCCAATGCTGTCCGGCCACCCGGTGCGAATGGATTGAGTGCCTTGTCCGTTTGGCGGGCGTCGATTTCGGCTCCGGCGTTCAACAACAAATTGATTATTCGGATGTCGATGATGGTCGTGCCCGCGTGCAACGTTAAACTCGCCAAAATGGGTTCGGGTCCCGAAACGTTTGGATCAGCACCGGCACGCAGCAACTTCTCCACAATCGCTTCGCTTTTGCACCACACTGCGTGTTTTACAGCGGTCTCAAGATACGTTCCTTGGCCGGTAGTGAAGCGCTTGTGAATGTCCGCTCCAGCCGCAATTGCGGCGTCGACGCCGTCTTCGTCCCCCGCCTTGATGGCTTCTAGCAGCGCGTCTTCTTCGGGCGTAGGTGGCGGTGTTTCGGCTGCGCGCTTTTGCATGGCGGTTGGCTGGTAGAACGCCACGTCCACCCGCTCGATGTTCTCGGCGGCCGTTTCATCGTCGTGGTAAGAGTTCAGCTTAAGTTTGCCATCGTCTGAGAAACCTGCCCACAGGAACGTCAGATACGCGTCCTCGCTGCGGAAGAATTCGTCCACGAACTGCCACTCGGATTCGTACGCCGACCAGTCGACGTCCTCCGGTTCGCGGCGGAGCGAACTGAAACTCGTGCCCTGCATGCGCTTCGATTCATCCTGGATTTCGGGATCGATCTCCACCCCGCCGCGGAACCATTGACCGTCGGACTCGAACACCTCGGCACAGTCGCCGTTCTCGTACAGCCAGTAGTAGACGACACACGCCGTGTTTTGCTCGCCGGCCCGGAGCACAGGCGATTTCAGCTTTTTTGACCAGGCCTGCATTGGGCTGTCGCCCCGCGGCGCTCGGCCGCAGGCAACGTACACCCAGTCGTGGCCGACGAGTTTTACCAGCGCGAGCACGTCCCCAACCGGCTTCTCCAATTCGTCGAGTCGGTCAAGCACGTCCCGCTCGACACGTTCAAACTTGCGGTCCTTTTCCAATAGGTTAGCGATCCGGTCGATATCGGCGCGGATCATGATCTGCTCGCTCTGAAAGAAGGTGGCATCGCAGAGCCCGCGCCGCTCGGCGACGGGCGTGGCGAGAATCTTCTGGAGTTCCGGTGAGGGTGGTTCGGGAACGTCTGATGCCGTGGCGCACCGCTGGCCGCCACCGGCTTCGAGGACCTTGATCATTTCATTAATCCAGCCAGCACTCTCTTGAGCCTCCTTGCGTTCCTCGTCGGTGAGGCCCACTGCCCGCTTAAGGTAGTTTTCGTGGTCCTCAAGAATTTCGTACGTATAGTCCAGCGGGGTTTGCCGCCCTTCTTTGTACGGATTTGGATTGACTCCCTGGTCCAACAGCCATTGGGCGAATTTGGGACTGCTGCGATGCACGGCGCCGTGCAGAGGCGTGAAGCCGTGGCGGTCGGCATGTTCCAATTTTGCCCCAGCGGCGACCAGCAATTCCGCGCACTCGATGAGGCGGTCTTCGTTGCTGTTGAAGGTGGGAATGTATGTGAGGATGCTTCGCTTACCGGCTTGTTCCTGAAC
>JAGQPT010000597.1 GCA_020426575.1 Planctomycetales bacterium
AATAGCGCCGCCTGGGTGCCATCGGATCGCTCGTGACCGTCGTCACACAGAGGTCGGTGGCAATCGGCGTCGCGCCCTCGCGGACACGCAGCGTCGCTGCCGGCGAACCCGGCACACCCGACCACTCAACGTCGGAATTGTTGAAGGTCAACTCGAACGTGGCCGAGCGCGTGTGGGTGATCGTGGCGTCCGCCGCGAGCGCTGACCCAGCGCCCAGCGCGAGACCAAACACCGTGGCGCAACACGCAATCGAGCGACGGGACAACATCGGCGGAAACTCCTGGTGACGGTCCCCCTGACTGAAGTCAGGGGCATTTTCGACCGTTCAATGGACGTGACGATGGCAGCAAAGTGACCGTCTCGCACCGACGGCCGAAACTAGGCCCGCAATTCATTGCAGGGAAGACTCTCACACCACCAGTTGCGTCTGACCCGGGACGGCGACCAGGGGCATTTCCAGTGGGCCCCATTCGTAGCCGGCCGCCGGTGTGAGGTCTTCGCTCGAATTGATCGCCTCGTCCCAGGTGATCGACTTGCCCGTGTATGTCGCCATCCGGCCCAGTATGGCCACCATCGTGCTCACGGTCATGTAGTGGCCGTTGTTGATCGGGTTGCCCGATCGGATCGAGGCGAACAACTCGTCATGCTCGGTCTGGTACATGTTGTTCTTCTCGCCGCGGTACTTCCACGACTTCTCGCCCTCGATGCGGTTTTTCAGCACCGTGGCGCGGCCCTTGGTGCCGAGAATGTAGTCGTCGACATCCGTCGTGCAGCCGTCCTGCTGGCGGCAGTAGGCGAACATCTTCACACCGTTGGGCCATTCGTAGACCACGGCATGGTGATCGAAGATGTGGCCGAAGATCGGCTCGACGCGGGCCTGGCGGCCACCGAGTCCGACGGCTCGCACCGGCGGGGTGTCGCCCATCGCCCAGACCGCCTTGTCGAGGCTGTGCACGTGCTGCTCGACGTTGTGGTCGCCCGAGAGCCAGGTGTAGTACAGCCAGTTGCGGAGTTGATACTCCATGTCGCTCCACTCGGGGCGTCGGGCGTGCTTCCAGAGCCCGCCGGCGAGATAGTTCTCCTGAATCGCCACGATGTCGCCGATCTCGCCGTCGGCCACGCGCTGCATCGTCTCCCGCACACCGTTGTCGTAGCGCCAGCAAAGCCCGGAGACGAGACTGAGGTTCTTTTCCTTGGCCGCCTTGCAGGTTTCGATCACACTGCGGACGCCGGTGGCATCGACGGCGACCGGCTTTTCGCAGAAGACGTGTTTGCCGGCATCGATGGCGGCCTTGAGATGCGCCGGACGAAAGTGCGGCGGCGTGGTGAGGATGACCACGTCGACGTCGCTGTCGAGCACCTGCTGATAGGCGTCGAAGCCGGTGAACTTGTGGTCCTCGGCGACGTCGAGCTTGCCGGCCACGTCGTCCTGTTTCTCGAGGTTGGCCAGGCTGCTGTCGAGGTGGTCGCGGAACACGTCGCCCATCGCCGTGAGCTTGACGTTGTCGTCGGCGTTGAGCGCCTGCTTGGCCGCGCCGGTGCCACGACCCCCGCACCCGATCAATCCCACCTTGAGCGTATCGTCGCCGGCAGCGTGCACGGAGCGAGCCAACGTCAGTCCGGCCAGCGACGTCCCGGCCACGGCCGTTGATGTGCGGAGAAAATCACGGCGCGAGGCGACGAAGGGGGAGTGATCGGACATCTTCGATTCTCCTAAGATGCGGTGGGGGCGGGAGGATGGGGTGGGGACGTAGATTGCGTGTCAGACATCATAGCAGACCTTGACCGCCGTTGCCCAATCCCCGCTGAGCTGGCCGCCTTACCGCAACTGCTGGATGTAGCGCACCATGTCGCGGTCCAGGGCCCCGATGTCCTCGCCGAACGCCTCGCGGAAGGCGGCCAATCGCTTCTCGGGCGTGTCGTTGTCGAGCGGTTGCCGGTCGGCCAGCGACTTGAGGTAGCGGTGATACGCGTCGGTGTGGCGCTCGAGCAGATAGTAGGTCAACGCCCAGGCTTCGCCATAGGCGTCGGCCGCGTCAGTCGTGTTGCGAAAACGACCGTTGTCGGCGATCAGCGTTTCCAGCGAATCGGCGGGCCGGCGTGGCAGATAGCGGCGAAACTCAGCCAGCCGCACCCGATTGACGCCGCCGATCGTCCGCCAGCCCCGGTTGCTACCCACGTCGGGTGTCTCGAAGTAAATGGCCACTCCCTCGCTGACCCACAGCGGGATGTCGGCCATCCGCTGATGCAGACCACAATTGAACGCCAACAGGTGCGTCGCCTCGTGGACGACGGTGGCGACACGGCGTTCGCTCTCGGGCCGGGACAACAATTGCTGGATGCGCTGTTCGCTGATCGAGTGGCGCGGGTCGTTGCGCGCCGCCGCCTCGACACCCGTCAGATCGAAGATGCACATGCGGTTGGACGTCAGGCTGTAGTAGCCGATCACCGAGTCAGCCGCCACGCCGATCTCGCTGCGGGCGTAGCGATTGAACGACGCGCGGTCGGCGAATACCAGTACGACCAGCGGCGTGTCGGGCTCGCTGACCTCGAAACCCTGTTTGTCCCAATAGTTGACAAACGCCGAGTACAGCCGTTCCAGCAACGCCGCGCACCAGCGGGCGTAGGCCTGCGACGTGTTGTGCGCGATCATGAAGTGCTTCGGCCGCTTGTAAACCTGGAACCCCTCGGGCAATTCCGCCAGCAGCTCGGCCTCCAGGGCCTTGCGGTCGAGTGGCTCAAAGTCCTCGTCGTCGACCGTGTGCTCGACCACCTCGTCGGCCTGAACCAGTGTGAGCCGCAGGTCGGGAGTCATGAACAGCAGGGCGCCGGCCTTCTCGGCGACGACCTGCCCGTCGCGCTGTTCGAGCTGTCCGTCGACGCGGTAGGTGACGTGGTCGATGGCCAGGGCGACACGGTTCGCCGCGAAGACGGCGGCGAGCGCCAGGCAGATTGGGAACGCTCGTGACATCAGGACGGCGCTACCTCGGACGCGGATCGGTTCACATTCAGATGAGATCATTCATTGTAGCCTGAACAGCCGGCGGGCGAGCACTGCGGTGATGATAAGCGAGAGGCCGGCGAACCAGGCGTAGAGCCACACCGCCAGGCCGGCGACACGGTCTTCGATGCCATAATGCAGCAGGTTGAGCAGGTGTGTCGAGACGAGTTCGTGGCCGGGCGGCACCACCAGGCTCACTGCGGCCAACTCGCCGCTGGCCGCCGCCAGTCCGACCGCGGCCGCTACCATCAAGGCGAATCGCCGCTGGGGCAGGGCAACCCGCAACAGCCGTGTCCACCAGCCCGCGCCGGCGAGCTCTGCAGCTTCGAGCGTGGCCATTGGGACGGTTCTCAACCCCGCCCAGACGATCACCACGACCAGCGGCAGGATCCGCGCGACGAGTGCCAGCACCGGGCCGGCGAGCGTGCGGTCATACAGATACACGAACCCCGGCACACCCGGCCGATTGAGCAGCAGGATCACCAACACGCCGATCACCGGTCCGGGCAGGGCCCAGAGCGCCACGACCAGCCACGTCGCGCCGCGGCCCGCCGTGCTCATCCACCGCCGCCGGTCCGCGCCAACGGCAAGCCAGGCCAGCGGCACCGCCACGGCCAGTGCCAGCAGCGTCGCCGACAAGGCCGCCATCGTGGTGTTCGCCAACTCGCGGGCAAAATCGCCAGGGCTCTCGGCCATCACGTGGAGAAACTTCGTCAGTTGCCATCCCCGTTGCCAGCCCTCGCCTTCGCGCACCGCGCGCCAGCCCGCCTTGTAAATCAAGCCGCCGAGCGGCAGCAGCAAAAACGTCGCCACACAAACCAGCGCCGCTCCGCCGACCAGCCTCCAGAGGCCGCGGACACGAAACACCCAACGTCGACGCACCGGCGGGGTGAGCAGAAACGCCCGCCGCCCGGCGGCGCGGCCGGC
>JAGQPT010000598.1 GCA_020426575.1 Planctomycetales bacterium
CATCGATCGTGCGCCCGGCGATGCTCACGACAATCGGCACGCCGAGCGATGTCAGATAGGGGAGCAACTTCACGGTGAAAGACTCGATGCCGTCGTTGTCCAACCCGATCGAGTTGAGCATGCCCCCCGTCGTTTCGACGGTCCGTGCCGGTGCGTTGCCGGCACGGGGTTCCTGGGTGATCGTCTTGGGCACGATACAGCCGAGCCGAGCAAGATCGACGAGACCCTGCATCTCGCGGGCATAGCCGAACGTGCCCGAAGCCACCATCACGGGGTTGGGCAGACGGAGTCGGCCCAGCGCGACCGACAGGTCGACGGCGGTGTCAGCGTGCGGGTCGGTCACGTCAGGGCCCTTCTGGCTCGCCATTCATACTACCAGTGGACGCAACACGTTGCGGCTGATGCGGAGAGAATTCTTACGGTCTTCGAGGTTGGAACAAAAGGCGTCATCCTCGACTTCCACGCAGATCGAACCGCGATATTGGATGTCGGTGAGCGCCGATACCCAGCGGTGCCAGTCGACGTCGCCGAGTCCGGGAATCTTTGGCGTCGACCAGCCGAAGCCGAGAATGCCGGTGCTATTGAGCCTGTCGCGCTCGATCCGCATGTCCTTGGCGTGGGTATGGAACAGTTTGTGTTTGAACTCGTAGATGGGCTCGACGTAGTCCATCATCAGCAGCACGAAGTGCGAGGGGTCGAAGTTGAGGCCGAAGTGGTCCGAGGGAATCGCCTCGAACATCCGTCGCCAAAGGGCAGGGGAGTAGGCGAGATTCTTGCCGGCCGGCCATTCGTCGAAACTGAAAAGCATCGGGCAATTTTCGATGCCGATGTAGATGCCGCGGTCCTCGGCATGGCGGATCAACTCGGGCCAGACCTGAGTGAACTGCATGAAGTTTTCCTCCCAGTTCATGCGTGTGTTGGCGCCGATGAACGTATTCACGTTTCTCAGCCCCAGCAGCGCCGCCGCATCGATCACGCGGCGCAAGTGGTTGCGGGCTACCTCAGCCTCTTCAGCATCGCCGGAGAGGACGTTCGGATAGTAGCCCAGACCGGAGATCTCGACGCCGTTTTGATCGCAGAGTGCGTTGACCTCGTCAGCTGCCGTCTGCGAGAAGTCAGCGCAGTTGATGTGGGTCACGCCGGCGTACTTTCGCTCGGGGCCGCCCAGCGGCCAGCACATCACTTCGACGCAGTCGTAGTCTTCGGCTGCCGCGAATTGGACCACCTCGTCCAACCCAAGATCGGGAAATATGGCGCTGACGAAACCGAGCTTCATGGTTGATCTTCCTCGTTGGGGACGCTGTTTCGCGGCGGGGACTGTGAGCGAATTCTCATCGCCCGGGTTGAGAACCGAAACGGCGAGAATCTGCGAACCAGCGAGTATATCGTGCACTCGTGGCGACGAGAATGCCCGAGGGTGTCCGCGAGCGGTCGACGTTACCATGTTCGACCGGTTATAAATGCTCGACCGCTTGTTAAGTGCTGCCAACGCCCGCCTGTTGCCGCCAACGCACACTGGCCCTGGACGCGCGGTGCACGGACCGGTCCTTGCACCCCACGTTGAATGAGGAGGTTTCGCGCCTTGTTGACCGACGACGAGCTTCAACGCTACAGCCGACAGATCGGTCCAGGTGTGCTGTCGCGACAGGGGCAGGAGCGGCTGCGTGAGTCGAGCGTGCTGGTGACGCGGGCGGGCGGCATGGGGGGGCCCGCGGCGCTTGCGTTGACGACGGCCGGCGTCGGGCGGATCGTGCTGGCGCACGGCGGGCGGATGATTACCCCGGACCTGAATCGGCAGATTTTGGGCAGCGAGGCGACGGTTGGGGAGTTTCGCGCCCCGCACTTTGCCGATTATTTGCGGAGCATGAATCGCTACGTTGAGGTCGAACCCTTGGACCACGAGCCCGACGACGACGAGGCTCTCGAAATCGCCGCTCGGGTCGACGCAGTGCTCTCGTGCCCCCCCACATTCGACGAGCGGTTACGACTGAGCCGCGCGGCCGTCGACACCTCGACACCCTTGATCGATGCGGCACAGTGGGGGATGATGGGGACGCTGATCGTGGTGGACCCCAGCCGGACCGCCTGTCTGCGCTGTGTCTATCCCCAGGAGCCCCCGTTCGAGGAGTTGTTCCCGGTCGTCGGTGCCATCTCGGCCGCGATCGGATCGTTGGCGGCGCTCGAGGCCATCAAAATCCTCAGTGGCTGTGGCGAACCGATTTTCGGCAAAATGCTGATGTACGACGGTTTTCGGGGTCGCGCTTCTCAGATCGACCTACGGCGTGATCCGCAGTGCCCGGTGTGTGGCGATGCCCGTTAGCGGCAAAGACGTTTGCTCCGGTCCGGGCCACTCCCTTGAGGGTGCGATGTTTTTACATCAATGAAACGCAGGCAAAGTGATGCCACTGACGATACGGCTGACAATCTCCGGGCGGAGCTATGATGCCGCCGAAGGTGTGCCACGCGAGTTGCAGCTTGGCGACGGGACGACGGTCGACGACGCCCTGGCCGAACTTGCCGGCCAACTGAAAAACGGTTCGGTACTGCCGGACACCTGCCTCGTCGCGCTAGGTGGCGCGCACCTCGGCACGATTGCTGAGCACGAGCCGCGCTCATTACGCGACGGCGACGAGTTGGTGATCATCGCACCGGTGGCTGGAGGTTGAGCGGCCCTGAACGGCCACCAAAGGAATCGCATGGTATCTCCGCTGAACATTATCGGACAAATGCCTCAGTCTCAGGGCGAATTACCCGAGCCTCGCGGCGACGCTGCGCCGGCCGACGTCAAGGGAACGTACTCGTTCGTCAGCCTGGGGTGCCCGAAGAACCTTGTCGACAGCGAGCGAATGCTCGGGCTGCTCGAGCTCGACGGTTATCGCCTTGTGCACGATCCGGTCGGTGCCGACTTTGTCGTTGTCAACACGTGCGGCTTCATCGAACAGGCCCGCAACGAATCGCGGGCGACGATCGAGGAGATGCTCGAGCTGAAACGTCGTGGCGATGTCCGCGGCGTGATCGTCTCGGGATGCTTCGCTGAACGGGCCCGCGAGGCGTTGCTCGAAGAGCTGCCCGAAATCGACTCGATCGTGGGGGTGTTTGGCCGCGACGAGGTGACGCGCGTGGCGGACCGGCTGTTGGGGGGACTGAACGAACAGCGGATGGTGTTTCATCCGGCACCGACCCGGACGCTTTCGGACCGTGACCGCTTGCGGATCACGCCGCGGCATTTTGCGTATCTGAAGATTTCCGAGGGGTGCGACCGGCTCTGTACGTTCTGCGCAATTCCCAAGATGCGCGGCAAACACGTGAGCAAACCGATCGACGAAGTGGTGGCCGAGGCCCGTGAACTTGCCGCCGACGGCGTTCGCGAGTTGATCGTCGTCGCCCAGGACACGACGTACTATGGCAAGGACCTCTACGGCGAGCCGCGACTGACTGAGTTGCTTGCCGAGTTGGAACGCGTGGACGGGTTCGACTGGATTCGGCTGTTGTACTTTTATCCCCTGTACATTTCGCCTCAACTGATTGAGCGGATCGCGTCCAGCGAGCGGATCGTACCTTACCTCGACATGCCATTGCAGCACGCCAACGATGTAATGTTGCGGCGAATGCAGCGTCGTGTGGGTCGGAGCGAGACCGAGACGCTGCTCGAGTCGCTCCGCGGTGGAATTCCCGACCTCGTCATGCGCACAACGTTCATCACCGGTTTTCCCGGGGAGACCGACGCCCAGTTCGATGAGTTGGTCGAGTTCGTCCGCCATCAGCGATTCGAGCGGGTTGGTGTCTTCACCTACTCACATGAACCCGACACACCGGCGGCCCGGCTCGACGGTCATCTTCCGGAGTCGGTCAAGGAGGCCCGCCGCGAGGCGCTGATGCAGGTTCAGCAGGAGATCGCCTTTGAGTGGAACGCACGGCAAGTGGGGCGACAATTCGACGTGATCATTGATTCCCCGATCCCAGACGCGCCAACCGCCTGGGTCGGCCGCACCTATGCCGACGCGCCGGACATCGATAACGCCGTATACGTGACGGGTGAGGGCCTTGGCGCTGGGCGAATCGTGGCGAGCGAGGTTGTCGCCGCCGAGGGATATGATCTTGTCGCCGCTGCCGTCGATCAGGCAAGATAGTGGTCGGTGAGGTAAAATAAAGACAGTGGGTGGGATAGCAGCCGGTGTCAGACTGACCCTTCGATGAGATGAGTGGCGGCGATCATGGATGCCAGCACTAAGCCAACGGCCACGGCCAGCGACCCGTCCGCATCGCGTCACGCCACTGCTGATGCTTCGACGCTGCTCAACCTGCCAAACCAGCTGACGATTGCTCGGCTGGTCCTCTCGGTCGTGCTCTTCGTGTTGATCGCGCTGGACTATTACCTCGTCGGCCTTTTTTTGTTCATCATCGCGGCATCAACCGACTGGTTGGACGGGTACTTCGCCCGCAAGTATGGCATGGTGACGGTGCTAGGGCGGATCATGGATCCGTTCGCCGACAAATTGATCATCTGCGGCACGTTCATTTTCCTGGCCGCCAATCCTCAGTCGGGAATTGCCCCCTGGATGGTAGTGGTCGTCGTGGGCCGGGAATTGCTGGTGACCACGATTCGGGCGTTCTTCGAACAGCAGGGGATCGACTTCTCGGCAGTCTGGTCGGGCAAGGTGAAGATGTTTCTGCAGTGCATTGCCGCGGGGGTTAGCTTGGGATACCTGGCGCTTTACGGCGACTCCAGTGAGCCGCCGCAATGGGCGCATTGGGTGTTGGCCGGCTGGGTTTGGGCGGCCGTAATCTCGACGATTTACTCAGGTGTCGGCTACATCCAGAAGGCCGTGCAGATGACGCAGCGCTGAGCCCCACTGAGTCTTCCCCGCATTGATCCCCCAGCGCAGGTCACCGACGAGTGGAAGCACAACCGACGTTGGCTGACCAGGTCGCCGTCATTCTCGGATTCTTGCTAGTCGCCGGTTCCATGTCGACGTGGCTTGTCCTCTGGCGGCGTTTCGCTCAATTTGGCGATGTACTGGCGTATGAGCCACGATCCCGCGTGCCCTGGCGCGGGCTCGACGTGATCATCATCTTGATCATCTACGTCGCACTGCAGGGGCTCGCCGTCGCGGCGACTATGAAAATCGGCGGCTTCGAGATGTCGGCCGACGGAGCGATGCCGGGCAAGCACACTCCCGCAATACTACTTGCCGTGACGGTGGCCAACCTCGTTTCGGCGTTTGCTGCGGTCACTTGGCTGCGACTGGTGTGTGGTGCGGACGCCCTCGACCTGGGCTGGCAACGGAACCGTGTGCTCGGCGACACCGGGCTGGGGATCGTGGGGCTCCTGGCGGCACTCGTGCCGGTCTACGTCGTTCAGACCGTGATGTTCAAACTGTTTCCCACGTCGCACCCGATCATCACGTCGTTGGAGAACGGGGGAACCTTGTTGGCATTCGCCGTGGCAACGATTGTCGTCGTCGTCGCTGCACCTATCGTCGAGGAGATCGTGTTTCGTCTGGTCTTTCAGGGCTGGCTTGAAGCGAGCGAGGTCCGTTGGCGCCGCCGCCTCCCCCCGTTGCGGCGTCTGCCGCGAGGGCACCTACCGATATTGGCCAGTTCGACCGTCTTTGCTCTCGTGCATTTTGCCGCTGGGCCTGCTCCGGTGGCGCTGTTCTTCCTGGCCCTCGTGCTGGGCTACCTTTATCAGCGAACGCACCGCATCGTCCCCTCGATCGTGATGCACGCCGGCTTCAACGCCACGAGCATGATGATGCTCGCCTTGCAGCAGATATCGGCCCACGGCATCTAAATGGGGGTCGCGGCGGTCGTGCCAGCCCGGTGACGTTGCTCGTCCCCTGGAGCCCCGGTGCGGTGCCCCGTATAATCGGCCCGCGACGCGTCGGACGGCGAGTACGGCAACGTCGCAATGCGTCGGGGTCGGATTGAGCTGCCTCAACGGGATACCGCACTTATCGAGGTTTTCAGGCATGGCATACGGTTTCGGCATCATCGGTTGCGGCATGATCGCAAGTTTTCACGCCCGCGCGATAGGCGATGTCCGCGGAGCCAAGGTCGTCGCCTGCCACGACGCGTTTCCCGCTGCCGCCGATCGGTTTGCTGCCGCAAACGGTTGCCGTGCCTACCACGATCTCGATGAAATGCTTGCCGATCCCGAGGTCGACGTGGTCACCATCGGCACACCTAGCGGTGCCCACATGGAACCAGCCGTGGCCGCCGCCAATGCGGGAAAGCACGTGATCGTCGAGAAGCCCCTGGAAATCACCCTGCGCCGGTGCGACCGCATCATCGACGCCTGTCGAAAAAACGGTGTCGTGCTGTCGACCGTGTTCCCGTCGCGGTTTCACCGATCGAGCATCGAGTTGAAACGGGCCGTCGACGAAAAGCGCTTTGGCCGACTTACGTTGGGCGACGCCTACGTGAAGTGGTTCCGTACCCAGGAGTATTACGACAGCGGAGCCTGGCGGGGCACCTGGCAACTCGACGGCGGCGGTGCGCTGATGAACCAGGCGATTCACAGCGTCGACTTGCTCACGTGGTTGATGGGGCCCGTCGTCGAAATTCGCTCGCAGTCGGCGACGCTTGCCCACAAGCGGATCGCCGTAGAGGACACGGCCGTCGCCACGCTGCAGTTCGCCAGCGGCGCGCTGGGCGTGATCGAGGCGACGACGGCCGCCTATCCCGGTTACCTGAAGCGAATCGAACTACACGGTTCGGAAGGTTCGGCGGCTATGGAAGAAGAAGACATCGTCCGCTGGGATTTCGCCAAGAAGTCCCGCCGCGATGCCGCCGTCCATCGCATGATGGAAGAGCAGACCAGTACAGGTGGCGGAGCCGCCGACCCATCGGCCATCGGCCACCACGGCCACGCGATGCAGTTCCGCGACACACTCGACGCCATTGCCAAAGGTCGGGCGCCGGCGATTGATGGCCCCGAGGGACGTCGCAGCGTCGAAATCATTCTTGGCATCTACAAGGCCGCCGAAACAGGCCGTGCCGTCGCACTCCCACTCAAGAGTGATCCGGTGCTGGCAGCCCGCAAGCTGGATCAGAAAAAGTCGGGAAAATAAGCCCTTATTGACTTATTGATCGCCCCGATAGCGCCGTTTCTCGGCGAGTGCTGTCGGCTTTCCCGAATCCGCCTTTCCTCAGCCGGCCAGCAAATGTCACAATCCCGGCTTGGATCGATAAGAACGGCCGTGTGGGCGGGTTGACGGAGGAGGCATCGTATCGTGCGATCATGGATGGTCACGACACGCCAGTGGCTTGGCTATTTGGCCGTGCGCTGTGTGATCTGTGTGATTCAAGCGCTGCCGGTTGAGGTGTCGTGGCAAGCGACCAGACTGATCGGTTGGTTGGCCAGCGACGTGCTCAAGCTGCGGGGAAGGGTTGTCCGCGATAACCTGGCTCACGCTTACCCGGATTTGTCAGCACGGGCGCGTGCTCGGATGGCGCGGCAGATGTGGCAGCACCTTTTTGGCATGATTGTCGAAATTGCGCTGCTGCCCCGTAAGGTGCACCGTACCAACTGGCGACGCTTCGTGCGGTTAGGGGGCCGACGACGCTTGATGCTGCGGTTGCTCGACGATCGGCCCACGATCATCTGTTCGGCGCATTATGGTAATTTCGAGGTAGCCGGCTATGTGCTCGGTCTGCTCGGTTTTCCCACCTACACGGTGGCCCGTACACTCGACAACCCGTTTCTCGATCGCTTTGTGAATCGCTTTCGTGGCATGACGGGACAGTTCATTCTCGCCAAGAAGGGGGGCTACGAAAAAATCGTCGAGGTACTCGAATCGCAAGGCACGATGACTTTCCTGGCTGACCAGTACGCGGGTCGCAAGGGATGTTGGGTTGATTTCTTTGGTCGTCCCGCCTCGGTTCACAAGGCGATCGCCCTATTTGCGTTGAACCATGATGCGCCGCTGGCGATGGGTTACGCCCGACGCGTTGGTGGGCCCCTCGAGTACGAGTTGGTCACCCCGGCGGTGATCGATCCCCGTGACGACCGTGCCGAGGTTCAGGGAGCTCGAGAGCTGACGCGTTGGTTCACGGGCGAGATCGAAGCGTTCGTCCGCGAAGCTCCGGAGCAATACTGGTGGCTGCACCGCCGCTGGAAAGACCGACGCCCTGCTGCTGGCAAACGTCGGGAGGCCGCGTGACGGCTGTGCGGGCCGGTAGCACGACCAAACACGCGGGCGTCGACTCGGACCGACGAAATTCTTTACTCCGCGCCCACTATTGACTTGACGCCTGTACGTGACTTCGGCAAGGATACCGGTTTGCGCAAGCGGTAGAAACGATAATGGCAGATGACTGGGTACGGATCGGCAGATTGGCGGATTGTCCGCCGGGTACGTCGCACGAGTGTTTAGCGCGCGGTCGCATCGTGGCCGTCTTTAACGTCGACGGAGCCATACACGCACTCGACGGGGTGTGCCCACATCAAGGGGGCCCCTTGGGAAAGGGAGAACTTGCCGGTGACATCGTGACCTGCCCG
>JAGQPT010000599.1 GCA_020426575.1 Planctomycetales bacterium
CGGTCTCACGCCGATCGAGGCGATCCAGTCGATGACCAAGCACGGCGGCGCGGCGATGGACATGCCCGACGAATTGGGCCAAATCCAACCGGGATTTTTCGCCGACTTACTGCTGATCGACGGCGACCCGCTCAGCGAACCGGCCGTGCTGGTGGACCGCCGCCGGATTTTGGCCGTGATGAAGGACGGCCAATTCCAACGTCGTCCGGCGTGATGCTTCAGGCAATCGCACGTTTTTGCCGCGTGTCACGTGCTGCCGACACGTTGCCGGGCGATCACACCAGCAGGCCCACGCAAAGACGCTACCAGGCGATCTCCCCCGGGAAAAACTCGGCGATCAAGTCCTGATAGTACGGCCAGAGCTTCTCGACGTTCGGCGGTTCGCTGCTCTTAGTGTACAGATCGTACGGGTTGAACTTATTCACCCAGCGAAAGTACTCACGGTCCTGATCATCCATCAGGTGGGTGTACGCGCCGTCGCGATGCGCCGGATAGAACGAGTGGTAGCGGAGGATGTACTGGGCTTCGAGCGGCAGGTAGTCGCGCGTGACGCGGTAGATGTATTCGTCGTGCCCCCACGACATCAGCACGTTGTTCAGGCCACAGCCCTCGCCGTAGATGCCACACTCGCTGGAATACTCGGGGTTGTCCACGTCGGGGTTATCGGCGAAGAACTCGGCGAACACGATCTTGTCGGAGAACCGGCAGCCGACGGGAAAGGTGTCGCCGACGACGGCCCATTGCGGTTCGTCCCACAGGCAGAGCATCTTGCCGAGGTCGTGGATCAGCCCGGTGAGCACAAACCAGCGGGGATGCCCGTCGGCGCGGATCTGTTCGGAAGTCTGCATCGCGTGGGCGATCTGTGGCAGGTCCGTGTCCGGATCGCTGTCGTCGACCAACGATTCGAGCTGTTGCAGCGCTTCGACAATGCCGAACCGGCATCGGTCCAGACCGAGGAACTTCTCGTGCTGCTCGCGCACGAACGCGACCGTCTGGTAGCGATGATTGAGCCGATAGAATTCTTTGACGCTGTCGCGGGCCTCGGCGGCGTAGTTGCGAAACTCACTCGGCTTCTTCGCGGGATTGGTGAAGGTGGACGTGGTTGTGTCGGCCGGCTGGGGATACCGACGCAGCAGGTCTTCTTCCCATTCGTGCAGGTCCGAAAGCGGCGCGTCGCCCGACGTGGGTCCAGCCGCGTCCCAGCGTGGTTCATCCGACATGAGAACGTCCTCAGAGTGTGCTTGCCCAACCCTGCGTACTATACGTCCTGCCGGGTAGGACACAAGCCGTCTTTTCGCGTGCCCTGTGCTGTTCACGTGGCCCCCGGCCGAGGCAGACGTTGGGAAGGTCGCGACCACTTGAAAAAAAGGCGAAGTCTCTGCGTCGAACAGGGTATATTTGGAGGAGTCCTCAATTCGTTTGGGCCTGCCCTCATCCGCGATGATGTCAACTGCCGCACACACATACGCCATGCTTGGCAACGCAAACCTTTGGGACGCTGCCCAAGCCGTTCACGCGATCTTGGCTGCAGCCGGTGTGTCGCATGGGATCGTGGGTGGCGTCGCCGTGTGTCTTCACGGATACCGGCGTAACACGGTCGATGTTGACCTGCTTATCCGGCCCGACGACGCCGACGCGGTGCGGAGCGCGCTTGAAGCGGCCGGCTGGGTCTGGGATGGCGCCCAAAAAGAATTTCGCACTCCCTCGGGTGTTGCCATTCAGTTTCTTTATGCCGGCCGTCGAGCCGGCGCCGGTTCACAGGTCCTGCTACCCGATCCGGCCGACGCAACCACCCTCGTCCAGCTCGAAGATCTGCCAGTGGTAACCCTGGCGCGGTTGATCGAGAGCAAGATTGCCTGCGGCGAAGGTAGTCCGCGGCGCACCCACCGTGATTTCGCCGACGTCGTCGAACTCATCGCCATCCACAATCTCGACGCCACGTTCGCCCGACACCTGGACAAGTCGCTGCGGAAGACCTACCGCGTCCTCGCCAGGCACGCCCGTGACGAATAGTCGAATTGCCGGGGCGGTGTCCGCGGACGCATTCCGTCCCGGCAGAGATTCGGCGAAAAGCAAGGCAGTGGTACAAGCGCATTGTTGCCAGCGCGCCTGGTTGCCAGCGAGCGAAGTCGAGTCGGCACCGGCGCCCCTGCGAATCGAGAAACTCGAAGGGCTCATTGTGCGGTCAAACGAGCGGCGCGGCGTCGGCGGCCCAATTCGTAAACGCTCAGGCAGACGAGGCCGATCACGGCCAACGTCCACGTCGACGGGCCGTCACCGGTGAAGAGCCCCGTGCTGGAAAGCAGCGTGATCGTGGATTGCAGGTCCATCGTCACCTCTCGACCAGGGGAGCCATAGCGAACCGAAACCTGCCCACTTCCAAAGTATGCCGCAGTGTTCACGCTCGCGCCGTTGCGACAGTCGCCTTATCGGCGTTTTCTTTCCCGTTTGGACAGTCAATTCGGTCAGCGTTGGCGGCTGGGCAAGAAGTGCGGCCTGCTCGGCCATCGGGTTCCGGGACAGGCGCGGCATCAGGCTCCGGCGGCTTCACAACATCTGCCCCGGGGGGGCGCGGCGTCTGAATCGTCCCGATGGCTGTGGCGTGGTATCATGGCCGGAACGCAGCCACGGCGGCGCAATGGGCGTTGTTCAGCAGCATTCGACATCTCTTCTAATTGTTTGACACACGTCTCATGCAACGGATCATCTTGGTCGTCCTATTGACGTTGCTAGTAAACGGCGCTATGGCGCCGCGCGTGATGGCGGCCGAGACGCCGGCGCCGCGTCCGAATATCATCTTCATCATGGCCGACGACCTCGGCTTCGGCGACCTGGGCTGCTACGGACAGCAGCGCATCCACACGCCGCGCATCGACGAACTGGCCCGCCAGGGGACGAAATTCACGCAAGCGTACGCCGGCGGCTGTGTCTGCACGCCGTCGCGAAGCTGCCTGATGACCGGCACCCACGGCGGCCACACGCCGGCGCGCGACAACGTGCCCCATTACCGCACCTATCTGCAGGACGACGACGTCACCGTGGCCGAGGTCCTCAGCACGGCCGGCTATCGTTGCGGGGGCGTCGGCAAGTGGTCGCTCGGCGACGCCGGCACCGTCGGTCGGGCCACCAACCAAGGCTTCGACACCTGGTTCGGCTATCTCAACCAGGACCACGCCCACTACTACTACACCGAGTATCTCGACGACGACGAGGGGCGGCTCTCTCTTGCTGGCAACACGCAGACGCGCGCCCATTACAGCCACGATTTGCTCGTCGAGCGGGCCCTCGAGTTCGTCCTTGCGTCGAAGGACGGGCCGTTTTTTCTCTACGCCGCCTTCACGGTTCCTCACTTCGGCAGTGCCAGCGAAGACGCCACGCGGCTGCCCGTTCCGTCCGACGCGCCCTACTCGGACGAGCCCTGGGACCAGCAGGCGAAGAACTACGCCGCAATGATCACGCGGCTCGACGGCGACGTGGGACGCATCGCCGACCTCGTCGACTCGCTTGGCCTGGCCGAAAACACGTTGATCATCGTCACCAGCGACCACGGGCCCTGGCACGGCATGCCGAAGCTGTTCGATTCGGCGGGACCATTTCGGGGAGAAAAGCGCGACGTCTACGAAGGCGGTATCCGCGTGCCGTTCGTCGCGCGTTGGCCGGGACACGTTCCTGCCGGCGCGACCAACGACGCCGTGTTCGCTTTCTGGGACATGATGCCCACGTTCGCCGAGTTGGCGGGCGCCCAAACGCCCGATGATATCGACGGCATCAGCGTCGTCGAGGCCCTGCGCGGGGGCGAGTTGGCCGCGCCGCACGACTACCTGTACTGGGATTACGGCCACAACCGCAAAACGTATCACCAGGCCGTTCGCATGGGCGACTGGAAGGGTGTACGCCACGGCGCCGGCGGTCCCATCGAACTGTACGATCTCAGCCGCGACGAGGGCGAGACGACGAACCTCGCCGATTCACAACCGGACGTGGTTCACCGGATCGAGCGGATCATGCGCGAGGCGGTCACGCCGTCGCCCCGTTACGAGGTCGGCAAGCGATACACGGGCAGCGCCATTTGGACACCCGACACTCGCTAATGCCGGTCTTGCGGTGCGACCGATTGGCAACGCCACGTGGCACCATCGAGCGAGACGGGCATAGCTGCAGGCAGCACACCGCTCGATGGCACACGCGTCACGCTGCACTCCGCCACCCCGCCTGCGAACTGTGGCGCGACCGAAGCCGCCTGTCCCGAGGATGCGTCGGCAGACGATATCCTCGGCTTGGGCCAGTGCCGCGACGTGTCACAAATGGCGAAACGGAAAAACAAGGGAACGAATTCGCAGCAGGCGAGGCTCCCTGCGCGCTGTCTGTTGGCATGGCGATACGTCGGAGAGAGACGTCGCCAGTGACCGACAGGTTCGCCGCGCGCTGTGAGAAAAGACGCGTTAGCTGCATCGACACGTTCCGTTATCCAGCCGACGGACATGCCGATTACGCCGTGCCACGACGAAAGCTCGGCCAGCCGGGTGCGTCCCCAGCTGCTGCCGACGTCGTGGAAGGCGAACGCGTCCCGTCGTTCTTATTCAACTCACCAGGCAAATTGCTCCCACATGCAGCGGACCAAACCGCCGAGCACCGCCCCCCGCTCGGCCGAAGTTCGATGCCGGCGGATGCAATTCCCTGTGAGAATCGTGTTCCGTATCGAAGTGCGTATCGCGAAGTGGTCCTGCCGCACCGATCACGGACGCCCGACAGAACGTCAAGCGAGGCGTGCCCTTGCCCAAGTGCTTAATAGGCATTCCACTCCATCGCCTAACTTAGCGAATTGAAAATCAGAATGCCAGAAAATTCAGGAAGAAAAATCTCGCTCAACGATCGCCGGAACCCGTTAATACGCGGGTTGTTGCGTGATGGTTCTCGGGTGACCAGCTGCGTCGCCGCCGGCGATGGTGGTGAGCGCCTGATAGACGGCCAGATCGACCGCCGTCGGTGACGAACTGCACGCTGGCGTCGCCCATCAGATGTTGTGCTCCGCCTGGATGGTCGCTGCTGGGTCCCCAGGACCAGTTGTTGGCAAACTCGCCGCCATAGATGTTCGCCGCCTCGCCAGCTTCGAGATACCAGAGCCTCTTAGTCGGTTTTCGAGGATCCGTCTCGCCGCCACCGAGGTTGAGGGCCGGCAGCGACGCCTGCGGATCGAACACCACGCTGCCCGCCGTGGCGCTCGTGTACTTCAGCCGCAGGAAGGTCGCCACGCCGGCCGTGCTGCCGTCCCACCCGGCGGCGTAGTTCGGCTCGCGAGTCTCGACCATCATCATCGTGTTAGAAGTGCCGTCGCGAATATCGCGGAACCTCGTCACCGGCGGCGACGCCGTTGCCACCGGCCGCTGATACGGGAACACTCCCGTGAGCCGAGCCTCGTCACTGGGTTCCCCCTCAAAGGCGTCGGCATCGCGGCACATGTGCCCAAAGTCGGTACCCGACACACCGACGTAATTCGTTAGCACCATATTGGGGAAGTCGACACCATTGGGGCCGTATTCGGGCGCCGAAGAAGTTCTTTCACCAGTAAAGCTGGGACACTGGAACCCCGGGACGGCCGTCGCAGCCAGCTGAGAATTGGGCGTTGATGCAACGCCCGCCGAACTGAATTCCTGATGTGAGAACGTGGCGATGTCGAAGTTGGGCGTGATCAACGAGCCTTCCAGGAAGGGCTGAACCAGCGCGTGCAGACTATAAACGTGCCCGTGACGAATGTCCGCTATCGTCGTATCGCCGTGAGCCCCCGGCACATTCGTTGGGCCCGTCGAAATTGGTGGCAGACTACCAAACGTGTCGTGGTAGTTGTGCAGCGCGATGCCGAGTTGTTTGAGATTGTTCGTACAAGCGCTGCGCCGATACGCTTCGCGCGATTCGGTCGACCCCGAAACGAGCATCGCCATCAGCAGCGCGAGAATCACCATGACGGCGATCAGTTCCCGCAGCGTGAAGCCGTGACGACGCATCGACTCAACCCCCTTTGTCACTCTGCGACGAACGTCTCTCTGCCCTGGCACTTCAGGTTACAGCCGTCGGAACGATCCACGCCACCCAAAAGTCAGCGTCACCGTTGGCCACAGCCGAGTGTGTATTCACTCACTGGCATCCGCGACGATCGGCTGGGCTGAGTCCGGCGTTTCGAACCAGCCGGTCTCCAGGAAGCGGCGGGTCAGGCGCTGGACTTCGTCATCGTTCATGATGAAGCTGTGCTCGGCACGCACCAGGCGGAAATCACGCGCGCCGGTGAGTCGTGCCGACTCGACGCCCACCACACCGTCGTCGTCGCCTGCGATCAACGGGTTGTAGCCGCGCTTGCCGGTGCCGCCGGCGATGATGCCGAACTGGCAGGGCGGCGTGGCCAGTGTGTCGGCGACTTCGCTCCAGCCGATGCCCAATTGTCGCGCCGCCTGGCCGACGATCAGACCATCCTTGTCCAGCGGCGTGAGCAAGCGGCCGAGCGTCGGTTGGTGGTTCGGCGGCCCCAGCATCACGAAACGCCCGAGCCGCCAGTCCGGCGGGGACGTGTCGGCCCGCTCGGCGATGTCGTGCATCCAGCGGCGGATCACCAGGTTGCCCAGACTGTGCGCGACGAAGTTGATCTCGCTGACTCCGTCGAACTGGTCGACCACACCGGCCAGCGTCTGGGCGTGATCGGCGATCGATCCCTGCGTCGTCGGGTATCCCAACGTCATCACGGTCCAGTCCGGGTTTTCGGAGAGGTAGTCGGCCAGGCCGGCCATCGAACCGCGCGAGCGCCCCAGCCCGTGCAGCACAAGCACGACGCGCGACGTGAGCGCCGGCATTTCCCGCTCGCGGCTGATCGCGATCAAGCGATCGCGGCACGTTTCGAACGTGCCGGTGGCATGACGGAAGTTGTCGCCGTCCAACAGTCGCGATTCGCCGGTGACGGTGTTGCGCTGCACCCGCCAGGAGCCAAAAATGAGCTGGTCTGCCCAAAACTGTGTTCCGCCGAGTGTCGGCAACGGCACGTCGAACGTGGCGAGAGGATCCGCATCGGGTTCGTCGGCGCGCGCGAACGGCGACACGGCGACCACACAGATCAGTGCCAGGACGAATGAGATTCGGCGCGCCATTGGGTCACACCTCCGTGTGGCTACAACGAGGACATCCGCTGCGTCGGGTCACGATAACAGAACCCCGCCCCGGCAAGCCATAACAATTGGGCGTGGTAGCTGTGTCGATATCACGAATTAGAGTGGCGGGAAAGCTGCGAAGGAGGTTCTTGCAGGCATTCATCCGCTCATGGTGCATCTACCCAATTCGGCAGTCCATCGGCGCGGTTCCCAAATCGACCGTGCAGCACTCGTGGAAGCGAGTAGCTCATCATGCGGACCGAGCCGTCGCACATGGCCACGTTCCAGCCCGAGGCATGAGCACTTCCGAATCGTTCCGGAAGGTGGGCGCCTGGCACGTCTTGAAGCGGCGTGTAGTCAGGATTTGCCCAGCGAGTGTGGTCCCAGTCGTGGCCCATATACATCGAGTTGTCGTCGCCCCACGACAGCGCCTTGAGATACCAATCGGGGTTGAGGTATTTTTCGCCGACCAAGTACGTGTTGCTTGTGCCGTCGGTCAGTTGTGCCAGCCGGACGTGGCTGCGCAAATACACGATGCCCGTGTGGCTGGAAAAGTCTGGCCACGAGAAGCCGGGTTGTTCGATGGTCTCGTAGTCGGGCGGGCCGATCGAATGCTGAATGGGCTGATCGCCGGCATTGGCGGCGTAGTCGGTCTGGGCGGTGACGGTGGGGTGCGAAGTATTGTAAGGATCGTATGTGCGCGTATATGGATACGCAATCGCATCGCGGCGGCTGGGGCAATTGAAGATTGAAACCGGCGTCTGCAGGATGTCGCGGCCGGCATCGAGTCGAGCCGTACCGGTGAGCCCACGGTCCAGATCATGCAGCGGTCCCTGTTCGACGAAAGGCAAGACGTTGTAGACCCAGCCACCGGGCTGATTCAAATCGAATCCCCTGCCCGATTCGCCCGCCCAATTGAATCCCCAACCGCCAACGGGAAAGTGCTGGTGGGTGTCGTGGTGGTTGAGCATCCCCAGTGCTATCTGGCGCAGATGGTTTTGACACTGCGACCGACGGGCTGCTTCGCGGGCCGCCTGCACTGCCGGGAGCAACATCGCGATCAAGATGCCAATGATCGCGATCACGACCAACAGCTCTACCAGCGTGAAACCACGTCGTGTCCCACACTTGTTTCCGCAACGACGGAGGTCGACAGGCCACGGTTTGAAATGTCCCGACATGGATATGCCTGGTTCGCAAGGCGTAGCGTGGCCACCGATTCCATCGCAGCAGGACACCCCGAGCGACGCACGACAACAGCTTGACCGTTTCAGGCGACGAATGCAAATTCAAACGCATTTGCTGTGCGTCCGTTCACCCCGGCAGACAAGCTGTAAGATATTCCCGGGCCTCGTTGATTTCGGCGGTGACTGCATCGGCCGTTTCCAGGATGGGGATGCCGCGCGGCACCGGGTGCATGAAGATTTCGGTCCAGCCCTGGTAGTTGATCTGTGCCAGCGCCGCCAGCAGCGGGGCGAAATCGAGCTCGCCGCGGCCGGGCATTTGTAACAGCTCCTGCTCCTTGGGTAGTTTCTTCATACAGCCCATGCCGTGCTGCCAGGCATAGAATACCGCGATGCTGTCACCCAGCGTGCGGATCAGCCCGGCGAGCAGCTCGGTCTCCTGCGGCAGATGATACGGCGCCAACGCCACTGCCAGATGAGACGACGGCCGCAGCTCGACGAGCCACTTCAGCGAGTCGGGCGACTCGATCAGGTTGTTGGCGTGGTTCTCGATCGCGATCGTCACGCTGGTCTCTTCCGCCACGGCCAGGTGGGGCCGCATCTTCTCGATGAACGCGGCGACGGCCGCTTTCAACTCGCTGCCGCTGAGCCCCTGGGGACCGCTGCCCCCGGTGACGATCGTCGGACAGTCGAAGCGGGCGGCCAACCGCATCTCGTCGGCGAGTCCGAACGGCCCGAGCTTGTATTGGGTGATGCAGCCGAGGCTGACGCCGTACTGCTCCAGCAATGCCCGAAAGGCGTCTTCGCCCATCTCGTCGAGCTGCTCGCGTTGGTTGCCGTGTGGAAGTGGCCAGATGTCGATCGCCGTGGCGCCGATCTTCTTCACCTCGGGCATGATCGTCGCCAGTGGCAACTTGCCGTAAATCGAGCTGGGCAGCATGTAGCGCGGTCGCCAGGCAGTGTCCTCGTCCGCCCACAAACCACGAGCAGCCGTCAGCGCCGCCGTTGCCGCTGAGGCCGCGAGAAAGTCGCGGCGGGCGATGTTGGTCTTGTGAATGATCTCGTTCATGACGTGCGCACCCGTTGGCCATCCCGCAGAAACGGCACGCCCAGGTGCATCAAGTCCTCGCTGTTGGGTTTACGGATCGGCTCGGGCGAGTACTGCGTCACGTAGGCCCGGCGCATCCGCTCGGTTTGGTTGGCGCCGCTGCGGTGAAACGACAGCGAACTGAAGACGACGAGGCTGCCGGCCGGCACAATAGCCGACACTCCCGGTTCGCCGCCGAAGTAACCGACACGATCGCCCGATTCTTCGTCGCGAACGTGTTCGACCAGTGTGCGGATACCGACGGTCGAAAACGGCAGTACGTATGCCGTGCCGTTCTCTTCGCTCATGTCGTCGACGGCCGCCCAGACGGTCACGTAGGGGCGATGCGGAAACCCCAGGTAGCCCGAGTCCTGGTGCCAGGAAAACTTGATGCCCTGTTCGGCCGCCTTGACGACGTACTGGTCATAAAACAGGTAGGCGGTTTCGCCGATCGTGGCCCGACAGACCTCGGCCATCAACGGACTGAAGACGTACTCGCTCAGCCGCGGCGGCTCGGCGTATTTTTTGGCGATGTGGTAGCGCTTGCCGCGATGGCTGATGTGGATGTGGTCAGTTCCCTGCCGGTCCATCTCTTCGTGCATCAGCGCGATCAGCCGGTCGCACGAGTCGCGCAGGATCCCCAGGTGCTCTTCGGGAATGGCCCGCTCGAGGATGAAGTACCCCTCGCGGCGAAACTGCTCGCGCTGGGTGTCGGTGATCGTCGGTGTAGGCGTTTCGGTCGGCATGTCAGCTTGTCATCAGGCCTTAGCGCTGGTCGTTCTACGATACCATGCCCGCCCCGCGATTGCGCTGATGCAAAATCTTCCTTCTCATGATCCCGCGTTGCCGCTGCAGCGCACCGGTCGATTGGCCGGTCCGCTCATGATACATTTCTACTTCGAGCGGCATTGATTTCTGACGCGTTGCGGTCCCCGATTTCCTGCAGAGAAACACCACGAGGAGCAAGATGCCCCTACGATTCGGCATGTTGGGCATGCATCATCCGCACGCGGTGGGGATGGCGCGGCAGATCGCCGCTCACCCGGACGAATTCCACCTGGTCGCCGGCTGGGACCGCGACGCCGACGTGGCCCGTCAGCGCCGAGACGAGTGGAATCCCGATCATGCGGACTTCGCAGTACTCGAGTCGGCCGAGGCGGTGCTGGACGGTGAGATCGACGCCGTAGTCGTCGAGGGGCACGTGCACGAGAACGTCGCACTGGCGCGGCTGGCCGTCGAGCGGGGCTTGCCGGTGATGCTGGAGAAACCTGCCGGCGTGAACTTGGCGGACTTTCAAGCGTTGGTCGCCCTGGCGCGCAAGCAAGGGGTCCGCGTGCAGCTCATCTACTTGTTCCGCTATATGAGCGCCGTCGTCGAGATGTTACGGTTGGCCACGAGCGGCGCACTGGGCGAGATCTATGAGTTTCGCGCCCGGCTGCCCAAAGACGTGCGGCTCTACGAGGAGTACGTCCCCTGGTATTCGATCTACCAGGGGGGCATGTACTTCGAAATGGCCGGCCACATCGTCGACATGATGGTGACGATGCTGGGGCGGCCCGAGCGAATCACGCCGTTTCTTGCGCAGCATCGCTCGCACTCGACCCGTTGGGTCGACCATGGCGTGGCCGTGTTTGAATACCCCCGGGCGTTCGGCATCATCGAGGTCAACGCCCTGGAGATCGCGCCCGATGCGCGGCACTTCGAGGTCTACGGCAGCCGGGGCGCTTGCACGATTCCCAATCTTGGCAGCGGGCATCTGGCCAACTCCGCAACCCAGCCGTTGGACGTCTACCTGGACGATGGCGGCTATCCCGAGGCGAGCGTTGACTCGCCGATTGCCGGTTGGCGCCGCCTCGACCTGCCGGCCGCTGTGCTGCAGATCACCGACCTGCGCGAGTTCGCCGCCTGCGTCGCCGGCCAAAGGGAACCGCAATACTCTTTCGAACACGACCTCGTGGTGCACGAGGCGCTGTTGCGCTCTTCGGGTGTGAGCGTCTGAGCTGTGAACGCCTGAACGTCGACGGTTGAACGGTCGCGGCTGAGCTCGCAAGCCTAGCCATGCAAGCAAGCCGTGCCAGCAATCCGGAGGCGTTGTTCTCGTGCCGCGGGATCGAACTTCGGCGAATAGTCTTTCCCGAATTGCCTGATATCGACTAGTATGCTCGCCCAACAGGCGGGGATGAGGGACGACGGTCTTCTGTCGCAGTGACGGACCCGTGAATCGATTGGTACCAGGGCCAGGCCAATCGCCCTGGGGCAGATTTTGCAAACACCACGGCGCCGGCTTTGTCGCCGCCGTGATCGAACAATCGGGCGCACACACACTCCATGAGCCAGGACAGGGAGGTCCGCTGATGTCCACGCGCGAAGTACGCTGCTCGGCCGGCGTGAATTTCGGCTTGTTGTATCCCAACGGCGACGTCTATCGCTGCATGCGCGACTACAACACCCGAATGCCACCGATTGGCAACATTCTCGACGACGACTTCGCCTGGCACGATCGTCCGCTCACCTGCCAGCAGCGCGTCTGCAACACGAGTTGCGATTCCGACTGGGCCAGCAAGTGGCTGATGTCTGACGGCGCGGTGGATCGCCACGTGCCGGCGACCGAGTGGAACGACGTCACCCAGCAACGTCATCCCTGGCGCGACCAGACTCTGGAGAATCCGCAGCACGACGCGATCATGTTGATTTGGACCCCCACGCTCCCCTGCAACTACAGTTGTTCGTACTGTGGCTGTGCCGCGGGTAAGGCGCAGGTGTTGCGTGAATTCCCCTCGGCGACGCCGGAACTGACCGTTGCGCAGTGGCAGGACGTGTTTGCCCGCCTAATCAAGCAGTTTTCCTGGGGCCAGATTCAAACCAACGGCGGAGAACCGTTCCTCAGCGACGCGCTGATCCCCGTCTTCGAGCAGATCAGCCAGCACTTTTCGGTCAACGTGGTCACCAACGCTTCGCTGAAGATGTACGAACTGACCCGCTCGCGCGTCAAAGCGTACGACGCCGCCAGCGACACCGGCCTGCAGATCACGGCAAGCCTGCACCCCACGTCGCACAACTTTCGCTGGGACTCGTTCCTCGGCAACGTGCTGATGCTCAAGGGCAACGGCCTGTTGCGGGGCGTCAATTTCGTCGGCTGGCCCGGTCAATTGTTCATGTACGAATATTACCGCGACGTGTTTGCCAAGTACGACGTCGAAGTGCTGCTGCAGCCGTGGGTCGGCATGGACAACGAAGGCTACCAGGGCTACACGCCGGCCGAGTCCGAGTACGTGCAGTTGCACACCCGGTCGTCCCGCAAGCTGGAGAATCAGCTCGATCTATCCGACTACATCGCCATGCCCGATCACGCCGCTGAGCTCGAGGTCAGCCGGCTCAATCCCCGGGACGAGGGCGGTCGCGAACACATCTTCGCCGTACGCGTGACCAATGCCGGCACGAACACCTGGAATCCGGCCGGAGCGGGTGACGTTCGCCTCGGCACCCGGCTGTTTCCGGCCAGCCGCGGCAAGCGAATCGCCGTCCGCGAAGACCGGGCGGACCTGCTCGGCCCGATTGCCAGCGGCGAGGGGCGCGACGTCGAAATCACCGTGCGCACCGACGAAGTGGCGCCGGGCGACTACGAACTTGCCTTCGACGTGGTCCACGAGAACAAATTCTGGTTTGCTGACCTCGGTTCGGCCGAGTTCCGTATGCCCCTGGTCGTGGGACACCCGTCGCTACGGATCGCGTCTTGACGTTCACACCCACTGCGGTGTTTCCCCGGCGGCCCCGACTGGCCGCAGCGATTGCTTCGATACAACGAGAGAGAACAGCCAAGATGCAGCACGTCGTGAATCCCACGTTCCCCCGCAGCGGCCACCACCTCTTGCAACGACTCGTCTGCGGCACGCTTGGCGATCAGGTGGTCTACAGCGAACGCTACGCTTCACAGGCGCTCGCTGATCCGACGCGACCGCTCTACTGGGAAAAGAGCCACGACTATCATCTTGTCGAGTGGCATCCGGACCGCGACGATGTGATGTTCGTCGTGCAGTACCGCACGTGTCTCGAGTCGATCGTCTCGGACTTCGAGATTCGCGTGGTGGCGAGCGATGAACTGACCCGCGCCTACGAGAGCGTCGACGCGCACTTCGACTTGAAGATGGATCTGGCTTCGTGGGAGTTTTTCGCCGACTGGGCCAGCGACTACTGGCGGGCGTTTGTGGAGAAGTGGGTCATGCCGTTTCGCCATCACGCGCGCCGCAACATCCACCTGCTCGAATACTCGCACCTGGTTCGCGATCCGCAGAGCGAGGTGTCAGGCCTGCTGCAGCGCCTCGGCATCCCCCGCCGCGACCTTGGTGCCCTGCCACAAGTGATCGCCAGCGAGCAGGTTCGCGGCCGCCGCGATCTGCGAGCGTTCGAGTTCTTTGACACGACGGCCACGCGCCGCGCCGAGGCCAAGGTGCAACCGCTGCTTGAGAGCCTGGGCCTGCGCCAATACACGACGCACGCCCCCGGCGTCCGCGCCTTTCACGAGGCCCACGGCGTCGGCCCCGTGCCAACTCCTCATCTCCAGGGGAAGGCGTCGAGGGCGACCGCGCTGCGGATCGCTGACGGTCGCGGTAGCCGATAGGCCGGTTACTGACTCGCCGCTTCGAAGCGCCGCCCAGCGAACGGCGTCACGATTCGTCCCGCATGCGCCCCCTTTCCGTTGTAGCGCAATCGCACGGCGCACGGTGTTCGTAGTCGGCGGGACCTCGGAACGCCGTGTGAAAGATGCTCGGATCCATTCTCCGAAAACCTGAGGGCGATGCCCGAGGGCATCGCTGACAAACGTCGGGGCGGCCTCACGGCGGTAGCGAGAAGTAGCGTCGCCTAGAAGTGGCGCTGTCTCGAAGCGGGCTGTCTCGAAGTGGGCGGCCGAGCGACGCCGAAGCCCGGCGGTGGGTTTGGTCGCGGGCAAAAAATAAACCTGGGGTTCCGAGAGGACTCGGAACCCCAGGGGTTACGCGGGTTTCTCAACAAACCTGGCGGAATGTCAGGACGACCGGCCGGAAGAAGACCAGAATCGTCCGTCAACCGGTTCAGCCGTTGCGACGGCGGCGCAAGCCGAGCAGCATCGACAGACCCAGTCCGCACAGGGCGAAGGTACCTGGCTCCGGAACAGCGGTCCCAGAAGCATGGTTACCGAAGTTGCCAGCCCAAAGCAGGTAGTCGAGGCCGTCGACACTGCCGTCGTCGTTGTAGTCGCCGTTGCCGGGGCCAGTTCCCACACCGGGGTTCGAGCCGAAGTTGCCGGCCCAGAGCAGGTAATCGAGGCCGTCAACCCAGCCGTCGCCGTTGCCGTCGCCCGGAAGCCCGGGGGTATTCAGCAGCGCCAACGTGCCGATCTCTTCAGCCGTCAGGGCGCGGTTGAAGACGTAGGCTTCGTCCATGAACCCTTCGAAGTTACGGCTGGTGGCGTTGTCGTAGACGGCCCACATGCCGAAGGCGAACATGTCCGAACCACGGCCACTGACCTCCGTCATGCCGCCCCAGTCACCCAACAAGCCAGAGCCGGTGGTGAAACCGAAGACCTTCGCTTCACCGTTGTAGTACATGTTGTACAGGCCGGTGTTGCTATCGACCGTCATCGCGATGTGGAACCACTCGTCCAGCGGGTAAGCCGTGCCGGTCGTGTCGCTGCCCGTGTCGGGATACCAGCGACCACCACCGGGAGCGTCGACGACGCCGTTGCCGTCCGAGTCACGATTGACCATACGAAAACGACCATCGCCTTCGAGCTGGAAGTGGGGGCCACCGTGACCGCTACCACCGTTCGGGCCCGACCCGCGACCCTGGAACACCGAGCCGGTGTGCAGGCCCGTTTCGCTGGGGACGTACACCCACGCGGCGTAGGTCACCGAATTCGTGGCGGCCGCCGTCTTTTCCGGGTGGTTTTCCATCAGGTCTTCACCGTGCAGGTCGGCGTACACCGGACCGTCGTCACCAGGGAAGTCCGACTGCACGATGTGAGCCGCACCGCTACCACGCACCGTGTTGGCGGTGTCGATGCCGAAGCTGGCAGTGCCGAGCTGGAAAATCGGGCTGGGCGTCCAAACGGTGCCGTCGAATCCATTTCCCGAGTGATCGGCGATCGTGCCGTAGGGCAGATCGAAAACCGGATCGGGTTCTTCGTTGAGGACGGTGAAGTCGCCGTCGTCAAACGGGAAATAAAACACCAGCGACGAGTCATTGATCAACGGTTGTGCGACCGTTGTTGCTGGGCTGATCGCTAAGAACCCTAGCGACGCAGCGGCCGTAAAAAAGAACCAACGAAATGCTACTTTCATCATGAGACCTCCCGGGCGCAGATGTAAAAAGAACGAGTGCGTCTTCTCCGCGTTTTGCGACTGACGTGTCATGCGAATGACGCTGCGCGAACAACGTAGTGTGAACACCTTCCCCGCCGGCCAATTCAAATCGGCCGGCTACAAGCCGTTTTCCGACCTGCAAGCCGCTGTTTGAATCGGCGTTTGAAGAGTCGAGGTGTTTGTTCCCAATTTTCCCAGTCGATGGTCCTGACACCGTGACGGACCACAAACGCACTTAGATTGAACCGCCCCAGCCAACGCGATCTGCTCGTTTAGCGCCGCGCCGACCTGCTCGGTTCGCACCAACAAAACCTCTCCAAAATTCCCTGCGAGTTTGGATTGTAACGACGCGCAAACCAAATTGAAAACAAATATTTATAAATCAGCGCAATTTTTGTGGATTGAGGGGCTTGACGTCCGTAACCCATTGCAATTGGAAAACATGGGACTAGAATCCGCGGCCCCGAAATGCTGCTAGCACCGGGAGCCGCCCCCCCCAGCGGCCGCCCTTCCGCGGGGTCTGTTCCTCCCGGGCTCCACACGCAGCGTTCGATTGAGAATTCGCCCCAGGTCAGCCGACCACCCGAGCGCCAAGGCGGCCCTGGCAGGCAAGTCTCAGCGGCCGATAGTCGCATCGTTACGTGGGCCCCCGCACAGTGAACGGCGCGGGTGGCGCCTGGGTGCATCGGGTGGCAACTGGGCGCATGGGGAGAACCGCGTTCCGCGGGGCAAATGTGTTCCCGGGTGCATCTGTGCTTCCGGGGCCATCTGTGCTCCCGGCGACGATGCGCTTCCTGGGGCAACGACGAGCACCACCGCCGCGGGAGGAAGAACGTCCCTCCGGCGTTGGCGAGAATGCTCCGCAGGGGAGACGTAAACAGACCCCGCCTCACCCGGGCCCGCACCAGCCGTCCGGCAGCATCGCACCTTTGCCGACGACGATAATGCCGTCGCGGATCGTGCAGTTGTCCTGCTCGGGCAGCTCGTCGAGCTTGTGGTCGTTGGCGACCCGCACTCCCGTGCCGATGCGGCAGTTCTTGTCGATGATCGCGCCGTCGATGTAGCTGTTCGGGCCGATGCCGATCGGCGGCAGGCCTTCCTGGCCGATCACACCGAGGCGGCCCTCGGTCTCGTAGTCGTCCGAACCCATCAGCACCGAGTTACGGATCGTGGCCCCCTTGCCGATCTGGCAACGCAACCCGATCACGCTGTTCTCGATCACCGCGCCGCTTTCGATCACGCAACCGTCGCTGATCAGGCTCGCCCGGATCTGCACGTCGTCACAACGCGACGGCGGCAGGAAGCGGGCCCGCGAATAGATCGGCGCGTCGGCCGAGGCCAGCACAAACGGCGGGTTCGCGCTGGCCAGCTCCAGGTTGGCCTTGAAAAACGAGTCGATCGTGCCAATGTCTTCCCAGTAGCCGTCAAACAGGTGCACCTGCACGTGGCGGGTGCGAATCGACGTGGGAAACACCTCACGACCGAAGTCCTGGTAGTCCGTCTTGGTCAACACGTCGATGAGAGTTTTGCGGTTGAAGAGGTAAATCCCCATGCTCGCCAGGCAGGTGCGCCCCTTGCTCTGGACGCCGCGGGCGTCGATCCACGCTGGGTCCATCTTCACCAGGTCGAGTTCTTTGTCGGTCTTTGGCTTCTCCAGAAACCCCGTGACCCGGCCGGTGTCGTCCGCCTTCATCACCCCCAGCCCCGAGGCCTCGTCACGCTGCACCGGCAACGCCGCGATGGTCACGTCGGCGCCCGACTCGACGTGCGTTTCGATCATCTTGCGGTAGTCCATCCGGTAGAGCTGGTCGCCCGAGAGGATCAACGCGTAGTCGACGTCGGGCTCTTCCAGGTAGCGAATGTTCTGTCGCACCGCGTCGGCCGTGCCCTGGTACCAGTCCGAGGCCTCGTTCGTCTGCTGGGCGGCGAGGATCTCCACGTAGCCGCCGTCGAAATGGTCGAATGTGTAGGTACGGCGAATGTGCCGGTGCAGGCTCACCGAGTTGAACTGTGTGATCACGTACACGCGGTTCAGACCGCTGTTGATGCAGTTCGACAGGGGAATGTCGATCAACCGGTATTTGCCCGCCAACGGCACGGCCGGCTTCGAGCGATACTGCGTGAGCGGGTAGAGTCGCGTGCCCCGGCCACCGCCGAGTACGTAGGTGAGCACCTTGCGGGAATAGTCCATCAGTCGATCTGTTTTTTGTCGGTCCGAGGGTCAAAAAGTCGTTGATTCGGGAAACGCCCCTCCCAGGGGGACGCTCATTCTAACGTGGCAAGGTCGCCCCGAAACGCGTTTTTTTCGCGCGCCACGCCGTTTGGACAAAAACGCAGCGGTGCGACCGTCATCACCGCAAATCTCGCATGAACAGCGACTTGCGGGCTGCCAATTCCTCGATTTCCCTGTCGCTCCGGTCGGTTTGTGGTGAGTCACCCCCGAGGCCCAGCCGATTACTGTACATGTGCTATTGACTCTGTACACCCGTATATTATAGTGGAGGTGAGGGGACTTCGGTCGCCGGCACACTACGGCCGCCGGCACGTTGGCCCCCTCGCAACACCGTCCGCGCCACCCGGGAACGCATCCCTCATGGAACGTCTCACGAAACGCCAGCAGGAAGTCTACGAATTCATCAGCGAGAAGATCCACAGCCGCGGCTACGGGCCGACGGTGCGCGAGATCGGCTCGGCGTTCAACATCAGTTCGCCCAACGGCGTGATGTGTCACCTCCGCGCCCTGGAGAAGAAGGGTCTGATCATTCGCGAGGCCAACATGTCGCGGGCGATCACGCTCGCTTCGGACACGCCGGAGAACCGGGGGTTGCCACTGGCCGGTCGCATCGCCGCCGGCATGTTGCATGAGGCCATCGAGCAAAACGAGCGCGTGGACTTTGGCGAGATGTTTGGCAGCGACGACATGTTCGTGCTCGAGGTTTCCGGCGACTCGATGATCGAGGACCAGATCGCCGACGGCGACTACGTCGTCTGCCGCAAACAGGACACGGCCCAGAAGGGCCAAATCGTCGTCGCGCTGACCGACGACAATGAGGCCACACTCAAGCGTTGGTATCCCGAGGGCAACCGCATTCGCCTCGAACCTGCCAACTCGTCGATGAAGCCGATCTACGTCGACAACGCCCGCGTGCTGGGCGTCGTCACGGGCGTCGTCCGTCAGGTGCGGTAAGCCACCCCGCAAAGAATTGCGGGGTTATTTTCTTGTGTCCCCGCGGGACGTTTGCCCCCTTCCCACGGACCCACGATGGGCTCTTGGCTTGATCCGCAGTAGAACTCGTGACGATCGTTGCCGTCACACTAGAAATTGAAGTAGTAGTAGAAATAGATTTCTTGCGACGTCTTTTCGTGTAACATCACGAACTCGAACTCGCCCTCTTTGGCGCCCGGCAGACCAGGGGGATATGCGAACGCCTCCACGTCGTCGTGCTGCGGAAAACTCCAGTCTGCGGGCAACCGTGCGAGCAGTTTCTGCGATTCTACGCCATCGTTCGCGACCTGCTCTAATCCAAACTTCTGCTTGTGGAGCTGAAGCAGGCTGTCTGTTGCGGACATTCGCCAGCAGTACTCCGTGATCAGCCCGGCAAAGCGCTCGTCGACATCGGGCACTGCCTGTCCCGACTGCGCAACCGACTCCAACATCTCGCGCAGCTCTTTGGGCCAATAATCTGGATCGACAACGCTTTGGTCGTGCCAAAGACGTCCTAATATCGCGGCCGCGATGGCGCATGCGATCGTCGCGACAAGGATTCCCCGTATTGTGGAGTTGTACTTCACGACGTCGCGCCGTCAATGAACAAGTGCCTCGCGATGACATCCTGAACTACGGTGAGTATGGCCGCCAGCCAACGACGCCGCAATGAATGGCGGGGCTATTTTCGCGTGTCCCAGCGGGATGATTTCAGACTCGGATCGCTTACGTCGCGTCACGATCAGGGCCCGTGGTTTCGACCACGGGGGCGTTCAAACTTCCATATCGAGAATCGGATTGCGCGTCCCGCAATTCTCGCATTTTCCCGCGATGATGACGTTGCAGAAGTAGTCTTCAATGGCGATTTCGTCGTCGTCATCCTCGACAAGATCTTCGCAGGCCTCCCAGTAGTCGAATTGAATGCTTACGAGAAACCCGTCGTGACCGCACTGCCCACAGCGAAAGCGCTTGGGGGTGCCCACACCGCGTAGCTTGGCAGACGAGTCCATTTCGCCGTGATAGCCATGAATCGCGCTATCGAAGATCAGCGTCGTGGTACCGTCGGGCCATCCGAGCGACAACGGCGAAATGAATTCGTGGTTGTCCAAACATGCCGAGTTGTAGTCGGCGAGGGGAAAACCCAGCACCTTGGCGACGCGATGTGTTGACCGCGAAATCTTGAATGCGCGTACACTGCAGTCGCGCGATTGGATTGCCTCGATCAGCGTTGCCGTCACTTCCGCTAGGCAGCGCGGCACCTTGTTCGCGAGCAATTCATCGAGATCAAAAGTCACCTCGCATCAACTCCGCTTGCCTTCATGTTGCGATCATGGCCACGCCCGCAATGAATTGCGTGGAGCTATTCGACTTTTTCACCGTGGCGCATCTCTCAGTGGCCGACGTGGCGTCCAACGAACGGCGTTCCTCCCCCCTCACGCTGATTTTTCCAGCGTGCTGGCCTGGCTGA
>JAGQPT010000600.1 GCA_020426575.1 Planctomycetales bacterium
CCGCTGAACCGTGGTTCGCGGTCGACAAGTACGACGTGTTCCCGCAGGAATTCCGCTACTTCCTGGGATTACCCGAGCCGTTGCGTCGGGAGTTTCTCGATCACCACGCCGACCTGCTCACGGTGGGCTATTGGCTCGACGTGCAGCGGCGGCTGCGCGGCGGCGAGCTGTTCCACCTGCCGCCCTACGCCGAGCACAAACGGCTCGTTGAAGCTGACAGTTTCGACCGAAGCGGCGTCAATATCTGCGAACTCGACTATCGGCTCGGCGTGTGAACCGCGGCGCTACGTGCGACTTGGTTGTGCTCGCGCCGACGTGACGAGAACGACCGGGGCGTTCAAGGTAGCTCGACCGTAAGTTCGACGGTCTCGGCACCGTCGTCGGCGAGATTAACGGGGACGGTCCAAACCGGGCTGGCGACTTTACACACGCCTTCAGAGCCTTTCATACAGTAGTAGACCGTCGCCGCGATCGTCAGGTCGTCGTCGCCGCTGGTGGCGGCCAGCGGGATCGTGATGTCCAGCGAAGGCGACTGCGCGGTAAGCGGGCTGAGAGCGAGTGACTTGGCGGCCACGTCGTGGGACTCGCCCAGGGAGCTACGGTCGACGGGCCCCTGGTCCGCTGCCGCGTCGACCGTGTAGCTGAGCGGCGCCTCGTCGTTGAGCACGAAGCCGCGCGGCAGATGGAACGTGAGCCGCACCGCTAGCCCACCGGCCCCGGGCCTCACCTTCGCCTTGCTAACTTCCACGGGAATGGGGTGCGGCAACGACGGCGCGGGCGCGTCGCTGACGGTCGGTGACGTTAATCCGGCGATGTCCAGCGTCGAGAGTTCGCCACTGGCCAAATCGATCACCCGAATCGCGTGGCTGTTGGTGTCTGCGACGTAGATGCGGCCGCTGGCAGCCGACAAACCGGTCGGTTCACGCAACTGGTCGCCGGCGGCGGCACCGGTGATTGGGGAGTCGGGACCGGCAACGGTGCGCACCGACTTGGCGCCCACGTCGACGGCCTTGATCTTCGAGTTGTACGTGTCGGCCACGTAGAGCACGCCTTCGTACCAGGCGACGCCCAGCGGATGTTGCAGGCGAACTTCATCGCCGCTGCCGTCCACGTCGCCGAAGATGAACAGGCGTCCTTGGGGCTGGTCAGCCGTTCCGACAATCGTCGTCACATCACCCTCACCGCCAAATGGCACCGCGCGGATCGAACTGCCCTCACTGTCTGCTACAAACAACTGTTTGCCGTCGGACGCCAGGCCACTGGGTTGAGCGAACGATGAGCCGGGACCATACGGCTGGCTGGGGAGCAGCTTGCCGTCGACGATGTCCTCGCGGCCGTTGCCGGCGTAGGGACCAATCTCCGACTCGTCGAGTGGCATGCTCCAGATCTGATGCGGGCCGGCCATGGCGATGTACAGCACGTCGCCCTGAATCCAAAGTGCCCAGGGGCTGTTCAGCGGCGTCGACTTGGGCGCTCCGACAAAGCGCTCGGGCAACGTGCTCGAAGTGACGTCGAAGCCGGGCCAGGGACCGCGTGCCTGCTCTCCCGTGCCGGCGATCGTGGTAACCGACTGTGCGTCGAGATCGACCTTGCGGAGCATGTGGTTTTCCGTGTCGCAAACATAAAGCGCTCCGTCCCCCAACGCCATCCCCTGCGGGTGGTTGAACGTGGCGGAAGCGAAATCTCCGTCGTTTTTTCCAATGGCACCGGAGCCAATCGTGTACCGCGATTCACCGGCGAGCGACGTGACAACGATGCGGTTGTGATTGCTGTCGGCGATAAAAAGCCGGTCGCCGGCCTCGTCGGCGAGCACCTTGGCCGGGTAGCGCAGCGGCGTGTCAGCAGCGGCGTACGATTCGAGCTCGAAGTGCATCGGCGTCTCGTCGAGCAAGCCCCGGGCGCGGTAGTAGGGCAAGGCTTGCTGGAAGAAGCCATCGAGTGTCTCGAAGTCGATCTCGCCGCTGGCACCGGCCACCAGGTTGCCCTCGGGGTCGATCACCCGTAGCGACGGCCAACTCGTGATGTGAAAGTTGTTCCAGATGCGATGTTGCGAATCGTTGACAACGGGGTGGAGGATTTCGTAGCGCTGGACGGCCTCGGCGATGTTGTCGCTGCCTTTTTCCGTGTCGAACTTGGCCGAGTGCACGCCGATGACGACGACTTCATTCGGATAGGCCAACTCGAGTTTCTTCAGCTCGGGAAGGATGTGCATGCAGTTGATGCAGCAGTAGGTCCAGAAGTCGAGCACGACGAATTTGCCACGCAACGCTTCAAGGTCGATCGGGCCGGCCGTGTTGAGCCAGCCCTCGCCACCGGTGAGCGGCGGCGCCGGGGCCCGCCTGGGGAAGGGATGCTGTGGCATGTCATTTTCCTCCGTTGCGGTTCCGTTCGACTCGGTGTCACTACCCGGCTTTTCGCCGCCGGTGGTCGCGTCGTCGGCCGGCTTGTCCTGGCCATCGGCTTGCATCCTGGCGGCGACGAGTTGAACTCGGTGCGAGTCGGTCGGCAGCCGACGCGTCGCACTGCCACCGGCGTCGGTTGCCGACACGAATGAGCCGATGTCGACCAGACCGTCGCCGGACACGCCGAATACCATCAGGTAGCCAGACAGCGCGACAAGGGCGACCAGCGCGGCGCGATGAAACTGCCGGCGGAAAGTCGTGGGAGCAGACATGATGGGAATCTCGCTGGGCGGGAGGGTGTGCGGTATGGAGTCAGCGGCATCGGGTGAGCGGCATCGGTCCGTGCCATCCGGCCAAGGCGCGGTCACGCCGAATCGAGCGGACATGGACCCGGCCGCGCCGGCGGTCTCACCGTGGGCATCGGATGATCCTGCAACGGATGCGGGCTGCGACGATTGAACCGGCCGAGGCGCACCGTCGCAAGTCACGACACGTAGCAAAGGCAACACTGTACCCGAACCGCTGTACAAGTGACACTCACCAGCATACGGCAGGGAGCGAGATCTCGGCGAATCGCTCGGCCACTACAGCGACATTTGGCGGTGGCACCCGCGCGAATCCGTGTGCCAGAACCTGCCTGCTATCAAATAGTTGCGGCTCGCCGGCGGCGCTGCGATTCTGCACCGCCGGGTACGTCCCGACGAGCGCTGTCGCGCCCCCCAGCTTCACTGTGCGGTATGCTGGGAAGAGCTTTCCGGTTAGTGGATTATCCGACACAACCGCGCCACGATGCTAGCTGTGAAAATATTCCAGTTAATCGCACTGTGAGGCCGAGAGATTCTCATGGTACCGCTGGTCTTGTCACGTCGACGATATGGGGAATCGGTCGACGCTGACAACGTGACGTTCGGTCGCGACATGCCTACCCAGTCGGTGGTGCTACGCGCCCCGGGACAGGCCGTCCGTAGCCGAGCCAGTGGACCCGTGCGATAGTCACTGATGACGATCACACTGCCGGAACTGACACCCTGATGGATCGATCACTATCGCCCCTGGGGGAACGAGATAGATGATGCGTGCGATTTGTTCATCGTTGCTTGCCTGCGGTGTTTTCCTCGGCGCGAGCGCCGCGGCGACGGCCGAGGAGTGGGCTCCCAAGATGTTTGAAACCCGCGACCACGACTTCGGTACGGTCGCGCGAGGTGCCAAAGTCGAATACGACTTTGTGATCACCAACCTGTACGAAGAAGACGTGCACATTGCCAGTGTGCGTTCGAGTTGTGGCTGCACGAAGGCGTCGCTGACGTCACAAGACCTGAAGACGTATGAAAAGGCAGCGGTCGTCGCCCAGTTCGACACGCACAAGTTCCTCGGCAGCCACAGCGCAACAGTCACCGTCACGTTTGACCGTCCGTTCTATGCCGAAGTGCAATTGCACGTGAAGGGATACATCCGTAGCGACGTCGTGCTCGATCCGGGCGGAGTCGATTTCGGCACCCTGGACGCCGGCACGCCCGCTGAACGCTCCGTGACGGTCGACTACGCCGGTCGCGACGACTGGCAGATCACGGGTGTGAAGTCGAACAGCCCGTACGTGACGGCCAAGGTTGTGGAGCAACGACGCTCGGCCGGCAACGTTTCCTACGCGTTGGACGTCGCCCTGTCGGACGATGCACCGACCGGCTACCTCAACGGACAATTGACGGTGCTGACCAACGACCGTCGTGCGTCGGAGTTTTTCGTCGACGTCGTCGGCCGCGTGGCCTCGGAAGTGACCGTCAGCCCGAAGTCGCTCTTCTTCGGCACGGTGCAGCCGGGGGAAAAGGTCACGAAGAAACTCGTGGTCAAGGGCAAGAATCCGTTCCGTATTGTCCGCGTCGATAGCGACGCCGATGGTTTCACCGCCGAAACCTCGAACGAAGCAAAACGGGTGCACCTGGTGCCGATCACGTTTGATGCCAGCGACGGCAGCGGCCGGGTGTCGGCGAACTTGCGGATTGTCACGGACCTGGGCGAAAACGCCTCTCCCGACTTCATCGCGCACGCCCACGTCGCGCGACCGCTCACGCAAAGTGCGACCGAAGCCAATACCAGCAGCGCAGCGTTGACGTCGTCGCGCTGACGACCCGATGCTCCACCCACTAGAACAGCGGCGGCGGGCGAACGCTCAACCAAGTGTTGGGTGTTCGTCCGACCGCCGTTTTTTTCGCGCGTTGCCGGCAACGTGACGGTTCCCGCCCGACGACACAGCACCGCTGGCAGCAGGCGGGACAGGGGGGTGGCCGCTTGTTGGCCCCCGATGTCTCAACGATGGGCCGGGGCCGATCGAGTGACTAACGTGTCGAAGACTCGTCATCGGTGATTTTGACGTCCGCGCTGGCGACGAAACCGTCGCCCGGAGTGGCGCCGCCGGTTTGCGCGCGACGGAAGTCATCGATCTTTCGGGTACCGCAGTCGCCGCAGTGCGAGCCACCGCGGCCGCCCAGTCCGCGGACGGCGCGGAAAACGACGTACCCGGCCGCCAGAACGACGAGGCCCCCGGCAATCATCGCCTGTCCGTTCATTGTGCGTTTCTCCTCGCCGGTTGCGGCAGTTGCGCGCATCAGACGAATAGCCGACTCACCTGATATGCGACCATCGCCCCCAGGTACGCCAGCACGGTCATGTAGCCGAACACAAACGCCGGCCAGCGCCAACCGTTCGTCTCCCTGCGGATGACGACCAGGGTCGAAACGCACTGGGCACAAAGGGCAAAGAAAACCATGATCGAGAGCGCCACCGGCACGCCATAGACGGGCTCGTCTGAACCGTCCCAGGTGGCGTTCTTCAACGACGTCTGCAGCCGCGTGAGCTGTTCGTCGTCGTCGACTTCGCCCCCCACGTCGTAGATCACGCCCAAGGTACTGACGACGACTTCGCGGGCCGGAAACGAGGCCAGCGCCGCGCAGCTGATCCGCCAGTCCCAACCCAATGGTCGGAACAGCGGTTCAACAACGTGTCCGGCGCGACCGAGATAGCTGTGACGCTGCTGGTCGCCGACAATGCGGTTGTCGAGCTCGGCGATCTGGTCTTCCAGGTCAGCGGCCTCGGCGGCTGCGGGGTCGGTTTCGGCCAACGTGGATTCGAGCGCCTCGCGGCGTTCCACGAGCTGGCGGCCTTCGTCGGTCAAATCGTGGGGAAAATAGAGGGCGGCCCAAACCAGGATCGTCACCGCCACGATCAACGTACCGGCCCGACGCACAAACGCCCCGCCGCGATCGAGCATGCGAAAGGCGACCGTCCGCGGCGAGGGCCACTTGTAGCTCGGCATCTCCATCACGAACGGCGGCGTGACACCGCCGAACACGCTGCGTTTGAGCACCAGCGCGACAACGACTGCCACGATAATTCCCAGCAAGTACATGCCGGCCATCGTCAGCCCCTGCACGTTGAGCACACCGCCGAGCACGTGACGCGCGGGGATGAACGCGCCGATCAACAACGTGTACACCGGCAGGCGTGCGCTGCAGCTCATCAACGGGGCGACCATGATCGTGGTGAGCCGGTCGTTGCGATGATCGATCACGCGCGTCGCCATGATTCCCGGAATGGCGCAGGCGAACGAGGAGAGCATCGGAATGAACGAGCGACCGCTGAGGCCGACCCGCACCATCAGTCGGTCCATCAAATAGGCGGCCCGGGCCATGTAGCCGCAGTCTTCCAGCACGCCGATGAAGAAAAACAAGATCATGATCTGCGGCAAAAAGATAATCACTGCGCCCACGCCGGCCACGATGCCGTCGACCACGAGGCTTTGCAGCATGCCGGGTGGAAGCAGCGCGGACAGCCAATCGGACGTCGCGGCCAGTGCTCCGTCGATCAGGTCCATCGCCGGGCCGGCCCAACTGAAGACGGCCTGAAAGATCAGTAGCATCAACAACGCAAACGCGAGCGTGCCCCACACCCGATGCGTGAGCACGCGGTCAATGCGATCCGAGAGTGATCGCTGGCGAACTTCGGCGCGGGTGACGGCACCGTCGAGCACCTGTTCGACCCAGCGGTAGCGTGAAACGGCTTCCACGGCCGGCACCGGCACGCCCGCCTCGGCTAATCGGCCGCGTGCGGCGGTCAACTCGGGCCGCAAGTCGCCGTGACCGGCCATCAACGTCGACTCGACGTAGCCGTTTGCGTCCAGCAGCAGCCGCTCGACGAGGTAACGAGGGACGACGGACGAAGAAGTTCCGTTGGCAAATCGCCGCTCAAGTTGGTCCACCTCGTCGCGAAATGTCTCGGGAAACACGTTGGCACGCTGCGTCGCCGGCGTGTGAGACTGGGCGACTTCCACGAGGGTTGCCTTGAGTTGATCGATGCCGCGACCGCGACTGGCTTCGGTCGGTACGATGCGAACGCCGATGCGCTCCCCCAGGCGGTCGCCGTCGATGTCGATGCCACGCGCCGCGGCAACGTCGGTCATGTTCAGGGCCACGACCGTGGGCAAGCCGAGTTCCAGCACCTGGCTGACGAGGTAGAGGTTGCGCTGCAGGTTGCTGGCGTCGACGACGCAGACGACGGCGTCGACCGCCGGTGTGTCGTCGCGTCGGGCGAGCATCACGTCGACCGCCACCATTTCGTCAGGCGAGCGGGGCGAGAGGCTGTACGTGCCCGGCAGGTCGATGACCTCGACACGTCGCCCCTGTTGGCTGAAGCGGCCGAGTCGTTTTTCCACCGTCACGCCGGGGTAGTTTCCCACCCGCTGCCGGGCCCCACACAGGGCGTTGAAGATCGTCGACTTTCCCGTGTTGGGATTACCGATCAGGGCGACGCGCAACACCTGTTCTGAAACTTGGGTAGACATCTCGGCGATGGCACTCGTGAGCGGACAATCCAGCCCAGCAGCAGATCAAACAACGGTTAAGCGTTCAGCAGGGTTCGACCGTCACGAGGTCGGCTTCGCTGCGCCGTAAGGAAAGCCGATAGCCGCGCAGTTGAAACTCGAGCGGATCGCCCAGCGGTGCCGTACCAACCCGTTCGACGACGACACCCGGCGTCAGTCCCATTTCCAAGAGACGAACCGACGTTTCGTCGCCACCGGCGATCTCGACCACGCGGCCCGACTCACCCACCTTCAGCATCGCGAGCGCCGTCAAGCCGCCACCTCGGTTGGCGACACCAGCACACAGAGCGAGTCGGCGCCACGAATGCAGAGCCGGCTGCCGTCCAGGTGGATGATGCAGGGCAGACCGGACTGCACCATGCGTACCTCGACGCCCTCACGAAAACCGAGTTCATGCAGACGGTGGACCTGATCGGCGTCGCCGTAGACGGACGCAACTCGTCCGCACTCGCCCGGTGCGAGCAAATGGAGCGGAATCGAGCCATGCATGGGCGATCCATCGACGCAAAGCGTTACAAATGAGGGCAAACGGCCCGCACGCGTTAATGAGACACATTCTCATTAAGGCTCATTGTAATGGGTGCCGCTATGCAAAGCAACCAGTGCAGGCGGTAACGCGGCGACAGTCCGTCGGCCAGGCATTCACATCCTGGCGTGCGACGGCCGCGCGGCGTCAATCGGCCAGCACCAGGGGCAGGCCTCCCCAGACGACCTGCTGAACATCACCCTGATAGCCCCGGAGGTTTTCCACTGGTCGATCCACTACGGCGCCAAGCACGACGACGCGCTGTCCCACCTGAAACGGAGGTTCACGTTCGCTCACGACGGTCACCCGCCGCGGCACGCCGAACAACACGACCTGGCTGTGATAGAGCGAGCCGAGGTAGCTGACACGTTCAACCGTTCCGGCGAGCAGAACGCCGTTGTGGGTCCGGGCCGGATCGTCCAGCCGCGAACCGGCCAGTCGCCCGGCCTTGTTGAGCCGATCGCGCTGGGCGACGGCAGCGCCGAGGAGTTCGCAGCACTGCTTGCGCACGGCCCAGGTCTCGGTGTCGCCGGCCTCAACGCGAACAAACGTAGCGACTTCGGCAAGTCGACAGAGCGCCTCGTAGCCGGCGAGCGTGAACCGCGCCGTGGGCAGTCCGTTGCAGGCAGGGCAGGTTTCGGTTCGCTGCCCGCTTTGGTGCGAGGCCAGACGAGCGCGGCCAGGCGACTCCTCCCACTCCGTGACGACTTCGACACCCGTCGACTGGCAGCGTGGGCAACCAACCGCCTTGTGCGCTTCGGCCAGCACTTGCCGCAGGTCTTCCGGGGTGTAAGTGGCCGCCCCAACAACGACCACACCCGACTCGACTACGTCGGTGTCAGCGATTGTTGCAAACTCGGCCACGTCGTCGGCCTTTCCGGTCAACCCGCGATGCGGTGCTGTGGCCACGACCTTGCGTGACGCGGCGCCGGGCGACGTCGACGGCGAGGCGTCGAGCGCCACGGCATCATTGGGCACTTCGATTGCGTCGGGAATCGGCGTTTTCGCGGTCGGCGCCGCAATCTCATCGGTCGTTGCCGGCACACTCGATACCGCCGCCGTTTTCGTCTCGCTCGGTCCGGCGCTGCCAACCATGGGGGCCGCAAATTCGTTCAGCGGGGCCAGTAGTCGAGGAGTCGCAGCGACGGGCACTGCGCCACCGAACTCGGAGCCGGCGGCCGCGCTTTCCACGTGTGAATACGCCGCCTGAAGTGATGCCGCGGCGGGCCGTTCTGCCAAGTTGCTCGGCTCGGCCAAGGGGCTCAACTCGGCGATGGGGCTCGACTCGACCGTTGACGTCTCGTTAACCGCGATGGGAGACGGGTTTGTGGGATCATCGGCGACGCGCGGGGCAGCCATCAACTCGTCGTGGTGCTCGGGCGGCGGCAGGAACAACGTCTCCAGCGGATGCACTGCAACCGGTGCCTGAACCGTTGTCGCCAACTCGCCCGATTCGCGCGGGCGCGACGCATCCTGCGGTGAGTCAACGGCGGGCGACGCGGTCGCGCGTCGTTCGACATCGGGGGCTGCCGAAGCCGCTCCGTCATCCCGCCAGTGAGCCAGGGGGAGGTCGGGCGAAGCGAAGTTCGCCAACGGGTCATTCAGAGACGAAAGCTCGGCGGCTTCGTCCACGTGAAGTTGCCAACCCATGGCGCAGCCAAGAATGATCGCTACGCAGTGCGTTAACACGCCAGGAAGCACGCGGGGCACGGTCCGACGAATTCGACGGGTTACGTCGCCGACGGCGTGTCGCACCGGTGCAATGACGCTGATCGGAGTGGGTTGGGCGATCGACCGCAGCGCTTCCTCGACCGACATCAACTTCGGTGCGGTCGTCGGCCGATCGGCCGCGCCGGATGTCGCGGCATCGATAGACTCGTCCGTCGCGGCGTCAGTCGGCAAAGCCGCCACGGGGGAAACTTTTTCCAGAGGCTTTTCCGGCGGCCAAGTCGCGGTGGCCGTGTGATTGGCATCGGCGCATGCGTCGGCGCTGACCACCGACGCGACAGAACGATCGTCGTGGGGGCGTACGGTTTGGTGGGATGTCGCGAGGGGTGCAGGATCCGTTGCATCCACCGCGCTGTTGCCATCATCGGCCATGCGCCGGCTCTCCATAGCCGCTCGTGGGGAGCACCCAATCAGAGGAACGCCTCTCGACTGAGGGGCGGTAGTCTACCGGCAGCCGTCCACCCACGCATACCCCGATTTCAATGGAGTGCCGTCACATCCACCGCTCGCCGCCAGCAGTCAACGCGACAGCAAGCCGCCAATAGCAATTGAACCATCACGGCCGCTGTTCGCTTGCCGGTCAGCCGGCCGCCACGCCGTAAAGCGGCCCCAGCTTCGCGCGGAGGTGCTTGATCAGGTGCCGATGCGAGAGTGGTTCGCCGGTGAGGTGCTCGGCAAGTTCAGCCGCCGAACGGCACTGCCCTGAGGCGTGGATGTTTTCGTTCAACCACGTCTTGAGGGGCAGAAACTCGCCGCGGGCAAACATCTCGTCGAGTCCGCCCAGCGCGCGATCCGCAGCGGCGAACAACTGGGCCGCGTAGAGATTGCCCAGCGAGTACGTGGGGAAGTAGCCGATCGCGCCGCCACTCCAGTGGATGTCCTGAAGCACGCCGAGGGTGTCGTTCGGCGGCG
>JAGQPT010000601.1 GCA_020426575.1 Planctomycetales bacterium
ACGACACGTTTGACACGGCGGCGGTTGGCGGGCGCGTGCCGCACTGGAACGTCTACGACGGAATTTGGGCACCTGTGGGGGTTGCCGAACAGGGAGATGCGTCGAACCACACGCTGCGGCTCGAAGACCGGGACCCGTACGACTACGCCCGGGCCGTGCGTGTCTTTCCCGAAGGCACGGCGGTACGGTTACAATTTCGCGTGCTTGCCGAAAAAACCGACACGGGTGAATTGGAGATCGAAGTCGTTGACCGGTTCGGCAATCGGCCGGTGCGGCTGGCGCTCGCCGGCGACGGCAAGATTGTTGCCTACGATGGGAGTCGCCGTAAAGAGGTGGGCCGCTACGAGCCCAACGAGTGGTACGAGTTCGACATTCGTGTCGACGCAACGGTGTACGGCTCATACGATTTGGCGATCAATGGAAATGACGTGTTCGACGATGCGGCGCTCGCCGAAGCAGTTCTTTCGGTCGAGCGGCTTTCGCTACGTACCGGACCGTTTCGCACGCAGCCGACGCGGGAGACGCAGTCCGAAGTTCCTGAGCCCGATCTCGTCGGTGCCGACGAGCCGGTACCCGCCGCCGTCTTTTACGTCGACGACGTCCGTATTGAGAGCGATTGAACTTTGAACCCAAACTTCCAGGACCCCGCCGATGAATTCCATTCACGCCGTAACGTCACACCGCCAGGCGATTCCGGCTGATTTGCTCGCTGAACTGCGCGCGACCGGCGCGGTCGAGGTGAGCGACGCCGAAGTGCGAAAGCGGCTCGCCGATGACGGATATCTCTATCTCACCAATGCGATCGACCGGGACGAGGTCATCGACGCGAGGCGTGAGGTGATGGCCCGACTCGTGGAGGTGGGGGAGATCCGTGAGCCGGCAGTTGCGGGTATTTCAACTGGCACGAGTCGCCGTGCCGAGGCAGTTGACGACCTGGGCGCGTTCTGGAAGTCCGTCTCTGAAGGGAAATGTTTGCGTCGAGTGACCCACGGACCGCGGCTTGCGGCGGTCATGGCGCGGATCTTTGCTACTGCCGTACGTCCGTTCGACTTCCTCTGGTTGCGCGCGACCCGGCCCGGCGGTGCGTCGGCCTACCATTTTGATCACGTCTACATGAACCGCGGCACCGACCGGCTGTTGACGGTGTGGATTCCGCTGGGCGACGTACCTCGCGAAGACGGCCCACTGGCGATCGTCGAGGGTTCGCACCGTTGGGGCGACCTCATCGCCGCGTACCGGGGATTCGACGTCGACCGAGATAGAACGCGTCCGGGACACGTAACCACGGAACCGGTCAACCTGCTGCGAGAGCGTCACGCCCGGTTGTTGACAACTGACTTTCGTGCCGGCGACGTCGTGGTGTTGTCGATGTTCGCGCTACACGGGTCGCTGGACAATCGCTCGATGACCGATCGGGTGCGGCTGTCCTGCGACGTTCGTTACCAACCGGCAGACGATCCCTTCGACGAACGCTGGATAGGGGATGACCCCGTCGGTCATGGTCGGGGCTACGGTTCGATGAGCGCGGCGCAGCCGGCGACGGCCAAGCCAATCTTTCGCTAATTCGGGTTCTCGTTGATTCGGCTACTGCTTGATCAGCCAGACTTCGGCAAGCCGCGACTGTTTTCGCCAATTGAGGTCACCTTCGTCGGAGGGGGAATCCCAGGTGAGTTCGAGCCGGCGGTCGGCAAGCAACGCTCCCGGTACGGCGCGTTCGCAGATCTCGCCCATTTCGAAACGTTCATCGTCACCGTCAAGAAGTTCGCCGTCGATGCGGAGGAGGAACCGCCCGAAACCGCTCATTCGCACGACGTAGTTGGCGGAGGGATCGAGCCCTTCGTAAACGACTGCGTCGGGGTAGTTCATCGTGTCTTGCCAGGAGAGCCGCGCGCGGCTGAAGCCGTTGTCCCACCACCACCGAGTTGGCAGCGGGACAGCGTCTTCGCCTGGTAGCGTGACGTACGAGTTGCGGCGCCGCACGTGGGGCGACTTGGCCGGGTTGCCGACATCGTCGTAGAAACTCCCCTCGCCCGGGTGCTCCCAGTCGGCGAGTTCCCGGAGCCGTCGGCAACGCTCCACCTCGGTCGTGATGCGACGCACAGATTCGAACTCGTCCTGCAGCCACCAGCGGTTGTTCAACGGGTAGTCGACGTAATCGAGAATGGCGCCTCGTTCGCCGCCAATGGCGTGGTACTTCGACACGCTCGTCTGCAGGCCGCACGATTCGTAGAGGTCTTCGCACAACGACGAGATGCGTTCGCGGAGGTCTGCGTCGGCCGGCTTCGTGTCGACACGATTGAGCACGGCCGAGGCGCGCTTCATCGCCCGTTCGGTACCGAGATCCTCGCAGCGTGCCAGGATCTCGTTGGCCTTCGCTTCGAGTCGCGATTCGCGAATCAGGCGGTGACGGACGTAGGCGTCGTAATACGCGCGCACCAGACACATCTGCCAACGCCAATTCTCGACAAGTTGCGGCGCCTGGCGTTCGAGCGTTTGCCAGGTCGCAAGCGTGGCCTCGACGCCGCCGTTTTCCTGCAAAGGCCCTTGCCAATTCCTTTCCAACGCGAGAATCGCATCGGCGGCTGACTTCGCGACCCGAGGGTGGAAATAGACGCGGCAGTAGTCGATGAGCACGTCGCGCGGATCACGGCCTGGATCCCAACTCAAGCTGCTCCAGATCGCTTTGTTGACGTCGTCGTGCACACCGTCCGAATAGGAGATGAAGCCGTCGCTGTACGGTGCGAACCAGTTATGGATGTAGGCATAGTGAGTCGGCCGCGGATTGATCGCCTCGCGACCCAAGGTGAGGGCGAATGCCTGGTCCCACCAGGGAACCGGGTACTGGCAAAGCTTGTTGTGAGTGATGTCCGGATACAGGCGGTAGCGGTATTTTTCTGGAAGCAGGGCGCGGGTGACGGGGATGGGAGGTGCCGACGGTCCCGCCACCAAACCACCCAGCCAATCCGGCGATTCGCGCTCAATGTAGGCGCTGATGTACTCAATCTGTTCAGCGTTGAACCATTGCAACGAAAGCCAGACACGGGCGTCGGGGTGCAGCGGCAACAGCCGCGCCGCGACGTCTTCGAGAAACGGCAACACGAGTTCGGGCGGGTTCTCGCCCGGATCGCCCCCCGGGAAAAACACGCCGGTGAGTTGCTTGCAGTCACGGTACAGTTGTTCGTGTTGATCGAGTGCGGCCGCGCGGACATCGTCATCGGACAGGTCGAAATCGGCCGGCGTCCAGACCCAATAGTCCAGCCCGTACTTGTTGCAGATTTCGCTCATGCGCTGATTCATCTCGCGCCGCGACACCTTCATCACGGGCGTGGGCCGGTCGTCGTGGAAGGGGATGTTTTCAACGCTATTGATGCCGAAGAACGCGAGTTCACGGATATATTGATCGAATTGCTCGGGGGTCCAGGCGTCCCAGGAGTTTGCCTGCGCTCGATAGCCGAGTTGGTGACCGCGGATGGGCCAGCGCGGTGCCGTGGCGACGTCGAGTCGTGCCGGCAGCGTTGCCTTCCCGACGTCCCAGTTAAGGCGGCGTAAGAACTCTCCGGTGGCATAGAGCGTGCCCCGCGGCGTGGCACCGATCAACCAAACGACGTTGTCGTCGACCAACAGCCTGTATCCTTCAGGTTGTCGTTCGGGGACGTCGGCGGTTTCACGCCAGGGGATCTCGACGCCCCAGCCCGGGACGTCAGCTTGCGACGTGATGGCGATGACCGGCTTGTCGCTGGGCCATGCGGACGTTGTGTCCAACCGGAGCCCAGTGCGCGCGGCGACTTCTTCGGACAACACCGTGGCCGCGGAACGCTCGGCATTGGCAAGTTCGCCCGGGCGCACCACGATGACGGCATCGTGCAGGTCGAGCGCCGGCGCCGCGGATGCAGCCGGTAGAAACGGTGACGTGAGGAGGAGCACGGTGGCCGCTACACCGGAACAGAATGCCCGCTGGGCCGAATTAGCGGGCGACGTATTTGTGAAAGGCACGATGTCTTTTTTCTCCAAGTTGAACGTCTGGGGCGTTATTCCGACAGCAGCACCGAGCCTGGCGGAGGACGTGAGAATCTCAGCGTTGTGCAACACCTGGCGCCGCTTCCCGCCCCGGGCGAAATCCGCGTCTTGTACGATTTGTTAATCTGAATTGTATGCCAGAGGCGTGGTGTGTGCCACGCTTGCGGTGGTGCGGTGCCCGGTCCAGTCCCGACCGAGGCCCGGACGCAGTGAGCTCGGTTGGACGTTTGCACCCGAAAACGGCTACGATTGGAAGGGTTCGCCTGGTGCAGTCCTGGATCAGACTTCGCCGTTTCTTACTGAACAACCATACTGAGCATGAGCAAGACGACCGCCAGCGGACATGGCAACGCTTCGATGGACCTGGCCAAGGTCGACCTCGCGACGGTCTATGACGATCTCAAGACGTCGCCCGACGGACTGAGCACGGCCGAGGCTCACAGCCGCCTGGAAAAGTTTGGCCGCAATGAATTGGCGAGCGAGGAGGTGAGCAACCTGGAACGGTTGCTGCGTTATTTCTGGGGCCCGATTGCCTGGATGATCGAGGCGGCCGCCCTGTTGTCGCTGCTGATGGGGCACTGGGCCGATCTGACGATCATTCTGGTTCTGCTGTTCTACAACGCCATTTCTGGCTTTTGGCAAGAGCGCAAAGCGTCTGATGCGCTCGCCGCCTTGAAGCAGGGACTCGCGCCGAAGGCCACCGTGAGACGGGACGGTCAGTTCCGCACGATCGACGCCACTGAGGTCGTGCCCGGCGACGTGCTTCACATCAAACTCGGCGAGGTCGTGCCGGCCGACGTGCGTTTTATCGCAGGGGAATACATCAGTATCGACCAGGCAGCACTGACCGGCGAGTCGCTCCCGGTCGACAAAACAGTCGGCGACGAGGGTTACTCGGGAAGCATCGCCAAGAAAGGGGAAATGACGGCGGTTGTGATCGGAACCGGGGGCAACACCTTCTTCGGTCGCACGGCAAGCCTGGTGGCCAGTGCTGGCGTTGCGGCATCGCATTCGCAGCGGGCGACGACGCAAATTGGCGACTTCTTAATCGTCGTTTCGATGCTGCTTTGTGTGGTGCTCGCGGGGTTCGAGTTCTATCGCGACATTGTCGTCAAACATCCCTGGCACTGGTGGGAACTGGCGGACATCGCTCGCATGGTGCTCGTATTGCTGATCGCGTCGATACCGGTTGCGATGCCCACGGTGATCACGGTGACAAACTCCCTGGGAGCGCAGGCGCTGGCGCGGCGCCAGGCGATTGTCTCGCGGCTCGAAGCAATCGAGGAGCTCGCGGGAGTCGACGTGTTGTGCTCCGACAAGACCGGTACGCTCACAATGAACGAACTCACGCTGGGCGAGGCGGTTCTCTTTGCCGCGCAGAGCGATGATGAACTGGTGCTGGCGGCCGCGTTGGCCTCGGAGCCCACAAGCGAAAACGTGGCCGACGACGCAATCGACGGGGCCGTCCGCGGCGGGCTTAAGGACCCTGATGTTCTCAAGCGCTATCGCGTCACGGCGTTCACGCCGTTCGACCCCGTTGGCAAACGCGCCGAGGCCGCCGTCGTCGGCCCCGACGGCAAGGCGGTGCGCTACACCAAAGGCGCGCCGCAGGTCGTCATCGCACTTTGCTCGCAAGACGCAGAGGCACGGAAGCGAGCCGAGCAGGCGGTCGCCGAACTCGCCCATCACGGATTGCGCGCGCTGGCGGTGTCCAAGTCCACCGACGACGGTCACACGTGGTCATTGCTCGGCATCATATCGATGCTCGATCCACCGCGGGAAGATTCGAAACAGACGATCGAGCGGGCCGAGGACCACGGCCTGCAGGTCAAGATGGTCACGGGGGACGACGTGGCAATCGGCAGCCAGATATCCCGACAGTTGGGGATGGGGCCTCGGCTGATCGCGGCGGCCGACATGTTCACCGATAATATGGACATGAGTCATCTTCCCGAATCCGTCACCGCGCGAGTTGAAAAGGCCGACGGGTTCGGTCGCGTGTTTCCCGAACACAAATACGGCATCGTCAAGGCATTGCAGGATCGGGGGCACATCGTCGCCATGACGGGCGACGGTGTCAACGACGCGCCGGCATTGAAGCAGGCAGATTGCGGTGTGGCCGTGAGCGGTGCAACCGACGCGGCCCGCGCTGCGGCCGACCTGATTCTCACGGCGCCGGGCCTTTCCACGATCATCGACGCCATCGACAACGCTCGCGAGATCTTCGAACGCATCATCAACTACATCCTGTTCCGCGTGGCGATGACGCTCGACATCATGTTCGTGGTGGTACTGGCCACGGTATTTTTTGGGTATACCCCGCTCACGCCGGTGATGATCATCCTGCTAGCTCTGCTCGACGACATTCCGATCATGACGATCGCCTACGACAAAACGCTGCTCCCCCGGGAGCCCGTGCACTGGCAGACGCGTCGGTTGCTGTTCGTCTCCAGCTTCATGGGGGTGCTCTCCGTCGCGCAGAGCTTCGGGTTGCTTTTGCTGGGGATGGAGTGGATGAGCAATCCCGACTGGCAATCGTGGATCACCCTCAGCCGTGAGCAATTGCAGACGGCCGTGTTCCTGCAAATTGTCGCCGGAGGGCATTTGCTGCTGTTCGTCATGCGGTCACGCGGCACGATCTTCAGCAGGCCGTGGCCCGCGCTGCCGATGTTTTTCGCCATCGTGGGTACTCAGGTGTTTGCCGTACTGCTCTGTGGATTTGGCTGGTTTGTGGCGGCCCTGCCGTGGACCGTCATCGGCCTGATTTGGGTCTACATGCTGGTATGGATGCTTTTGCTCGACCTCGCCAAGCTGGCGCTTTACCGCAAGTTGGCGGAGGAGCGACGTCCGACGCTCTTGAGTCCGCGAGGACTGTGATCGAAGTTGTCCGACGAGAGGCGATGCGTGACCGCGGCGCCCCATTCCAAGCAGACGCGGCAATAACTAGAATGGCGTTCGAGGAGAAACGACGTGAATTCTTGGTCAGCAGAGGACTCTTTCCATGACAGATGCCCCGCAGGATGACGTGCGCCAACTGGTTTCGCAGCTCAGTAGCGAAAACCCGGTGGAACGACAAGACGCGCGTGCCGCCCTGGTGCGCATCAATACCGACGCGGTGCCTCATTTGATAGAGGTGCTCGATGCACCGCAGCAGCACTTGCGTTGGGAAGCGGCCAAGGCGCTGGCGGACATCGCAGATCCAGCGGCCGCCGAACCGCTCGTCCTCCGACTCGGCGACGAAGACACCGACGTGCGCTGGGTCGCCGGTGAGGCCCTGATCGCGATTGGCCGAGACGCCGTTCGGCCGTTGCTGGACATGCTGACCCGACTGGGCCGAGAGGATGGAATTCCCGAGGGAGCCCACCATGTTGTGCACGATCTTGCCGGCGAACACGAACTTGCCCCGGTGCTCAAGCCCGTCCTGAAAGCCTTTGACACGGCGGAGCCCGGGACGGCCGTCCCGTTGGCAGCGCACCATGCTTTGGCGGCATTCGACGGCTAGGCTAATAGGGGCGTCCAATCGTCCCGCGGTTTTTCCGATTGGGTGCCGTGCGCGTCCAGTCGGCACTCGCGTCAAGGCAGCGGCGTGACGACCGTGTTGGCGGCGCTGCGCGGATGCACGCGCGCTGCTCTCGTCCCCGGATCTATTGTGGCACGGTGCTGAGCGGACGGTGCGGAGTCCGACGGGGCTCTTTTGCCGGCGCGCGTCGCGGGCGGAACAACTTGCTGACGAGCCACGCTTTGCTGTCCATCACGAGACTGAACAGTGTCGGTACGAGCAGCAACGTGAAGATGCTCGACACCATTAGCCCCCCCAGCACGACGCTGCCCAGGCCGCGATACAGTTCGCTGCCGGCACCGGGGAACAGTACCAACGGGAGCAGGCCGAGGACGGTCGTCATCGTGGTCATGAAAATTGGACGAATTCGGGTACGCACCGATTCGATGATCGCATCGCGTGGTTGAATGCCGTCTTCGCGGATGTGATTGAGCGACTGATGCACGATCAGAATCGGATTGTTGACGACAGTGCCGATCAAGATCACGAAGCCGAGCATTGTCAGCACGTCGAGCGTTTGGTTGATCCCAAAGAAGTTGAGAGCCGCCAGTCCCAGCACGCCGCCGACGGCCCCCAGCGGGACACTGAGGATGATCACCAACGGGTAGAGCCATGACTCGAACAGGGCGGCCATCAGCAAATAGGTGATCAGCAGCGCCAACACGACGTTGAATCGCAGGGCGTTCCAAGTGTCGCGCAGCTTGTCCGCCGTACCCGCCAGATTGATCTGGTATCCGCCTTCGAGTTGTCCCGATTCAATCAGCGGCCCGACGATCTCGTTCTGGATCGTGGCCATCGCCGATTCAAGCGCGATCTCTGGCGGTGGCGAGACCTGAATCGTGATCGCCCGGACGCGCTCTCGGTGATTGACTTGTTCGGGGCCACTGGCGAGTTCAACGTTGGCCAGCGCACCGAGCGGGACGAGCTGACCGAGCGGCGTAGCAATCGGCAGGGCTTCGATGTCCTGGGTGTTGTCGGCGAAGAGCTCCTCGCCGGTTACGGTGAGGTCGATCTTCTTGCCGTCGAGGTAGTAGTCGCTGACGTAGGCGCCGTCGACCAGTACGTTGGCCGCGAATCCCAGGTCAGCGCTGCTCAATTGCATCTCAGCCGCCTGGACGAGCTTGGGGCGAATGTGAACCTCAGGACTGGAAAGGTCGAGGCTGGGAATCGGACGAGGCTGCGAGTTGGGAATCAACTGCGCCACCTTGCCGATGATTTGACCGCCGAGCGCTACCAGCTTCGGCAAGTCGGGCCCGGTGATTTCCACGTCAATCGTTCGACCACCTTCCAGGCCGCGCCCGAACAAGCTCGCCTGGTTCGCCACGGCAAACGTACCGGGGATCTGCGAACCGACTTCGCGAATCAATGGCAACAGCTCGGCGACGCGGGCCTCGTCGACGGCCCGCAGTCCCATGAAAACCTGGCGACCTCGGGCCACAAAGAAGACGTCGGCGATCGCTGGGTACTTCATGTTCGCCGCTTCGGGCGAGTTGGGATCGACATCGGCATAGGGGATGAGCCCCGCCTCGACTTTCGCGCCCATCTCCATCAACTGGTCGAGGTTATATCCTGGGGGCGGCAACAAGATACCAAACACGAGATTGCGATTTCCCGTCGGCAAATACTCGACCTGTGGCCAGGCAGCCACGGTGACGGCGGCGGCGATCCCGACCAAAACGGCAACCACGGCAAGGCGGCGGACGATTCCGCGTTGGGCCCAACTGTTGACTGCCACAACGACGTCGACAAAGGTCGTTCCCAGCCAGGCGATTGGCGCAACCAGTCGGTCTCCCCATGCATTGAGTGCGTCCATCCTGCGGCGGCGGGGCGTGACCGTGGCGTGCTCCAAAGCCGCGCCCTCCTTTAGGGCCGAGTCGAACGACTCGTCGGCATCACCGTCATCGAGCACACGGGAGTAACCGTTGGTGTGACCAGATTCGACGCTCGAGGATTCGTAGTCGTCGTCCATGTCGTTTCCGAACAGTCGCGCCGACGCAGTGGGGATGAGCGTCATCGAGACGACCATCGAGAGCCCGACCGCGGCACTGATCGCCAGGGCGATGTCGCGGAACAATTGCCCTGCTTCTTCTTGCACGAAGACGACCGGCAGGAAGACGGCGATGGTCGTGAGCGTCGATGCCACGACCGCGCCCCAAACCTCCTCCGTGCCGCGTGCCGCGGCGGTCATCGGCGGCTCACCCAACGAGTAACGTCGGTAGATGTTTTCCAGCACCACGACGGCGTTGTCGACCAACATGCCGACTGCGAACGCCAGACCGGCGAGGCTGATGACGTTGAGCGACCGTCCCAGGATGTTCAAGACGAGGAACGTGCCGATGATGCTGGTGGGAATGGCCAGGCCGACGACAAGCGCACCGCGGGCGAACCAGAAACCGGCGGTGATGATCACGATAAGGCTGACGACAAAGAACCAGGGGGACAAGTACGCAGCGGCCACGGCCGTGGAAATCACCAGCGGAATCGTGATCAGTGTGCGCACACCCAGATGCAGAAACAGCATCAGCACCGTCATCGTTAGCGCGCCGCCGATGAAGATGTTGTTCTGCACCAGATCGATGGACGAATAGATGTATTCGGTTTCGTCATAGACCTGGGTTAGCTCCAAACCACGCGGCGCCAAGACGTTGCGGTTGATGTCGCTCATCATCACGCGCAGGCCGTCCATGACGTCGAGCACGTTCGCGCCGGTCTCGCGGACGCAGTTGATGGCGATGTCGATCTCACCCAGGCGACGTACGACGCCGTCAGGCTTTTTGTAGCCAAGCCGCACCTCGGCGACGTCGCGCACGTAGACCGGTGCGCCGTCACGGACGGCGAGCAACTGGTCTTCGACCTGTTCAGGCTCGCGAAACTGGCCAAGAGTGCGAACGACCCAGCGCCGCTTTCCCTCCCAAAAGTCCCCCCCCGAGGTGTCCTCGTTCTGGCTGCGCAATACGTTGCGGACCTGTGAGAGAGT
>JAGQPT010000602.1 GCA_020426575.1 Planctomycetales bacterium
CGAGGAAGCAGAAAGAAAAATGTAGAACTCGTGTAGATCTCGGCGGGTGGCGTATCAATAAAAAAAAATTAAATGAAACCTGTCAACCCAAGAGAAGACAACAACTTAGAAGAAAGTACCGGAGGTGGGACTCGAACCCACACAGCCTTGCGGCCACTGGATTTTGAATCCAGCGCGTCTGCCAATTCCGCCACTCCGGCAGTACTCGATTCGTTACCCCTGTCTTCGGCGTTGCCGCACAAGTTTGGCTCAGCATGCCGGTCGCATCTAACTGGTCACACCACGCCGCCTGGCGGTTCAGGGCGATCGGTTTCGCACCTAGAGGGTACAGCATGCCGAAACCAGGCGTGCACGGACGTCTCCCGTACCCAAGCAACATGTTTTATCAGATTCCTTGGGCACGTCCACTGGCGTCGGAAAACGCTGGTTGGATCTGGTCGGCACGAGGCCGCCAGCGGATAAGTCGCAAGCGGTGGCAAAGTTTGTAACTTGGTCCATTCGATTGCAATTTCTTCCCCGTTTTCCAGGCCAAAAACGGGGGCTCGGCAGACCAGTGCGTCACGAGACGCAGCCGATTCGCTCCGATCGCTGCCGCAATCGTCAGACTCGCCGAGGCCGGATGTTAAGCTGTTCCGGACCTGCGGGTGTCGCCGCCGGGGTCGTCACGACAGTGGCGGCGCCGCGTCCATTCGGCGGTGGTCTGGCACGACGGTTGCATCTTCCGGTCTGGCAATGTCGCTGCCCACGGAATGGGCGGCGCGAACTCGCTTTTTCGCTTCGGCGAACAAGTCTTCACGGAGGAAGCAAATTATGGATGGTACGCTCCTACTTGCTGGAGGGGCGGTTCTGGTTTCGGCGCTGGGCGCGATCGAGTCGCGGCTCCACCGTCGGCGTCTCGAGACAATACCCTACCGCATCCACGTCAACGGCACGCGCGGGAAGTCAAGCGTCACTCGGCTAATTGCTGCCGGTTTGCGGGCCGGCGGTATTCGCACCTGTGCTAAGACCACCGGCACCGTGCCGCGCATGATCTTTCCCGACGGCAGTGAATACCCCGTTCACCGTCCATCACGCACCAACGTCATTGAACAACTGCGCGTGGTGAAGGCCGCCGCCGCCGCACGCGCCGAAGCGCTGGTGATCGAGTGCATGGCTTTGCACCCGCACCTGCAGTCCGTCTGCGAGCTTAAGATCGTGCAGTCGACGCACGGTGTGATCACAAACGCCCGTGCCGACCATCTTGACGTGATGGGGCCGACCTCGCGTCACGTCGCCGCAGCACTCGCCGGTACGACGCCGGTCGCTGGCAAGCTGTTCACGGCCGATCAACACCACCTCGACGTCTTTGCCGCCGCATCGCGCGACCGCGGTTCGTCGTTGATTCCCATCGGTGACGACCAAGTTGCTGGAGTCACGTGGGAAGAACTCAGTGGGTTTGCCCACATCGAACACCCTGACAACGTCGCCCTCGCCCTGGCCGTGTGCTACGACCTGGGAGTCGACCGCCGCACGGCGCTCGCCGGAATGTGGAACGCGCAGCCGGACGACGGCGTGTTGCAGATGTACTCGATGAAACAGTCGGGCAAGAACCTCACGTTCGTCAACGGATTTGCCGCCAACGATCCCGAGTCGACCGGCCACAACTGGAACATGGTCGTCGATCGATTCTGCGGATTCGATCAACGCGTTGCGTTGTTCAATTGCCGCGCCGACCGTAGCGAGCGTTCGGTCCAACTGGCGGACGCCTGCCTCAAATGGCAACCGGCCGACCGCTATGTGCTCGTCGGATCAGCAACGGAGGTGTTCGCCAAACGAGCGCTGTCGAACGGCATGCGGCCGGACCGATTGATCAACGCCGAGCGGATGCCGGCGCAGCACGTGATCGAGGCCATCGACCGCGAAAACCGTCACGCCACGATGGTAATGGGCATGGGGAACATCGCCGGCCCTGGGATGCAGATCATCGAGTACTTCCGGCAAAGGGGCGAGCGTTCGCGGCCTGCGGTGCCTCAGATTTCCCAACCCATCTACCAGGAGGCGGCTTGATGGATTCGTTCACCGTTGCAATTGGGCTGGGCCTGATCGTCAGCCTGATGTTCACTGAAACGTTCGGGCTGGCGGCTGGCGGCATGATCGTGCCCGGCTATTTCGCCACGCAGTTCGGCCGTCCGCTCGACATTGTGCTGACTTTCGCCGTTGCTTTGTTGACCTACCTGGTTGTCTCCGCCGTGGCCAATTTCGCCATCGTGTATGGCAGACGGCGCATCGTGTTGATGCTGCTCGTCGGTTTTGTGATTGGCCACTCCGTCCGCCTGCTGGTCGCCGCGGTGCCAGCTATCAATTCCCCGACTGGTAGCTGCATCGCGGTGATCGGCTATATCATTCCCGGCCTGATCGCACTTTGGATCGACCGACAGGGACCCGCCGAGACGGTGGGAACGGTGCTCACGGCGTCGGCCGTCGTGCGGCTATGCCTAGTCATGACTGGTATGGAGGTGCTGGTATGAAACGCGTCTATTGGCGCCCTAGGCGGATTTCCAAGGGCGTGCTGTTGTTCGTGGGCGTTGTCGGGATGCTCGGCACTCTGGCCATCGAAAGCTTCCCCATCGAGCGGCAGTCGTCGTGTCAGACCGAAAAATTGGCAGCCGCTGAACTGGCGTGCCGTGGTATGGCGGCCATCCGAGAGGCCCGGCTGCAGCGAGGGCACGAGTTCGACGAGCGTTTCGATCCCGCAGGGTCAGGTATGATCGGCGAGGCGATGTCGGCCGTCACGAGCCTGCCTTCGCACCTCGAGGCGAAGCAGACGAGCGTCAATCCCAACTTTGCCGCCGCCGTTGTCGAAATGCTTGTTGACGCCGGCGTGGAGCCGGGCGACGTGGTCGCCGTCGGCTACACTGGTTCTTTTCCGGCGTTCAACGTCTGTGTGTGTGCGGCACTGGAAACACTTGACCTCCAGCCGTTGGTGATTCATAGCGCCGCTTCGTCACAGTTCGGTGCGAATTGTTCCGACATGATGTGGCTCGACATGGAACGGGTTCTCCGCGAGTCGGGGGCGATCTCGTTTCGCTCCTGCGCCGGTACGCTGGGCGGTTTCGGCGATCGGGCGCGCGGCATGTCGGACGAGTCGCAGGGGCTGCTGCGCGATTCGTTGTGGCGCAACGGCGTACCGCTCATTGAAGTAGCGAGTCTGCAGGAGTCAATCGAGCGTCGCATGGAGATCTACGCTAGCCGCGCTGCTGGTCGGCCCATCAAGGCATACATCAACGTGGGCGGCGGAGCCGCGTCGATTCACGGTGCCAGGGGACGCGAGGCTTTCGGCGCCGGACTCTCGAAAACGTTCACCAGCAGCGGTGCCGACGTCGATTGCGTGGCAAGTCGTTTTGCCTCCAACGGTGTGCCCGTGATCCACGTCGGTAACGCGCTGCAGCTGGCCGAGCGTTTTGGACTGCCGATTGCACCAGGCGAACTGCCCGGAGTTGGCAGCGGCGCCGTCTACGCCCACGCCGCGCCTAGCCGCCTTTTGGCCGGACTATTGCTTGCGGCGATCGCATTGTTCCTGCGGACGTATCTGTGGACCGACGTCTGGCTGCGAATCGTTTCCCGGATGGAGGCGCTTCGCTTGGGTCCGCTACGACTGCCGATCAAGGTGAATGACGTCCGTCCGACAGGAGCCGAACTGATGGTGTGACCCGTACCCTCACTGCGCGGATACGACTGCTTCCAGTCGCCCACGTCCATGGCCGTGAGCAGAGGCACTTCCGTCTTGGGGCTGCCGACGATAGCTGCCTGCAGGACAAAGTAGTCGTGCTGCGAGACCGTCTCGAACTTTTGGTCGTGGCATCGCGCGCAACCGACAGTCAGTCCCAGGAATACTGGTCCGGTCGTGTCGCCCCAGTCGGTTAACGCCTCGCATCCTTAGCTTCGTCGCATCGAGCCCCGATTCGTGCACCTGGGGGGCCAGGGCGTAGAAGCCCGTCCCCGTAAGGGCTTCCAGGTGCTGGGGCTTTTCGGCGGAGACGTGGTACACCCGCTTGGGGTTGACGTCGACGTGGAGGTTGTCTGGCCAGAGTTTATCAGGGGCAATCTGCTTCTGCACGAAGCGATCGTATGGCTTGTCGTCATTGAGCGACTTGACGAAGTAGTCGCCATAGCGCCACGCGTTGCGATCACAGATGTCCGTCTCATAACCACCCGAGTCGGCGCATCGCGCCACGTCCAGCCAGTGTCGTCCCCAAACGCTCGCCGTAGTGGGGCGATGCCAGCAACTCTTCCATGAGCGCGGACCAGGCACCGTCGGACGCGACGCTAACGAACCTTTGCACCTGTTCTGGCGTGGAAGTCAGGCCGAGCAAGCCGAAGTAAGGCCATCGAAATAATTCGGCCCGCTCCGCGGCTGGGGCAGGTGAGAGGCCCGGCTCTTCGAGCTTCTGAAACACGAACACGTCGAACGGCGTGCGGACATGTCCACCGTGAACAAGCAGTAACGGCTCGGAAACGGTGGGTCCCTCGTTTTCACAGAGTGACCAGAGATCCGACTCTTGCGTCCACTCGGCACTCTCGGCCGATGCGCGCGGCGACGAGGTTCATGCGACGGTGGCACAAAGCATAGAAGACCCAGACGCGGCCGGGAGCGACGGCTTACTTTGCATGTCCTTTGCGACGGAACGTTGATGAACGGGTCGCAGACCACTCTTGCCTTGGTGAACTACGATGCCACTGCCTGATCCGCATGTCCTACCGCGTCGTTGGCCCCCCATCCACGTTCTCGCCTCACACTCGTCGCTGTGACAATTGTCCATCGACGGGTGTCATATCAAGCCGTTTTCGCGAAACGGCGTAGGAGCGGGCGCATGGGGACGATGCCGAGTACGTGCCGCGGCAAGACTCTCTCTCGGCGTTTTCGGCCACCGTCGCCTGCGACGGCTCCTCGGGCCAGGGCGTGACCTGCCGTGCCACGATTGACTCGCTTGGTCGGCGGGACGGGGTTGGCAAGCGCCAACGAGGGCGTCACCGGCATTTCTCGGCGCATTTACATGTACGTATGCGTTTGGTGGCAACACCCTCGGGATGCTAGATTAGTAATTGAAGCTTTCTGCGGGGGCTTACGTATAGGGCCTCCTATTGATGGGGCCTGCCTAACGCCACTAACGCTCAACTGATCGATCGATGACGAAGCCCAATCCCGAGGAGGCCGAATTGCTTCGGCGAATCGCTGACCGCACGGCGAAGGTCGCCGTGATCGGCCTAGGGTACGTCGGTCTGCCCCTGGTGAGAGCCTTCCATAGAGTTGGCTTTGACATGCTGGGCTATGACGTTGACAAGCAGAAGATTGACATCCTTCGGCAGGGCGGCAGCTACATTGGGCATCTATCGGCGGCCGAGATAGCCGAGTGGCGGCGCGATGATCGATTTGTTCCCACCTCCGATATGCAGCGACTGCGCGATGCCGACGCCATCTTGATTTGCGTCCCCACGCCGCTGACTGCCGGCCGTGATCCGGACCTCCGCTACGTCGTCGCGTCGACGCGCCAGATCGCCTCGATCCTGCGACCGGGCCAACTCGTGGTGCTGGAAAGCACGACGTACCCGGGAACCACCAAGGACGTCTTGTTGCCGGAACTCATCCGAACGGGGCTCCGCGTCGGCGTCGATTTCTTCCTGGCCTACAGCCCCGAACGGGAAGACCCCGGCAACGCGACATTTTCGACGTCGAACATCACGAAAGTCGTCGGTGGTTATGATGTGGCCAGCCTGCGCGTCGCCTCGGCGCTCTACCGCACCGTAGCCCCGGACGTGATCGACGTTTCCTCGTGCGAGGTCGCCGAGGCGTGCAAGATTCTCGAGAATACTTACCGGGCCGTGAACATTGCGCTCGTGAACGAAATGAAACTTTTGTGCGACCGCATGGGCATCGACGTCTGGGAGGTCATCGACGCGGCGAAGACGAAACCATTCGGCTTTCAGGCGTTCTATCCGGGCCCGGGGTTAGGCGGTCATTGCATCCCGATTGACCCGTTTTATCTCAGTTGGGTGGCTCGCAAACACGGTGCCGACGCCCGTTTTGTTGAATTGGCGGGGGAAGTCAATGCAGCGATGCCGCACTACGTGGTCGGTCGCCTGATCGACGCGCTGAACGACCGCGGCCGAGCTGTTCGCGGCAGCAAGATCGCCATACTCGGCGTCGCCTATAAGCCCGACGTCGACGACCCTCGAGAGAGCCCGTCGTTTGTCTTGATGGAAGAACTGCTCCGCCGGGGAGGGAAGGTTACCTACCACGACCCGCATATCCCCCGACTGCCGAAAATGCGCGAGCACGTCTTGCCGGAGTTGGCGAGCTGCGAACTCACGGCAGAGTATCTCGCCGCGCAACACTGCGTCGTCATTGCAACGAATCATTCGGCGTTCGACCCCGAGTTCATCGCCGCGCACGCACCGCTGGTGATCGACACGCGCAACGCACTCAAAGACGTCAAACGGCGAGACAACATTGTCAAGGCGTAGGGCGGCGATCGCACCCAACCACTCGCGGTGAACAAATCGCAAGGATAAGGCGTCGGTCGCGTAATCGCGCATTGTCGACTGAAGCGATCATCATACTCGACTTGGTGGCCACCCAGCACGGGCTTGGTCTGCGTCGAGGGCTTTCTGATCCGAGCCGGCCACCAGCAACACAAATGCGTTGCTACGTCACGGTCGCAACCTGGTGCACCACGAACGGCCCATGGTTGTCAAACCGCGTTCGGTTGGGCTATCCTCCACCTCTTGTCGGTCCGGAACACAGGCCGATTCGTCCCCTGCTGCGGCTGGCGACGAGGGTCGCGGGCCCGCTTGACGCGGGGAGGACGCTACTAAGCGACACACCGTCGGCCAACACAACAGGATGGCACTTTTCCGACCGATCGTGTCGGCACCAATACTTCGGAACTCACAACTAGCGCAATTTCATGTCTCGTACGATTGTCAACTTTTTTATTGATTTTGCACTGCTGCTAATCGTGGCGGTGCTTGCGGCCGTATCGGTGATCACGCAACATGTCTTTCCGCCGGGCACGTCTGCCAAGGGGTGGACGCTCTGGGGCTTTTCCTACGACGCCTGGACCCGTTTCGAGTTTGTCTTGTTGTGCGTCTTGCTGCTGGCGGTGCTTGTGCACGTGATGATGCACTGGACCTGGGTCTGCGGCGTTGTGGTGACGCGGCTTCTGCGCGGTCGCGGAAAAGAAGTCACGCGCGACGACGGTCTCCGCACGCTCTACGGCGTGACCACGCTGATCGTGATCCTGTTGTCCGTCGGCGGAGTGGTAGCTGCCGCTGTGCTGACGATACAAAGCGGCGCGGTGAGTTGACGAAGGTGGTCCAGACGCCGGCAAACGGCACCCGCGCGACCTACTCGTCGGCGGCACACGCCGGACACGCTTTGCTGCCCGTGTACCATCCGGGGATGTCGATGAACCCGACGCCGCGTGCGACCGACACCATGCCGGCGACGACGATACAAACGGCCGCGAGCTGGATCACTTGTTTGCGCATGCTCAGGCTCAAGAGCGTGGCGCCGGTGCCCGCCGCCGTCATCGCGGGAACGGTACCCATGCCGAACAGCGCCATCGTGATGGCCCCCGCGGCCATGCTGCCGCTACTGGCCGCCAGTGCGAGAAACGCGTAAACCAGGCCGCAGGGGAGGAAGCCGGTGAACACACCCGCTGCGAAGATGTTGATGATGCTTGGGCCTTTGAGGATGGCAGCGAAGTGGCGGCTCAGGCCACACAGGGCACGGCCCAAATGGCTGTTTGTCTTCGGCCGCAAGTAGCCGGCCGACCACACGCCCTGCACGACGAGGAACACGCCGGCAGCGATTGCCAACGCCGCCTGTACGTTGGTCAACGAACCGCTGCCCACGGCCAGCCGATTGCCTGCAAAGCCGGCGACTGCGCCCAACAGCGTATAAGTGAACACCCTGCCCAGGCTGTATACGAGCTGCCGATTGAGATTGGATGACCAGCCCCCTGAGGCCAGGCCGATCGTCAGCGCAAACCCGCCGCACATGCCGATGCAATGCGCCGAGCCCGCCAAGCCTCCGAACAGAACCAACGGCCATTCGATCATCGTATATTTCACTCGCAAATGAGGCTGGTTAACCGCGGCCAGTCGAACAGACCGCCCGGTTCGCATTGTCAGTTTGTGCCGATGCGTCGTTAAGTGCGGAGTCGGCGGACGCTTCCAGGCGTCGCGGTTCACCCAACGTATTCTCGCCGACGAGCACCACACGCCGCAAGCGGAGCGAATTCGCAACGACCAGTCCGCTGCTGGCCACCATTGCGAACGAGGCGACGATGGGGTTGAGCAACCCCACGGCAGCAAGTCCCACGCCCACCGCGTTGTAAGCGAACGCCCAGACGAGGTTCAAGCGAATCACCCGTACGGTTCGTTCGGCCAAATCGATCGACCACGGCAAACGCAGCAAATTGTTACCCAACAAACAGACCGACGCTGACTCGCGGGTGACGTCGGCCCCACAGCCCATGGCCACCCCCACGTCGGCGGCCGCCAATGCCGGTGCGTCGTTCACGCCGTCACCCACCATCGCGACGGGCCCCACCGTGCGGCGTGCCTCGGTGATGGCGGCGAGCTTGTCTTCGGGAAGCAAGGCGGCATCGACTTGCACACCAAGCTGCTGTGCGAGTACGTCGCCGCGACGCCGATGGTCACCGGTTAGCACACCCACGTCGAGTCCCATCTGCTGACACGCCGCGATCGCGTCGGTAGCCTCACTGCGTAGCTGTTCGGCAAGCGTGAACACGCCTCGCAGTTGGCCCGACCAACCGACGGCGACGAGCGACTCGCCCGCCGCGGTGGCCGACGTGACCTCCTTCGGTACTTCGTCCATGTCGATGCCTGCCGACTCGAGATAATCGAGGCTGCCAAGGAAGGCGGTCGTATCGATTGCGGTGACAAAACCCGCGACGCCTCGTCCCGGTTGTGTGCGTGAGTCCGTGACATGAAGGCACGCACGGCCTGGGCCAATGGAACGAACGATGGCCGACGAAAACGCGTGCGACGACGTGTCCGCCAATGCCCGCGCCACTTGTTCAATCATGGCGCGAGACTCGGAGTCATCGACACCCTCGCCCAAGGGAATAAACCGCGCGACTCTGGCGGTGCCGGTCGTGAGCGTGCCCGTTTTGTCCAAACGCAGTGCCCGCACCCGGGCGAGTCGTTCAATTGCGTCACCGCTGCGGAACAGCACTTGCGCCCGGGCGGCGCGTGACAACGCGGTCCAAACGGCCAGCGGTGTGGCAATTCCCAAGGCGCATGGGCAGGCGATCAGCACCACCGCCAGCGACGTCATGATGCCCGCGGCCACGTCCGATTCCACGGCGTGCCAGACAAATGTGATGACCGACGTGACCGCGATCAGCGGGGCAAACCATGTCGCGGCACGATCGGCCAACGTCTGGAAGTGGCCGCCGGAAAGCCGTGCGTCACGAATGCAGTCGATCAACCGTTGCATCGCGCTTTGCTCGGGGCCGCGGGAGGCCACGACGTACAGATCGCCATCGAGATTGAGCGTGCCCGCCAGCACCTCATCGCCCGGTCCTTTGGTGATCGGAGTGCTTTCGCCAGTGAGCATCTGCTCGTCGACGGACGCGCGATTCCGAGCGATCACACCGTCAGTGGCAATCCGTTGACCGGCCGCAACACGCAGCGTGTCGCCGGGCCGTACGTCATGCAGCGAACGTACGCTTTCCATGCCGTTTTGAACCACCGTCACTGTCTCGGGCAGCAATTCTTCCAGCTCGGTCAGTGAGCGCGTGGTGCGCAGTCGTCCGGCCGCTTCGAGCCAGCGTCCCAGCGTGACCATCACCAGGATGACACAGCCGACCTCAAAATAGATATGGCCACCGCCGGCAATCACTGAGCCGATAGAATATGCGAACGCTGCGGCAACGCCTGCCACGAGCAGCAGGTCGGTCGAAAGCAACCCTCGGCGGAGATGGCGCCATGCACTAACGACCAGCGGGCCAGCAAGCAGAAACGGCACCGGCAGGGCGAACGTCATTGCCGCGTAGCGGAACAGGTTGTACATGGCATCGGCCATGGCAGCGGCCGGCTCGGCCCGCTCGCGGGGGTACATGTCCTGGCTCCATAGAGCCATGCTGAACACGACCACGTTGAGGGTGAAGAACACACCGAGCCCCAGACGAGTCATTGTCCAGCGGACGGCTCCTTCCTCGCCTCGCTCGGCCGTCACGGCGGCCGCAAACTGGCAGCCCAGGCAACAGTATCCTGCTTTTTGTTCGCCCTGCGTTTGTGGAGACTCGACCCAGGCGCGCGGCAGCGGCAAACCGCAATAGTCGCAACTGTCAGGGGCGGGATTGCGAGACTTGTCGTTCATGTCAGCGAAGTCTTCGCAGGCCGCGTCGTATTCGGAGCATCGCCGCAGTGCGAGAGGACGTGCGATTATTGGGCACGTCGGCTGTTGCTGGGGCCGACTATCCGGCGAACAACTCCTCACGCAGATTCGGGAACAAGTAGGTCACGGTGTAGTACGCAGCGAAGCACCAGAACAGAATCCAGATGAAGCGCACGTACCAGGGAATCGCGCTACCAACGTAGTTGTGGTACTGTTGTTCGACTTTGGCAGGGGAGTCGTCCACTTTCGCCATGACGGGCGGTCCTCAATACGAGCGGGTATCGATGATTGTCTGCAAACGTCTTTGCGGAGCCAAGCCGACGGCTAACCGTTGCCGCGGGCACGTTCGCGGCGGTTGAGCATTTCTTCGTTTTCGAGCAACGTGCGTTTGGGCCCTTCGATGTCGTGGAACATCCCGCGACACGCTGCCCACACGAGCATGAACAAGAAGCCCATGCTTGCCAGCATATAATTCACGAGTGGCGTGAAGGCGAACGCGCCATCGCCGTTTCCCTCGACCAAATTACTCCGCATGACGAAGTAGAGCTCGCTGATCTTCATATAGAGCCCGTATGCGCACATTCCCATCGCCACCACTGCGAGAATAATGACCGCGAACGAGACAGGGTCTTGCGTGGTCCGTTTGGACACGATTGCCCAGACGGCCAGCGACGTGAAGCCGATCAACAAAACCGCGATCAACAAACCTGAAAGGTTCGTCATTTCACTCCTACTCCATCCCGGAATCGGTGCCGGAGATTGGCTCAAAGCGTTCGTAATAGGGATAGCTGTGCAGCCAGGAACCCATCCATTGGACATACGTGATCAGCGCCAGACCGTCCGCATTCGGCTGGTCAGGCGATCCGTCGTACAGCCAAGTGTATTCCGGCATCGGCGACGTGGGAATCAACATCTTCGGACGGAAGAAGTGCACGGCGTGCCAATCGTTCGAGCGGCGCCCCCCTTCGCGGCTCAAGTCGGGGCCAACGCGACGCGTGCCGAAAAGTACCGGCCGCTGCAGTTCGTTCTGGTATTCGTACACCTCGGCGACCGGCCCCCAGCGGTCCTCTTCGCGGGAAACGGGCCTCACGAACTGGCTATGGCAGTGCCAGCAACCTTCCCCGGTGTAGATCGTACGACCACGCAACAGCGCCTCGGCGCAGCGGTCGGCATACCAGGCTTCGGCCTCGGTCTCGTCCTCCGGCGGCGTGCCGTACGCTGCTTCGAACGGCTCCTGGTAGCGTTTGTGCAGGTCTTCGAACTGATAGAGCAAGTTTTCATTGACCAGTTTACGCACCGGTTGTTCGGGCAGATCGCGATACATGTAGATCGGCACCAGCGCGTTGGACGCGAAGGCCAGGAAGAAGAAGGCGAGACCGCCGATAAAGAATACGCCAGATTTGCTCTCAAACATCGTGCTTACGGTTTCCTGCTTGGTGGTGGCGTGTTGTCATCGCGGCGCGAACGCCGAATGACGACGGAAAAACGTCTCGACGCTCAAGCGGGTTCGGGCATAATTCGCCCGGTCGCCGACTCCGACGAGGTCTCATAACCACCCATGTAAGTCCGGTACAAATTGTAAAGGAAGCACAACAGCCCACCCACGATCGACAGTCCGGCGAACACACGGGTGATCCAAAACGGTTGTGATCCCTCGACGGAGACGTCCCACGGCAGCAGCGATGCCCAGTAGAATCCCTGGAACACACCGGCCAGGCCGAGGTCGACGAACATCACGAACAGTCCCACCGCCGAGAGCCAGAAATGGTATTCGAGCAGCTTGCGGCTGTACCACTCGCGGCCGATGAGCCGCGGGAACAGGTAGACCATGATGCCCATCAACCAGAAACTGAACACGCCAAACATCACCAAGTGAGCGTGTCCGACGACCCAGTCGGTGAAATGAATCAGCTTTTGGAACGTCAGCGTCACTTGCAGAGCACACTGCAAGCAAGTGATGAAATAAAAGACCATGCCAGTGTAGAACCAGCGAACTGGTATGCTCGTGACAATCATCCGGCCTGAACCCCAGATCGTCCCGAAAAAGTTGATCACGACGGTGGTGACCACGAACTCGATCGCGATCGTCGCCACGACGGCCCCGTACTGCAGAAACATCGGGATTGGCGTGTAGAGGAAATGGTGGATGCCGCTGAGGGGGTAGAAGAATGCCAACCCCCAGAAGCCGACGAGCGAGAGCCCATGGCTCCAGATCGGCTTCTTCAGCAGGATGGGGACAAAGTAGTACATGAGGCCCCAACCCAATGGCGTGACAAACAGTCCCACCAGATCATGGATGAACAGGCCCGTCAGCGCGCCACCGCCGGTGCCCGACACCCAGTACTGCGGCATGAAGTTGCCCATCGCGTAGGTGAGCGGCGGCCAAATGAAAGGCGCGATGAAGTACCAGAGTGCCACGTAGGGCGGTCTCTTCGCCTGCGCGATCGGTACCATGAAGTTGATCATCACCAGGATGAGGCCGAGCATCGCGACCGGGTCGATCCAGACGGGGGTTTCGCCCCATTCAACGCCTTGGGCCTGGCCGAACATGATTCCCACGGCGGTCGACAGCACAATCACCTGCCAAGCGACGAAGATGAACCAGCTCAACGCGCGGCTGGCCACCGGACGCAGTGTCATTCGTGGTACGCTCCATTCCAACGCACCAAGAAAAGCGTTAGCGAGGAAGCCGTAGGCGACCGCGTTGGTGTGGATCATCCGCCAGCGGCCCGGCGAGAGCAATTCGATGCCACGCAACGGGTTCCAGTGCACAAGCTGCAGGGCCATCAGCAGCCCGCCTAATATTGCCACCGAGAGGAACACGAGCGCCATCAGGAAGAATAGCGCCACGAGGCGCCGGTTGACCAATTGATCGGGATCGATCGTTTCGCGATCCAACACAGCGTCGCTCATCGTGACTCCGCTTGCAGGCGATAGGGTTTATATAGACCCCAGGGGTACACCAGTGCCATCGTCCAGCCGAACACCAAGTGTGTGAGCACGGCCACCCAGATGGGGATTCCTTCGACGATCCAGTTGCCTCCGAACAACATGGGCTGCAACCAGGAGAGAATCCCGTAGAAATTGATCAGCCAAACAGCGACAGCCAGCACGGTAGCCACGATCAGGCGTTTGGGCAGACCGCCGTCAGCGGCAAATCGCGTGAGCACGAGGTGGAACGGGATGCCCAACAGCATGCCGGTTCCGATGTACAGGCAGCAACCGATGAGCAGCGTCAGCCCGTCGTCGGGCCCGCTTTTGAGCTCCAGCGCCTTTTCGCCCAGCGGGAACGTCAGGTACACGCGGATCAATTCGAGCGGAAATCGTCCTGTTAGTTGCGCGCCGACGATGTTCACGAGCAAACTCGCGACGGCGCCGAACATCCCCAGCATGAAGCCAGCCGTTGCATAATATGTCGTGTAATAACCGCTCGGCTGCCAACCGTGCACGCGGGCGGCCGCACCGGCGTCGGGCGCACTTAGCTCCGCCTCGAGCTGATCGATACGTGCTCGCAGTTCAGCGATCTCTTGTAGTTTAGCGTTTCGGTCCATCGACCACCTCGGTCAGGTCGGCCCAGCTTGTGCGCTCCCCATGCGCGCCTTCTTGGCTGGCATGAGACCGGCGCGCGGATCACATTGCGTTGCCAGCGTCTCTATCATGTTTCTTTCGTGCCCTGCTTATTTACCGCCGTCCTCGTTGCCATCGCCGTCACCATCGCTGGCCGCGTCCCCAGAGGACGACGCATCGCCGGTAGGTGCCGTGGCCGATCCCGCGGCGTCCTTCGCGGTTGTATTGGCGCCGTCAGCTTCGTCTGCGTCGGTGTCGCTTAATTGGCCTGACGAATCGGCCTGTGTGTCGGCAGCGTCGTCATCGCCCGTCGCCACCTCGTCTTGTGTGGCAGCCTCGTCCGAGGCTTGCGGGGCTTCGTCGGTTGTGCTGGCAGCCTCTGTATCGTCGGAGGCGTCACCGGACGATTCCGCGTCGACTTCTTCGTTCACACCTTCTTCGTCCGACTCGACGTTTGCCGTGTCGTCGACACTGTCGCTGGCCGCCGCTTCACCACGTTTGGGTGGTTCGGGCAGACTCTCACGACGTCGGTTGGCCGTGTCAAGCACGAAATGTGCCAAATGCCAGATCGTCTCCGGCTCGTCGGCAAGTGCCGTGGCGAATGAGGGCATCGGCGATCCGTAGATGCCGGCGTAAATCCGCCGATACACGTCGATTGGCCGCTGGCCGCCATGTAGCATCCCGGAAGTGAGGTCCGCCGCGTTGGCAAAATTACCCCAGAGGTCCGTGCCAACGTTGTCTTGGGTCTTACCGCGACCGTCGGTACCGTGACACTTTGCACAACCCTTGGTCAGGAATGCTTCCCGACCCATCGTCACGGTTTCTTCGCTGAACTCCGGCATGAGGGTCAGCGGACGGACGATCTCGTCTTTCGAGTCCCGCCACGGCAGCAGCACGTTCTCGATCGACGTTTCAACCAGTTCACCGTCGTTCTCGCTAATTGCTTCATTGAACTCTTCGGCGTCGTCATAATCCATCGCGACAATGGAAAGCTCGAGTTCGAGTTCGCCACGATGCGTCAGCGCTAAGACGTAGTCGACGACCGCTTCGATGTCACTCTCGGGCAGCAGGTCGAACGTCGGCATCGACGTGCCCACGATGCCGCGCCGTACCGTCGAGATCAAGTCTTCGCGAAGCGGTTTGGCGTCATAGTTGGTCGACTTGAACTTGAACGCCCCGCGTCGATAATCGCGCGGCCGTGGGTGCAGGTAGGGCGCCGCTTCGCCGTTGCCATCGCCGGTGACGCCGTGGCACTGTACACAGCGAGCCATGTAGACTTGTCGGCCGCGCTCCAGGTGACCTTCATCGACGCTCGCACCAAGCATCTTGACGTTCGTGGCCGTGCCGCAATTTTCGGCGAGAATTTCGACGACGCGCTCGCGAATTCCCTCGTCGCTGATCGCTTCCACTTCTTCGCTGACGGCGAACTCGGGCAACGGGGCCCGCTCGCACCCGGTTGCGAACAATGCCACCAGGCAGGACAAGCACAGACTTAGACGTGACATCGACGTTTTCCCGGACCTCCATCGCGCCCTTCGCGAATTGCAGCGTGCCGACGCACAGGCGTCATTCAGCACCCCCTCCACGTGGTTGACAGCGACTCCAGCACCGCGTGAGGTGCGAAAAGATATCACGCACGCGAATTATTAGTCAAGCGATGGGTGTTTCCGTCGAGATTAAACAGAATCATCTGGCATAAATCGCGGCGCAGGATGAGGCTCACTGTTTATCGATCCCCAGTTTGTAAACAGTCCCAATGCCTTGCGAGCGCCATGCGCTCGGCCAACGACCCACGCGCGATTGAATCGGTGTGGCTCAGCGACGATCGGCAATTCGTCCACTGATGCGCCGTCGGCATCGGCACCTCTGCATGTCCGGTGCTGTTGTGCGGCTTCTCGTGTCGTGCGAGCCCAGTCGCTCATCGCAGGCATTGCGGCGCGGCGCACACCTTGGTGCCGTGGGCGAGAGAACCGTCGTTGGCGCGATCAGCAAGTACGTTGCCGCCGCTCGGTGCCTGTCGACGTTCGTGGAATGCGCGGGCCGCGCGCTCGCGGTTTGCATTCGGCGATTTGTGTCGCACGGTAGGCGCGGTGTCTGCATTGTCGCGTCGCCGTCGTCGCGCCTGACGTCGCTGTGTTGTGCTAGCGCCGCAGAAGCCGGTGCGTTGTGGTGTGTGGCGGATCGA
>JAGQPT010000603.1 GCA_020426575.1 Planctomycetales bacterium
AGCAGTGCGAGTCGACCTAGGTCTCTGCCACAGCCAAGAATGTAGGCGCCGTATTGCGGTCCTTCGCGGCACTGCTGGACAAGCCAGCAGTGGCACCCGAGAATCACGGTGTCGCCAAGCGTTGCCCGGCCCGCGCGACTTCGACGCTTACGCCGCTGACGTTAACGTCGAATGTTCAGCAACTCTTCCAGCAATTGCTGGGCGGCGGTGATCACCCGCGAATTGCCACGGTACTGCGTGGTGGCCAGCACCAGATCGAGCAGGTTGCGGCCGATGTCGGTGTTCGAAAGTTCGACGGCGCCGGCGATGATCTTGCCGATGCCCTGCTCGCCCGGGTCGCCGTAGATCGGCAAGCCGGAGTTCACGCCGGTTGCGAACAGGTTTTCGCCACGCTGCTCCAAACCCGATGTGTTGCCGAAGCGGGCCAGCACAATCTGCCCCAAATCGCGCGACACGCCGTTGGAGAACACGCCGCGGATCACGCCGTCTTCGCCGATGATGAAACTCGTCAGCGTGCCCGTCGACGAACCGTCTTGCCGCGACGCGGCGATCGAACTGGAGTTGGCGGCCAACCCCGACACTTGCGAAAAGTCCAACTCGAACTCCAGCGGCGATTGGGCCGGACTGTTGCGACGCTCGATCGAGATCGTCGTGTTGGAAGTGGAGATGAGATTGCCTTCGCCGTCGAAGGAAACAAGGCCCGTACCGACGGCGATCTCAGACCCCGTCAGCGGGTCGTTGTCCGAGGAGTCGGCGAACCAACGATACGTGGTGGCCGTGCCGCTGCGCGACTCGAGCACGGTGGTCAGCCGCACGTTGACAGGGACGCCGAGCGAATCGAAAACGACAAAGTCGGAGACGGCGCTTTGCCCCTTGCCTTGCTGCACCGAGCTGAACGAAAGGTTGGGATTGGCGATGTCTCCCAAACTGTCCACTAGCTGAAATGAGCTCAGCGTGATGTCAATGGCGTTGTCGACGCCGTTGTTGGAAACGACACGGATCTTGCCGTCCTTCAGCGTGATGCCCTGCGACAGGGCGCCCGTTTCGCCGGCGATGAGGTTCTCGGAACCGGGAATCGGATTGCCCGGGTCGGCGAGCGACAACTGCACGCCCATCGACTTCTCCATGAAGTTCGTCAACTCTTGCAGCGTCGTCGTCGAGGTGACCTCGAAGGTCTTCGCGTCGAGCCTTCTGCCCCCTTTCGATCCGCGAAACGTGAGCGTCCCTTCGGTGAAGAGGTGCTCATACGTCGAGCCGTCGCGCCGCAGTACGTCGACGAGCAATGTACTGAAGTCGCCTTTGGGTCCGTCGAAGTCGACGATTTGATTCGGATCGCCGTCGACGGTCGTGCCGCTGAGGTCGGAAATCTGCGCGTCGGTGCGGTTGTCGGTGAACGTCTCGCCGGGCGCGAGCGTCTTCACCAGGTAGAAGCTGCTGGAATCGCTGGCCAGGTTGCGATAAACGCGGATTTCGTCGTAGTCGGTGTAGTCGGGCGATGTGGGGGGAGGCAGCGGCAGGTCTTCCAACCGAATCCGCCCATCGACGATGTTCGTCGGTCCCAAAGTCAGCGACGGGCGGCTCTCTTCGGCGCCGTCTTTGTGGAAGGTCACCAGGTAACTGTAGTTGCCGTTGAGCGTCGTCTCGTTGAGCGGCGAACCCAAATCGAGCGCGACGGTTCCGTCGTCGGTAAAGCTGCTGGCCGCGGTGCTGCCGAGCAGATAGAAATCGCTGCCGCCGTCTTCGGTGCGGTAGATGTTGTAAGAGGCGAACGTGCCCAAGGCCGGCAAATTGGCCAGCGTCACCGCGTTGTTGTCGGCCGTAGCGTCGCCGTCGGTCAACGCCGGCACGACGATGGCATTGCCGGCCAACGATTCGCTGCCGCTGTCGTCGACGTA
>JAGQPT010000604.1 GCA_020426575.1 Planctomycetales bacterium
ACTGGCGGGTGACGTCGGCCAAGGCGTCGTCGACTTCACCATTTTGCAGATTCACCCAATTTACGCCGGCGGTCGCCAGCAGTTCGCGCCATGCCGTGAGCGTACCGGGCGCCGCCGGTTTCCCGTTGCGCCGCTGCCAGGCGATGCCGACGTTCCATCCGCCGTCGAGCGACGCCAGACGCGCCTGCCATTTCTCCACCCGTTGCGGATTTGGCCGCAGGAAAGCGGTCGGTTCATGACCGATCGCGTCATCGGCACGCAGTCGCGCCATCAGACTGCCGGCGGCAGCCTGGTAGTCGATCGGGCCGGCGTCGCGCACCCAGCTCGTTTCGCGGACGTCGCGGCGGTGCACCGTCGCTTCCCCAAACGAACGTTCAAACAGCGACACCAGTGATGAATCGCATTCGATCACGCAGCCGGCTGTTTGCCGTGCGACCGCGGCGATGGCTCGGGCGAACATCACTTCCTCGACAAGCGTCTGCTCGGAGTAAATGAGCAGACGCTTACCTGCTAGCGGCTCGCCTTGCCATTCGGGAACACCAAAGTGACGACGGGCCGGCCCACCGCGACGACGAAACCGCCACTCGTATTCCTGTCCGCCACGCCGCCAGTCTCCCTTCCCTAGCAAGACCTCGGCCCGTTGGCAGTGTGCCGCCGCGCTGCCGCCATCGATCGCGAGTGCATCGTCGGCCGTCTGCAGCGCGTCGTCGAACCGTCGCATCAAAAGCTGCGCCCGCCACATGCCGGCACGTGCATCGAGCGACCGGGGGTCGCGGGCTATCACCTGGGCGAAGTCCTCGATCGCTGCGTCAGGCTTCACCCGAGCCAACTGCGCGTCCCCGCGCCCCTGGTAGGCGGCCAGGTGATTGGGCCCGAACCGCAATGCCCGCGTGTAGCTGGCGACGGCTTCCTCGAGTTTGCCCTCGTCGTGGCACAACTGCGCAAGGTTGATGTGGGCTTCGACATGACCCGGGGCGAGCGACAGGGCCGTTTCCAGGCTCCGCCGGGCCCGGTCCGTTTGCCCCAGTTCCAACTGGGCCGCCCCCAGGTTGTTCAGCGGCTCGGGCGAATGCGGCGACAGCGCGACGGCCCGCTCGAACGCCTCGATCGCCAAGTCGAGGCGACCGCTGGCGCGATGGGCGGCACCGAGGTTGGCGACGTATTTCCATTTCGTGCCATCCAGCGCCACGGCCCGCCGCAACAGGTCGACCGCCCGCTGAGGATTGCCCGATTGGTGGCAGGCAACGCCCAAGAGGTGGGTGGCCGCCGCATCGTGCGGATATGCTTGCAGATGTGCGTCGTAAAGTTCGATCGCCCGCGAGAACCGTCCCGCCTGATGGCACTGCATCGCTTGCTCAATGAGCGAATTGCCTACGTCCATACGACTCGACCCATCGGCTGACGTGTTACGGATTGCCCCAGATATGAATCCGCGCCTTCCACCTCGTGGTACGACGACGTGATCGCGGCCCACGCAAGTCGGGTTGTTACGATTGCGCGGATTGGGGGGCCTTCCATTAGCTTCGGGTGTTGGCACGCGCCGGTTTAAGGTGAAGCACAAAAAAACCGACCCACCTTCCGCAGAAGGTGGGTCGGTCCGTATCGGAACCTCTCGGTGCCGTCCGCGAATTAACGCAACAGCGAGAGGACGTTCTGCGGGTTCTGGTTGGCGATACCCAACACCGACGTACCCGACTGCACGAGGATCTGTGCCCGCACGAGTTGGGCACTTTCGCGAGCGAAGTCGGCGTCGCGAATCGAGCTTTCCGCCTCGGTGAGAGCCTCAAGCGTATCGTTGAGGGTGAAGATGTTCGTCTCCAGGGCCGTCTTCTGGAAGGCACCGAGCCGACCGCGGAGTTGCGTCACCTGGGAAATCACTTCGTCGACGACAGCAGCAGCTCCCACGGCATCGTTGGCAACGGCCTTGGATTTACCACTACGCAACTCGTAGAGCGAGCCACTCACGCCGCCCAGGCGAGCCGTGTTGAGGTTTTGAATGCCAAGGCGGGCCTGCTGGTTGGAGACCACGTCTGGACCAAGCTGGAAGGTCGCACCACCACCGGTGATGTTGAACGACACGCTCGAGCCGTCACCGAGCAACTCGCTGACCGAGAAGCTCAGGTCCAGCGTCGACGTATTGATCGACGCGACCAGGCCATTACCGTTCGCCGAGACACCGTTGATACGGGCTTGCACGTCGGTACCGGCAACTCGTTCCGAGGCCCCACTGTTGGCATCGGTCGTCGCGAACGAACCGCCGTCGTTGGCATTGAGTGTCCGCACGGCCACGAAAGCGTCCGAACCGTATTCACGCGATTCGAGCTTCAGCGTGCTGCCCGCCACAACCGCCTCGACACCGGTCGAGTCAGTGACCAGGTTGATTGCCGAAGCGATGCCGTCGATCGACGTGCCGGAACCGAAGTTGAACACTTCGAAGCCATCGAGGCCACCGACTTCCAACACCAGCTCGCTGGTGAGATCGCCGCCGGCGTATTCCAGGACGGCTTTCGTCGCTTGCTGGTCGATCAGCACGTTGACCGCGATTTGGCTGGTTGTGCCAAAGTTAGCCTGGTCGATGCGGATGTCGCTCAACTGCGTCTGCGTGGCACCGCCGGAAAAAGTGCTAGTCAGCGACGTGTCGAAGACGCCCGTCGTGGGTACGCCCGAGGCAGCCGCCGCCGAGAACGCCGAGTTGGCGTTGATGGCCGACAACACCTGTGCGACCGTCGATGCGCCCGAGGCGATCTGAATCGACAGCGTGTTGCCCGCCGAGTCATACGTAACAACTTCGCTGCCAGCGGTCGCACCCGATTCGAACAACAGCGTGGTGCCATTGTACGTCGTGCCGGCCGAGACCGCCTCGATCGTGATCTGGTTGCTGTCGCTACCGCCGGTTGTGGAGCCGGTCACCGAGCTGGTGAACACGCCGCCGCCAGTACCGGCCGAATTGAGCGCGGCCGTGAACTGTGTGCCGGTCTGTGCGTTGATGGCCGAGATGATCTGGCTGGCCGTCGACGCACCAGTTGCAATCTGAATGCTCAACGTGCCGGCGCCACTGCTATATGTCGCTACTTCGGATCCGGCCGTGGCACCGCTGGTGAACGACACCGCCACATTGTACTCGGTGCCGGCGTTGACGGCGCTGAGCGTGAAGGCGTTTTCGTCGCTACCACCGCTCGTCGAACCGGCCGTCGAACTTGAATCGAACAACGCGCCATCCGTGCCCGTGGTGGCAATCGCCGCCGAGAACTGGGTACCCGCTTGAGCGTTGACGGCCGAAACCACCTGTGTGAGCGTCGAAGCTCCCGAGGCAATTTGGATCGACAGGCTGCTGCTGGCGCTGGTGTAAGTCACGACTTCCGAGCCCGCTGTGGCACCGGTCGTGTACGACACCGTGACGTTGTACTCGGTAGACGCGTTCTGCGCGACGAGCGTGAAGGCGTTCTGACTCTGACCACCGGCGAGCGTCAACACGTCGGTGCCAGCCGTCAATGTGCCACCACCGGCGCCCGAGGCAATGCTCGCGGTGAAGTTCGTGTTGGCCGCCCCCGTGCTGGCCGAAAGCACATCCACCAAGTCGGCCGCCGTCGTCGTGCCGCTGGCGATCGTGAATTGAATCGATCCGCCCGTGAAGGTGGCCGTTTCACTGCCCGCCGTCGCACCCGTAGCGATCGAGACGGTGATGCCGTTGCCCGCCAAGCCGCTGTAGGTCTGCCCGGAATTTGCCGTGATCTGCAGGTCGATGCCGACACCGGCGAGCGTGTCCGTGGCATACGAGGCCGTGGTGTTGCCGATCGTGCCCGAGGCAACGACGCCCGCGGTGTTGCCGATTGTACCGGCCGCGGCGGAGCCAGCATCAGTTCCTACGACCGTGCTGGCAACCTGGCTGACCGAGCCGGGCGACGTGGTGAGGAAGTCGAGGCTGCCGTCCAGCAGGCGACGTCCCTGGAACGAAGTGACGCGGGCAATCCGGTCGATGGACTCGAGCGACGAGTCGATCTGCAGTTGGTTGGCCGCGATCTGTTCTTCACTGAGGGCACCCGTGTTGGCCGATTCCGACACCAGGCCGCGGATGTCGTTCAGCAGGGCGCTGACCTGACTGATGGCGCTGTCGGCGGTGCCGATCAGTTGATTGGCCCGTTCACTGTTGGTGATGGCCTTTTCCACGCTGATAATGTCGCTTCGCAACACTTCGCTGGCGATCAAACCGGCCGGATCGTCCTTGCCGGAATTGATCCGCAGACCTGTGCTCAACCGTGTCAGGGCGGTTTGCAAATCGACGTTCGACCGTGCCAAAGTCTTTTGAGCGACGAGCGAGCTTACATTGGTGTTGATGCGGGTCATATAAGACCACCCTCCGATCTGTGAGTTCACCTAGCACGGTGGATTCCGCAACGGGCTCTGGGTAATTTCGTGATCTTCGCCTGCAGGACGAAGACTGCGGAACCAGCGGAATTTTGAGCTTAGGTTTCTTCGTAATGAATGGTTCGCGGGAATGTGCTTGTGCGTACGGGTTCGAACCGGCTGGTGCTGGGTTCACACAGCGGCGGTGCGTCGCTTCCTGCCTCGGCTTCGCAGTGCCGCAATGGCGGCGCCCTTGAAGCCGACGTCTCCTCAGAGGCTGGTGCGGCGCCCTCCGGTTATCCGGGGAACGTCTCCACGCTGGCTGCGTCGGCACAGTCTCTCACCACCAGCATCGACCGGCCCAAGATACGCACTTTAGGTAAAGTGGCATTCCTGTCGGTATCGTTCTGGTGATGCCTCATGTACCTACTCGGTTCCATCGACCGCCTGGGCAAACAAAAACCCCCCTCTCGCGGATGTTTCGCAAAAGGGGGGTTTGATATTCGTCAAATTCGCTACCGTCGTTACGCCGTCGCCAATCCCGGAGGTTTGACGCTATGACGTGCTCGACGGTGCGTCGCCTGCCGAACTCTGCGGATTACGAATCGGAGCCGTGTCTTTCGGTTCCACCTGACTCGCGCGCAGATTCTCCCGTTGAATCGCTTCGTACACTTCCTGGCGGTGCACCGGGATTTCGGTCGGCGCGTCAATACCAAGTCGAACCTTATCACCGCGAATATCGACGATCGTGACGACGATATTGTCACCGATGATGATGCTCTCGTCGCGATGTCTCGACAAGACAAGCATCTTCGGCTCCCTTCTGACAGGAACAAGCGGAACGACGGCCTCGGACCTGCCCGGTCCACGAGGACGCCCTGGAATAACCAGGCCCACTGGGGGCACGTTCACGGCACCAGCGTCAGCACGTCTACGACGGCCGCCCTGTGCCGGGCAACACCAACACCGCACGCGCAGTGTCGACAGTGACGTATATCGGACGCCGAGAAGTCGTCACGCAGTGTCGATTCAGTGGATCAGCCACAAAATTGCTGATCGGTGCGACGACTGAGACGAAAATGACGGATCGATGAGCGCTGCTCGGTCACGGGAGGCCGCAAAAACCGCACCACCCGCCCCGGCCCTCAGGCGATACGCTTCAACGACGTCTCGCCGCTGATGCGGTACTGCAACGGCTGATCCAGACTGTTGACCAGTTGTACGCCGCGCCGCTGTTCCAGATTGACCACGAGCGGTGCCTTGAGATTCAGCGAAAGCCCCACCTCGTCCTTGCTCACGATCACCAGGACCTGCGCCGAGTTCGTGTCCTCAAGGTGCAGGCTTTTGAGATCCGCTTGCGAAGCGCGAATCTGGTAGTCGGGCACGAAGCGCCGTGGGCTCACCACGGCCAATGCCACCTCGCCGCGGCTGATCGATTGCAACCAGCCCAGTGTGGCGTCCTGCGAATCGACCAACAACGCCCATTCCGCACAGTCTTCCAGGCCGTACAGCCCCTGTGCGAACGTGATCGTGTCGTCGCGCATCACGCGCAGCGTGCCAAACCGAGTCGTGCGTACAACCATTTCTACCGGCGCTGGACTCATTCTCGCGTCCCTCGACTCAAGAGCGGTTTGAACCATCGGCAACGGAGTTCACCGTCGTCCGGCCTCGCCTTGCCGACGTTGTCTGACACGCCCGCCCCTATCGGCGGGTGCACATGGCACTTCATCGGACCGTCACGAGCCGAACGAACAGTAAAAACCGAAGTAACGCCACATCCCCCAGTGCCAGCATTGCCATCACCGGCGCGCTCGGTCGCGCTGCCCCGGCAACAATTCGCCCGGCTCACAGGTACTCGAGCAACGTGAGCCGTGAGATTTGGCCCGTGATCGCCAGGCTCGCCTGCAAGGCGGCCTGACGCGACGCCAACTCCGAGATGGCCTCGACCGTGTCGGTCTCGATCTCCTCGGAAAGCGCCGACTGCAACTCCGTTTCTTCACTTTCCAGGCGTTGCTGCAGCACGTCGAGACTTTGCTGTCGCGCGCCCAACTCGGCGCGGGAAAAATTCAACTGTTTGAACGACTCGTCCAGCAACTCGACGGCGCGGGAAATCTGCAGTTTTTGATTCGGCGCGTCCTTGGCACGCAGCGCCGTCGAAAGCCGCGCCAATGCCGTGAACACGCCTTCGGCTTCGAGCGGGTTCACGTCGCGCCCCGTGATGCTCTCCACACCGCCTGGCTCCGCGACGGCCCCGTCACTCGCGTCGGCCCCGATCGGGAGCAGCCCCAAGTCTTCAGCCGCCTGGCTGCCGTGATCGCGCAGCACGGCAAACGTCGCCGTCGTCGCGGTGCTTTCAGTCGTCAGCCGAATGCCGTTGCCGAACGAGGTCAGCGAGGCCGTCACCCGCGTCGCCGGGTCCTGGTTGTCGGCGCGATTGTTCACCGCGTCGATAAAATCGCCCACCGTGTGCAGACCGGCAACGTCAATCGCCATCTCGACGCCATCTTTGCGGCGGATCACCAGGTCAGTTCCCTCTTCGTCGTGGACCCCAAAGCCGAAGTTCAGGTCCGCCAGCGCCGTGTCGCGGTGCAGCGTGCGCACACCGAGCTGCGCAGCTGCCTGACCGCCGTTCTCGCCAATCGAAAAGTCCGAGCCACTCAGCCGCGAGCGGATGTCGAGACCGGTGCCAGCCGCGTTGATCGTCGCCAACACATTTGCATTGGAACCGTTCAGCACGACGAGCACGTCTTCGACGGTTTGGGCCGAGTTGAACGTGATCGTGTGCGTCTGGCCGCCATTCTGAATCTGCAGGCCCGCCGAGCGGTCGAACTCGATGCCACTGCCGCCCGATGTCGTGCCCGTGGCGGCAGGGTCGCCCGCCGTGGCTGTGATCGTGCCAGTGCCGTCGTTTCCCGGTTCGGACGTATCGAGCGCCGCGGTGAAGACGCCGGTGGTGGCCACGGCCGTGATCACGTCGTTGGCCGTCGTGACACCGTCCTCGATCGTGATCGTCAGCGTGGCCGGCACGCCCGAGTCGTCATAAACGGCCGACTCGGAACCAGCTGTTCCCGGACCGCCGTCGACGTAGGAAATCACGACGCCGTTGAGCGCGTCGCCTGAGAGCGACGTGGCGCCGCGCTGGACGGCCGTGAAGACCAGGTCATTGCGGGCCCCGGTGGCCGCCACCGTCGCCGTCGCCCGCACCCCGAGGTTGTCAAGCGACGTGGTGAGCGTGAGCCGGGGATTGAGGTCCTCGCTGACGATGGGCCCCGCGCCGATATTGTTGTCATTGCGGATTCCCAGATCGGCGGCAGTCGTGCCCCCGCTGACTTCGGAAATTGTCAGGTCACCGCCGCCGGATGCGTCGAGGCTGACGTTCAGTCCGGTGTTAGTGAGCGTCACCGTCGCGATGCGACCGGCCGGGGGATTACGCTCGATCAATCGAATGATGTCGCCGACGGTCGAGGCCCGGCTCACGTCGATGATTGACTCGTGGGTTCCGTCCGAGATGCGAATGCTGCCTTCGCTGATCCCGGCACCGCCGTTGAGGTCACTGATCCGGGTGTTGAGCGTCAGCAATGGGTTCAGATCGGACGTTCCCTTCACCGCAGCCGAAATGCCGCCAAAGATCTCGGTGCCGTTCACGTTCGATTTGAACAACGTGTCGATGTCCGAAAAGCCAAGCAAGGATTGTTCGTCGCCGTCGAAACGCACGTACGTCTTGTCGAAGCTGTACGGCTCGACGTTCGTCTGCGAGCCGGCGAACAGGTACCGTCCGCGAAACTTCTGATTCCCCGCGTCGACCAACTGTTCCAGGGCGCGGTCGACCTCTTCGGCCGCGGCAAGCCGCTGGTCGTCATCGGCCGTGTCACCAATCACGGAAATGGCCGTTCCCCGCACGCTGGCGAGAATCTCGGCAACACCGCCGACGGCAGTGTCGGTGGCCGTGAGGAAGGTTTGATTCGTGGCCAGACTCGACTGCACCTGCTGTTTTCGTTCCAACAGCCGCTGCAAGGCGATGCCCCGCAGCGCGGCGGGCGCATCGTCGCTGGGGACGAAAATCCGCTGCCCCGTGCTGATCTGGTTCTGGACGCGAAACAGCCCGAGCTGGTCGTACTGCAACTGCGAGAGCAGCCGCGATCGCACTAACGGGTCACTGATCCGGGTCGACGGAATGGGGGTGATCGATGGCATGACAAATAGCTCTCGTGCGGTGGCAGCGGGATTGAGTGCCGCGCATGTGTTGGTGGGTAGCGTCCTGGCAGAACCGAAACGGCGCGTCGCGCTACAAGTTGATCAGCGTCTCCAACATGCTCGACACCGTGGAGATATAGCGGGCCGTGGCCTGGTAGGCCCGCTGAAACGAGATCATGCGGATGACCTCTTCATCGATGTTCACTCCACTGACGGACAGTGACTGCCCGCGCAGCGTTTCCTCGAAAACGGCAAAACCTTCGGCAACCGCCTTCGATTCGCTCGACGATTGGGTGAGACCGCCGATCATGCGGTCATACACGTCCTTGATCGTGAAATCGTTGGCCGTCTCCAGCGGGCGATCAAGGAAGGCGGCCAGTTCGACGGCCGTGCCCGTTCCCGCACCGATCCCCTCGGAGCTGGCGGCGAACTTGCCCGGATCATCGAGCAACGTCTGGTTGACGGCGAGGTTGCCGGCGGTCGCTCCGGTGAAAAACGTATTTAGCCCCATCGCGGCGAGAAAGCCACTGTCGTCGTTGGCGAAGTAGAAATCCTGCGCCGGCGAGAGGCTGCGGATCGTCAGACGTCCCGTCGAATCGACTTTCGCTTCGAGCACGCCGGAATTGTTGATTTCGCTGACGATGTCGTCGAGCGACGTGTCGGTCGATTCACCGTCCAGTTTAACGAACACGTCCACCGTCTTGGTCGTCTCGTTCGTTTGCGTGTCGTACATCTTGATCTGAAACGAACCGGTCACCGGTGCAAAGTCGAGCGTCGAGCTGTCGAGGGCGGCCGACGTGTCAGCGATGCCGCTGGTCGACGTCAACGACTGAAAGCCGCTCAGACCCTGCCCCGAGGAAAACAGGCGGTTAAATTCAAACGCCAACGTGCTCGCCAGATTGTCGAGGTCGTCGATAAAACCACCCAAGATGTCGTCGCGGGCCGTCGTCAGTCCGGCCAGATTCCCCGATGTCACCTGCAAGGCGGTTCCCGTGTCGGCGAACTCGAGGGTCACCAGCGAAAGTCCTTCGTCGCTTTTCAGTTGGACGTCGACCTCGCGCCGGGACCCTTCGAAGACGAGGTATTCACCACCGACGAAGACGTTCACCGCCCCGCTTTGCTGCTCCGCGGTGCGGATGTTGACGATCTCGGACAGCTTGGAGAGGGCCGCGCTGCGTCGGTCCCGCAGGCCCACGGCATCGCTCTCCGACACGCCGCCTCCCTCGGCCTGCACGATGCGAATGTTCAACGATCTGATCTCCTCGGCAAGCCGATTGACGTCGTCGGCCTGCTTTTCGATCGTTTCGTTCGCTTCCACCCGCGCCTGGGCAACGCGTCCGTGCATCCGCACGATGTCCTCGGCCAGCGATTGCCCCTTGAGGATTGCCAAGTTGCGCACGTCGACGCTTTCCGGCTGCGCCAATACGCCCTGGATGGCACCGAAAAACTCGTTCATCGACGTGCTCAGATCCGTATCAGAAAGTTCGCCGACGATTTGTTCCAACTGAGTGTAGAATTGTTCCTGGGTTTCGGCGCTGGCACGATCGCTGGTCGATCCGCGCAGGCGGTCTTCGAGAAACTTGTCGATCTTCTGCACGACGGCATCGACCTGCACGCCGGTACCGATCAACAAGTGGCCGAGCCGTTGCGTCGCCGACGGCGACATCACCACTTCCTCGCGAATGTAGCCAGGAGTGTTGACGTTCGAGATATTCTGGCCTGTTACCTGCAGCCCGATCTGGTGGGCCCGCAAGGCATTGGCACCGAGTTGCATTGCGCCGAATAGTGACATCGACGAGTATCCCCGCGAAGTTTTGTGGGGCCCGAACCGTTCAGGCAGCCTGGTCCACCAGCGTTCCTCCGGCGTCGGTCCGGCCATCGGCACCGTACGTCGGTTTCAGCCGACCGCCGGTGGCGATGATCTCGAGCATCTGCGAGAGGTGAATGAGCGTGCGTTGCACCAGCACCCAGTTCGTGAGGCTTTGGTGCTGTACCAGTCGAGCGCGCCCGGCAGCTTCGTCGATGCGCTGGCCGACGTCGCTCTGCTCGGACAAGTCGAGCGACGACGCCAACTGGCGCACGCTGTTGTTGGGCAAGCCCTCGTCGGCGGCGCGGTCCAGCAGCGCCCGACGACGGTCGTGACACGATTCGAGTCGTTCCAGCAGGTCTTGCTCGCGGGGTTGCAGCGCCGCCAGGGCAGCAACGTCGCTCGTCACCAGGTGCCGGCGTTTTTCTCCCAGCACCTCCAACAGTTCCGTCTGCACGCCGGAGAGACCGTTGAGCAGATCCGTCAGTTCGTGTTCCCAATCGATACGCATTGCTACGTGTCCACCTGGTTATGAATGGTACCCGTCGTCGACGGGCGATGAGTCGTGTACCTGCGCTGCTGTGTCCGGCCGTTAGCGCCGGCTCAGTGAAAACAGTTCGAACATCGGCCCCGTAAACGTACCGGCACAATTCTCCGCAAGCTTCTCTGACAACACCTGGTCCAATTGCGTCTGGAAAACTTCTTCACCGCGGCCACCGTGGAAATAAGCCGGCTTGTCCGTCATTTGCCGCATCGACTTGAGCATCTGCCCGAAAAACGTCTCACCGACAAACTGATCGAACGCCGCGCGGACTTCCTTTTCGTCCGGCCCCGCCGATGCGTCCAGTCCACGGGGTTGCCCGACACCGCTCGCCAGGGTTTGCGGTCCCGGCGAAGTCATGGTCCCCGAAGTCGACGCGATGTTCATGGTCAAATCCCTGGGCCAAGGCCCGCGCGAATTGCTGTCGGTTGTCTACGGCCGATCGCAGCCGTCACTTTGTCATTCGTCGAAAATCACGCGACCGTGGATCAGGTGTTCACGGTCCATCGCCTTGATGATGTCGATCATGTCTTCGGTCGGCACCTTCACAGCGTTCAGGGCGTCGACCAGGTCCTTGAGCCGCGGCGACGGCGCCTGCGTGCCCACCTCGAACGGGACGATACTGTCGTGCCCGACGACGCCACCGGCCGTGATGCCAATGTTGTTGTGGCTGATCCAGCCGGGACTGATCTCGACGTCACCGCCGCCGACGATCACTCCGTTACGAATGGTGATCCGCGCCGGCGGATCGAGTTCATTGAGCTCGAGCGCCAAGATCTCGGCCAGGAACGAGTTCTCGTCGTGCAGGTAAGCTGACGGCACCTTCACAATCACGTTGGCGGGACCGACGGCCAGCACGTTCGGCAGGTTGCCACGACCCGTCGCCGCGGCGTCACCGGTACCGAGCCGATCCGTGAAGTAAATCGACTCGACGGCCTCGACGATCTGGCGAGCCACGCTGGGACGGCGATGGCTCTCGTCAATCACCAGCGTGACGTAGCCATCCGACGCCACCGACGTGTAGAAAAAGTGATCGCTGAGCAGTTGGGCGCCCTGGTGGATGCTCCCCGTCAGCGGGTTCGTGGCATTGGTGAGGAGACGGCCCGAGGCCATCGCGTAGATGTTGACGTCTTGGGGATCGGGGCCCGTGAGAAAGGCCACGTCGAGCCGGCCGCCGTCGAGGCTTTTCGAGTCGCCGATCGAACTGACGACGCAGTCGATCTGGTCGCCCTGGCGGGCTCCGGCGGCGGGGACCGTCGCCTGAACCATCACCATGGCCAC
>JAGQPT010000004.1 GCA_020426575.1 Planctomycetales bacterium
AGCGGTTTTCCAGGCCCGCCGTGGCGATGGTTCGGGCCCCGTCATCAGCGCGGCTGTCCCGACACCGGCCAACACCCAGACCGCCGGTACCCAACTGTGCAGGAAGCGACTCTTGCGATTGGGGTGGTTCATCGTGAGCAGGCAAGAGAACAGCACGAACACCACGATCGCCAATGCCGCGCGCCGGCGAAACAAAGTGCAACAGCCGAGCGTGGCGGCCACGAGGACGACGGCCGCCGCCAGCGGCACCGCGTGGTAGGTGCCGGCGAACTCGCTGGCGTAGTATTGTGCCGCGGCCACGACGTTGCCGTCGCTGTTGACACCGTTGCGCGGGCTGAGAAACCAGATGAAATAGCCGAGCCGCTTCGGCAGCAGAAACCACAACAACACGGGCAATCCGTGCCAAAGCGCCATTTTCCTTGTCGTGGGCGCGAGTCGCTGCCAGATTTGCCGGCCCTCGGTGGGCCACGCCATCGCAACCCGCAACACGGCGACGATCAACGTGACGTGCAGCAAGTTGTCGCTCCGGGCGGAAAAAACGATTTCGCGCCCTGCGAATGCAACAGACAAGCCACCGCAGATCACGACGACCGCGGACAGCAACAGCAGCGCGGACACGAGCCACGTGAGTGGGTTCTTCGCCTGGGTGAGCCACCAACCGCCGTTGCGCAACGCCGTCAGTCCGGCGGCAACCACTGCCAAGGCCCGCTGGCGCAAAAGCCACAGCGTGTGGCCGCTGAGGGCGCCGGCCACTAACAGCCAATAGTTGTATTTCAGAAAAAACAGCAGTACGAGGGCAACGGCCAGGGCGCGGACGCCGCCGTCGAAACAGCGAAACCGCACGTACAGATAGAGGCACGTCATCGAGAGGCAGGCGCCAAGCGATTCGAGCATCAGATCGGTGGCAAAGGCACGGTGGCCCGGACTGCCCAGGGCAAAACCCGCGGCGACGAAGCCGGCAAGATTCGCGGCAAACACGCTCGACCGATCGAATGTCCGCACCGTCGCCCGTGTCAGCAGGAAAATCACGACGCAAGTTGTGGTCCAGGCGACGAGGTTCGGCAGCACCGCGACGCGAAAGTCGGGGCCGGCGAAAGTGACAACCGCTCCCACGAGCAGGGCGTGTAGCGGCGGCCACGTGCGGATGTGCCGAAGATCGTCGAACAGCGACGGCATATTGAAGTGGCGAACGTCGTCGGCCAGGGCGAGGGCCACGCCGTAGTGATAGTTGCGGTCGTGGTCGAGTCCGGCCCAGAGGCGGTCCGCGTCGCGCCAGAACGCCACGTAGACAAATACGGCCGTCACGACGGCGACGAGAATGACCAACGCCAAGCAGAGACGATCGACGACTGGTCTCGCATGCGCAGCGTTGTCGAGAATGGCGACATCCGTGCCGCCGCTGGTCACAGCCATGTCACCATCATCTCATCCCTGAGCTTCGATCTGCGCGGCGTTACCGGTGGAAATCCCCGCCGAGGTACCGCTACCTTGGGAAGTTGAGTTCGCCCCCAACCGGCGAAAGAAGAAGCAGGCGATCGCCAGTCCCGCGATCGTACCGATCACGTCGGCGACCCAGTCGGTCCAATCGGCGATGCGGTGGAAATACGGTTGCGTCACCTCGTCGAACACGCCGTAGAACGCGATCACCAGCATGATGCCGAGCGCAACGCGCAAGACCGAGGGAGCCCGCCGGCTCAAATGCACCGCGCCGAAAACCAACACGGCCAGCACCAGGTATGCGGAGAAGTGAAGAAACTTGTCAAAGTGCTGAGGCGCGCCGTAGCGGCGGAACTCGACCTTTGGCCAATGGGTGCTGATGAACATTACGATCCAATACACGGCCGCGAGCAGGACAAATAGACGGGCGCCGCCCCCCTCGCCAACTCGAGAATCCGCTCTACTCGATGCGTTTGCCATGCGATGCCAGTCAACTGAGTTCGTAACGTTGAAATGATAACACACCGGCGCCGGACGGGGCGGCTAACATCTCCACGCCGTTGCCACGCCGACTATTGTACCCCGTCGTGATCGGCGAGCCGACGCCAGTCCCCCGGGGCGGATCCCGACTCAGACACCGTCGGGCGGCATCGTAGGACAACATCCCGGATGGGGCAACCGCCGTTAAGCGAATCTTCAAGGCGTCGCCGCCGTGCCAGCAAGCCGACACAAGCATGGCATAATTAGCGGTGTCGAGTCGCGGGGTCGCTAGAAACGCGCGAAACGGCAAGATGCCACCGGCGGAGTTAGTTCGACGGTCGCCCCGCGGCCGCGTCCCCTTCTTCGACCGCCTGCCGCAGCGCCCGGCTCAGCGGATCGTCTGCAACATCGGGTAGCAACGGCGTGCTGGCAGCACGCGGTCGTGTTGACGACGTCGTGGGGGGCCCTGTGCGTTCGACGGCTGCAGGGGAGTCGGGGCCGCCTTCGTACGTCGGGGGACCAACGACTTTGCGCCGTGATTCGTGACGGGCAGGTTCGTGCGCGTCATATTCGTCAGGATCGGCGTAGGGGCCGGGCTGACGCAGGTCCGCAGGAATGTCAAACTGGTCGCCCGGCTGTCGTAGTTCGACGTCAGGACTCGCCGTATCGGCGCTGCCGTAAGGATTGCGAGCACTGCGGAACGTTGGCGGCCCCGATTGAATAGCAGGTTCACCATTGACCGTCCCCTGCACGACGGCGCCGGGGCCCCCCTGTGGACGAGGGCCCCCAGGCATCACCTGCTGCTGTGGAACTCCCAGGCCGTATGCCGGCGCGGGATCGTCGGCACGCGGTGGTTCAGCCGGCGGTGTGTAACGTGGCGCCGTGGCAACGCCATGGGCAGGCGGCGCGGCACTCCGCGCCACTCGCTGCGACACACCCCCATCGGCCGGTCCGGCAATTCCCCGATCCGGAGAGTACGACTCGTGGGCGAGCGAACCTCGCGGAGGATAGGCCGTGTCGCCCTCTTGAGCCAGCGGCGCGCCAACTTGGTCCGACAACATGCTCAAAGCAATGCGGGCTTCTTCGAATTGAGGATCGAGCTGCCAGGCGGTGCGAAAATATTCGATCGCCTCGTCGGTTCGACCCCGCTCTTTGAGCAAAAAGCCAAGCGAATAATGCGCGATGGCCGGTGGATGCACGGCCTGCAACTGCATGAGCGCCTGATTGGTTTGACCACTGTCGACAAGGAATGTCGCAAGATTATTGCGGTAAAGGTCGCGATCGGGCGCAAGCGCCACGGCGCGGTTCATCGCGCGAATCGCTTCGCGGCTGTTCCGCCGTTTCGCTTGAAACATCCCCAGGTCGTTCCAGGCCATCGCCTCTTCGGGGTGATGCTTTGTCGCATCGACAAAGAGTTTGAGGGCCTCGTCGTCGTTACCTTCTCGTTCGCGCAGGCGTGCCAGCCCCGTGGTGGCAAGCAAATGGTGCGGTTCGACTTCGAGCGCCCGCTGATAACTCTCGATCGCCTTGGGGAGGTTTTCCTCGGCCTCCTGGCGGCGGGCCACGATCACGTACACATCGGGACCGACCGTTGACTTGGAGAACACGGACACGGCGTCGTCGGGCAGCGAGTCGGACGATTTGCCGAAAAGCGAAAAGGGCTTTTTGCCGGCGCCGCTAGCCGGGGCCGCGTCTTTCTTGCTAAAGGCCGACTTGATGCCAGTGACAAACCCCGAACCGGCGACCGCCGAAGTCAGTTTTTTGAACCCAGTCGGCTCGCCCTGGGGCTCCGGATAGCCGATCCGCGGCGAAACCACGCCGGTGCTGGAAAAGTCCGACTGCATTTCGCTGTACGACTTTTCAAAGGGGGCGGGCGGCGGTGCGTCTTTCTTGCCCGTGAAAAGCGATATCATGCGACTGGAAAACGTCTCGCCGGAATCGGCGCTCGACGCAGCACGTCCCCCGAGTGTCTGGGCAAAACTTGGCGAACGGGTGACGGCCATGAAAGTCGTCGCGGCGAGGAGGATCGCCGTAGCGGATGCGGCACGTCGGCAGGTGACGCGACGTCGCACGTCTGCCGTGGCGCGTCCGTGATCGTTGCTCGTTGCGCGCATGAGTCGGGGCAGCCGGGCTGAGAAAAACGGTGAAGCGGCGGTACGACCGGTCGACCGCCACGCGGATGTTCTCGCCCTATTGATCGACGTGCCGGCACGGACGTCTGTAGCGATTCTGCCGGTTTGTGACGGTTCGAGTGAGATTGCCGGCCGCTGGCGATCGGTGCCGTCACGAGGCGATAGCGACAACGGCGAGCACGGCCATGACTCTGATACGAGCACTATCACGACGGTGGTGCAAGCACACTGGTCCGGGCCGTGGGTGCGGCTGGAGCCGTCTGTGAGCAACGAAAAACGCTCAACAACAAAAAGACCCGTGCCCCGCCGGTGTGGCAGAGGCACGGGTATGTAAGGTTCAACAGCGAATCGGGCCGTGCGGCAGAGCCGCTGGCCGCGGTCAGTTGAGTCCCTGTCGCGACGGCAGTCGGGGGTTCGGCATCGACTTGTCCCACTGGCGTTCGATCGAATCGATGCGGTCGGCGGGCCAGCCGCGAACGCCGTCGGACGTTTCGACGACCTGCGGCGGCGAGGCATCGAGCGTCAGCGAATCGATATATGAACGGACCGAGTCGAGCCGTTCTTCCGTGGCGGCGGGGTCACCGGCCTGCTCGACGAACACCGTGCGATACGGCTCGTTGGCATGGTTGGCGATCCAGAAGATCCGCATCCGACCGGCTTCCGTCAGCTCGGCGGAGTTTTCCTGGAAGTGGTGCGAGCCCAGCGTATTCTGCTGCCGCCAGCCCTTGGCGATCATGATGGCAAACGGCTCGCGGACCGCCTGCTTATCTTCGTGATAGTACGGCTCGGGCCAATCCCGATTCATCTCATAGCCGCGGCAGATACTGTCATACGCGTAGGCAATGTCGCATTTCAGGCGTGCAAACCAATCGCCCCGGGCCGACGGAACGTTCATTGCACCGGTTGCAACGACGCCGACGGCGATCGACAAAGACCAAATGTAACGCATCGCGTTCCCCTTGTGTCGTGACGGTCGCGCACCGTGCGCGCGATCCGAAGGCGCCAGTGCGGCCGAGTCCGTGCCCGATCCCGGTTTCCTCCCGGGGGCGCCGGACTTGGCTACCGTTTCTATTTATCGGCAGCAGGGGGCGATGGCTGGAAGCCGTTTTCCGCCTCTTATCCAATTACCGCAATTTGCCGTTTGCGACGGTTGGAGGAAGCGACGCAGACTAGCCCGACATCGAGGGGAACAGTTGCCGTACCATCGTGATGGCCGCCGGTCCGACGAGCACCACGAAAATACCGGGGAAAATGAAGATCACCAGGGGAAAGATGAGCTTCACGGCGGTCTTGGCGGCTTTTTCCTCGGCAATCTGGCTGCGGCGCGTCCGCATCGCGTCGCTCTGCACACGCAGCGCCTGGGCGATGCTCGTGCCGAACTTCTCGGCCTGGATCAGGATCCGCGTCAAGGCGCGCACGTCGTCGACGCCGGTACGGACGCCGAGTTCATGGAGCACTTCGTTACGGGGTCGCCCCATCTGCAACTGGAAGTTTGCCAGCGCGAATTCCGAGGCGATCACGGGAGTGGAATTTGTCATCTCTTCGCTCACCTTGCGCATAGCCTGGTCGAGGCCGAGACCGGCTTCGACGCAGACAACAAGCAGGTCGAGCGCGTCGGGCAGTCCGAGGAAAATTGCCTGGCGACGTTGATGCGAGATGAACGTCACGGCGAGTTCCGGCAGGTAGAAGAACCCGCCGGCAATCAGCACCGTGCCGACAAGCGCCTTTTGGCTGAAGCCGTACATCACCGATAGCGAGGAACCGCCGATCAGCAGGCCGCCCAACAGCAGCGCGATTTTCAGCCCGAGGAAGATGCTCGGCGCCGACTCGCCACGGAAGCCGGCCGAGCTGAGCCGTTGTTTGAGCCTGTTGGCTTCAAGCTCACTCTTCGGCTGCAGCGGTTTGGCCAGAGTTGGCGAAGCCTTTTCGAGCACCTTGGCGACGGCGTCCGATTTGCCGGGAACTTTCCCTCCCGGCTTGTCGGAGTCGCGGTTGCGACGACGGTACGGATCGCGAATCTCTTCGAGACGTTCGGTGGCGCGGTTGGAACCGCCCGCGATCATGCTCAACACCCACCAGGCACCAACGGCAAACAGGCCGAACAGCGCAAACGGCAGCAACGACTCGAAATCGATCAATGACGATGTGGCGAACACGGCTCTGTCACACCTTAATGCTGATGATTTTCTTGATCACGATGGCCCCTAACAACTGCAGAACCACACCACCGGCCAACATCTGTTTGCCCATGGGATCCTGGAAAAGCGGCATAATGTAGTCCGGATTCAGCCGATACACGGCCAGGAACAACACCGGCGGCAGGGCCAACAGCACGACGCCGGAAAGCCGGCCTTCACCGGTGAGCGCTTGAATCTGCCCGTAGATCTTGAAGCGGGCGCGAATCAGGCTGGCGATCTTATCGAGGATCTCGGCCAGGTCACCACCCGTCTGCCGCTGCAGAATCACAGCGGTCGAGAAGAAGCTGAGGTCGAGGTTGGGCACGCGGTCCGTCATGCCACGCATGGCCTCGTCCAACGGCACGCCGAGGTTTTGCTCTTCAAAACAACGCCCAAATTCAGTGGCGATCGGGTCGCTCATTTCCTGGCCGACCATGTGAAAGCCAGACTGCAAACTTTGGCCGGCTCGCAGCGATCGAGCCATCAAGTCGAGGGCATCGGGCAACTGTGAAGCGAATTTCTTCATGCGGCGGCGGCGGCGAAACAACAGCCATAGGAACGGCAACACGCCGGCCATCGCAGCCATGAAAGGCATCAACGCCAGTGGAATCCCGGAGGCGATGCTCACGGCGCCACCAGCCACGGCCAACCCGCCGCTGAGTCCAAAGAAGGTCGGTGCTGTAAGGTTCGTGTTGGCCTGCTGAAACAACAGCCGCAGCCGGGCGAACCGCGTCACCAGCGTCTCGAAAAATCCGTGCCCCCCGTCGAGCGACTCATACAGGGCGGCCTCGCGCGCTTTGAGCTTGGCCGCGTTTTTGGTGCGCTCCGGGTCGATGATCATCCCCAACCGCTCTTCGACCTTCCCCTCGCGACTACCGAGGGCGTAGACGGCCACGGCACCAATCAGTGCGGAGACGCCGACGAAGGCGGCGATGGTAATCATAAACGGGCTCATCGTTGTACTCAGCCTGCTTTAGCGTTGTTGGCGGTGGTGAATTAGTCCGTGCACGGGGAAGAGCCGACGCCGGTCGCGGTAGCACGACGAGGGTCAGTCCTCCATGAGCGTGCGCTGGCGGAAAATGCTTGCCGGTAGGCGCACGCCTGCGGCCTCGAGTCGGTCCATGAACGTGGGGCGAATCCCGGTGGCGTGGAAGCGGCCGTAAGCCCGACCGCTTTCGTCGATCCCCATTTTCTCGAAGCGAAAGATGTCCTGCATGACGATCGTGTCTTGTTCCATGCCGACCACTTCGCTGATATGCGTGATTTTGCGGGGGCCGCCCTGCAATCGGTTCGCCTGAATAATCAGGTCAACGGCACTGGCGACTTGCGAACGCATGGCTTTGAGCGGCAGCTCGAAGCCGGCCATCGTGATCATCGTTTCGATACGGGCCAGGCCGTCACGTGGCGTGTTGGCGTGGATCGTCGTCAACGACCCTTCGTGACCGGTGTTCATCGCCTGAAGCATGTCGAGTGTTTCCGGTCCACGACATTCGCCGATGATGATGCGTTCGGGACGCATACGCAGGGCGTTGCGCACCAGGTCGGTCGCCGTCACGGCGCCCTTGCCTTCGATGTTCGGCGGGCGGGTTTCCAGGCGCACGACGTGGTCTTGCTGCAACTGCAGTTCCGCCGCGTCTTCGATCGTGACGATACGATCCTTGTTCGAGATGAAGCTCGACAGCGTGTTCAGCAGCGTCGTCTTACCGGAGCCGGTACCACCGGAGATGATGATGTTCAATTTCGCCTTGATCGCGCCCTCGAGCAGCATCACCATCTCGGGCGTGAAGGCCTTGTAGTTGAGCAGGTCTTCAAGCTTGAGCGGATTGGCACCAAAACGGCGGATCGAAACCGAGGCTCCGTCAAGCGCCAGTGGCGGAATGATCGCGTTCACACGAGAGCCGTCCGGCAATCGGGCGTCGACCATCGGCGAGACTTCGTCGACGCGACGCCCCACCTTCGAGACGATGCGGTCGATGATTTGCAGCAGGTGGTCGTTGTCGCGGAACGTGACGTTCGTCTTTTCCATCACGCCTTTGCGTTCCACGTAAATGCTCTTGGGACCGTTGATGAGGATATCGCTGATCGACGCGTCCTTGAGCAACAATTCGAGCGGCCCAAGACCGAACGTTTCGTCCAACACCTCTTCGACGAGCTTGTCGCGCTCGGCACGGTTGAGCAGCGTGTCTTCCGTGTCGCAAAGGTGCTCGACGACGAGGCGGATTTCGCGTCGGAGCGTATCCCCTTCGAGTTCGCCGACGCGCGAAAGGTCGAGCTTGTCTACGAGCTTGCCGTGGATACGTCGCTTGAGCTGTTCGTAGTCTTGCTCTTTCGTCGCTTCCGGTGTGCGTGTGGTAGCCATGGGAGTCTGTGCTTGATAACCCGCGGTGTTTGGTTTTTGCCCGGCGTTGGCGGGAGCCATCATCAGCGACTTCTCGCCGCCAGGAAGCTCCGATTGCCCGCTGCACACAGTGGCTTGCGTGTGTCGATGCGCCAACGGTCAAGAAAACATAGCTCACCTCGTGGCGCCGGGTACAAACAAGTCGAGAAAAGTCCACACGGGTCCACATCGCGCGGCTTTCAGCGATCGTGTCGATCGTAGGGTGGGGCTGCCGGGCCGGCAGGGCGTTCCGGGGACGATTCACACCCAGTCGCTGAACGGTACGTTCAGTCGCCGAATGCTTTATCGCTCAAGGCGGAGAACTGGGAGCGGTCCGCGTGCCGGCGAAGAGACTTTCCCCAAATTCGACGCATCACCCGCAGTCGCCGCGCGACGCTGTCGCGCGGGTTGACGCAAGGTTGTTCGCGAAGACGCGCTACCTCTGGCGCGAGGGGAACAGGCTCATCAAACGCGAGATAGACGACCCGCCTTCGACTGCCTCGCCGATCAAGTCCGAGCCGGAAAGTGCGGCCGCCAGCGAGAAGATCGAACTGGTGATTTTGGCCTTGGGCGCTTCGTCGACGAGCGGCACGCCATTATTGCGGCATTCGACCATCGTACGATAGTCGTTCGGCAGTTGCCAGAAGATCTCTTTGCCGATCGTCTCCTGGGCCTTCTTCAACGTGATTTGCCCGCTGTCGATGCCTTGACGATTCACGATGACGCGTACCTTCTCCTTCACGCCATCGAGTTCGGCGAAGAACGCCATTAGGCGGACCACGTTGCGCAGACAGGGCAGATCGAGCTGAATCACCAACAAGACTTCGTCGGCCCGCTGCATCGCTGCAAGATCGGTTTTCGTATATCCCTTGGAAAGGTCGAGAATCACGTGCGTGAACGTCGCCCGCAACAAACCGATCACGCGCTGCAGGTCCTCAGTCGTGATCTGGTCTGAGTCCTGTATGTGCACCGGCCGCGGCAGCAAGAACAGACCCGACGAGTGCTTCGTGAGCGAGCGTTTGAGCAATGTGAAGTCGAGTCGGTCGGCGTTCTCGGCAACGTCCGAGAGGGTGTAGTCCGGAATCGCATCCAGGAACACGTCGGCGTCGCCCAACGAGAGGTCCAAGTCGACCAACACGACCGACTGGTTGGTGTCCTGCGCCATGGCGCACCCCAGATTGACGGCCAGGCTCGTTGAGCCGACGCCACCGGTGGCACCTGCGACGGCGTACAGTTTGCTGGAACGGCTGCGACCGCTGTCGCGTCCAAACCTTTGCGCCGAAATGCGTTCCAAGGCGGCGACGAAGTCTTCGATCGGCAGCGGCGAGGTGAGGAACTCTTTCGCCCCGGCACGCATGGCTCGAAGGATCAGGTTTCCGTCGCTCGACGAGCTCACGACGGCAACGCTGACGTTGGGGGTCGTTTCCGAAACCTTCTTGACCAGCGCGATGGCCTTGTCGCTGTCGTGGTCGATTGTCACCAGGCCGATGTCCGGCTTGGTCTGTTCGACGACGTCGGCGAAGAACTCGTAGCGCGAGCACTCTGCTTCGAGCCAGATCCGGTCGAGCCCCAACAACATCGCCTTGAGCGATTCGCGCGAGGAGTCATCGGGATCGGCAATCGCGACACGTAGTACGTCCGACATCGGCTGAGAATCCTGCTGGTCGTTGTCATCGCCAGTCGAGGGTCCGCCGTGCAGCTAGCTGACGTCGGCTGATGCGCCCATGGCGATTGCTCAGTACAAAAAGGCGGCCAGGTGGGCCCTGGCCGCCATGGCATTAGGAAACGCTACTTTAATTATCTACGTCATAGCCGACCGGGCCGAGCAACCGGGGCAGTTCATCCCCACCGGAGGCGACGGGCTGGGCGTAGCGGTTGTCCGCACTAGCCTGGTCAGCACCGTCCCAGTGGGGGGCCTTGAACTGGTTCCCCTGAATCACCGGAGAGCTTGCCGCGGGATTGCGCGACTCGCTCCGGCGTGCCGAGGCCGGCCGCATCAGCGCCCCTGCGTCGGTCGCGGTCGCCTCGCCGCCCAGCGACATCGCGTCGGCGTCGCGGTCAACCGACGCCCCGAAGTAGGGCGTCGGTGCGATCACGTCCGATGACCGCGCTTCGCTGTCGATCACCTCGCTGCCGGGAACGACTTGTTCGATCGTGCCGTTTTCGCCGGGCGGGGTGTACATGCCGGGATGGTCGGTGTCCATGTAGGGGTTCGGATAGCCACCCGTTCTCAGGTGCTTCTTGCCGCACTGGCCGCAGTTGCCCATGCCGCAGGGAACCTCGATGTGGCCACGCAAGTACAGTTCGTGGTCGGTCGGCGAGCAGGTGCCGTCGCCGGGGCCACCTTGCGGCACCTCGTGCGGGTCCATCGCTTCGACCAACTGTGGCGTGACCAGCACGAGCAGTTCGACCTCGTTGACCTTTTCGTGAACGCGGCGGAACAGAGCACCGGCGTAGGGGATCTCGCCCAACAGCGGAATCTTGCGGGTTTCCGCTTCGACGCGGTGTTCAATCAGACCACCGAGGGCCAACGTCTGGCCAGCCTGCAATTCGGCACCCGTTTCGATCTCACGAACCCGGAAACCAGGCGTCGTGATGTTGTTGAGCGAAACGGCCAGCGTCTCGTCGATTTGGCTGACGCGAGGACGAACTTCCAGGCGGATGCGGGCATTTCCCAGCACGATCGGCACGAAGTCGAGTTGGGTACCGAACTCTTTGAACTGGATCGAGACCGTACCCAAGCTCTGCGGTACGAGAATCGGCACTTCACCGCCGACGATAAACCGAGCCGGGCGGCCACTGACGGTGAGCAGCTTGGGCTCGGAGAGCATCTTCAACAGGTTGTCCTGCCGGAGCGCTTCGATCTCGAACAACAGGTCGGTGTTGCCGTCGATCACGTTGAGCAGGATGTTCTTATCACGACCGGCGATGGACGTGGCAAAGGTGTCGTCGCCGAAAATGAAGTCGAGGTCGACGCCGAGGTTACGAAGTTTGGTCCGCGAGACTTCCATCACCTTGACCTGCAACAGCACCTGCTGCACGCCGGCCAGTTCAACGTTGTTGATGACCTTGGGATAGTAGTCGCTGGCAATCTCGACGACCTTGTTCACGTGTTCGGCGTGCGTGACGTAGCCGCCGATGATCACGCTGTTCTCCAGCGGAGAGACGGTGAGCGAAGCATTGGGGAATTGTGCTTCGAGAATCATTTCCAGTTCGCGGCCGTCCCCCGTCACAATGACGTCGACCGTGTGAATCTGGTTGTTTTCGTCCCAGAGGTTCACCTGGGCGATGCCGGTGCTCTGGGCGAAGATCTGGATCCGCTGCGGATCCAGAGGCGTGGCCTTCACCACGTTCTGGTTGTTCACCTGAACGTAGGGAATTGGGTGGTCGAGCGTGAGAATACGGCTCGAATTTGTGAGCATGTGGAGCCGCTGATTCGCGAGCTCGACACGTTCGACCACTGAGTTGTCACCACCAGGCGGAAGATTAAGGCCGCCGGCGGCCGCATAGCTAGTTGGACCGGTGCGCGTGGCGGCACCGTCATCTGGAGCAGCGGCCCTGATGACAGTGGGTGCCATTACGACCGATGCGAGCGCGAGAGTCGCGGCAGTGCGCCGCCAAAGGCGTCGAGCGAGCATCCTTGACCTTCCTTGCAGCAATCCGTATGTGTTTGTTCGTAACCATGAGGCGTCGACGATCTCGGATCGTCAACGATTCTCATGCACCGTTCCGACTCGATCGACGCCGTTCCATCAAATCCGCGTAGCGTCGAGTCGTGTAACGCTGGTCTTGCCTGGCATCTAAACCGACGTTCCTGCGACCACTGTGTCACAGTCACCTCGGCACCCGTCCACGCCACCCTTTCCCGATGGCGTCACAAGGCCGGACGGTGCGAACAATTCCCTTTGTGCGCTCCTGCGTGTCTTGTTTCAGCCCCTTTGGTCCCCAGGCCGTCGGCCAAGCGACGGCTCAATCCCCTCGGCATCGATACCTTCGTTATCGATCCCCTCCGCATCGATACCTTCGTTATCGATATCATCGTCATCAAAATGGAATTCGTCGAAGTCGAAGTCGTCGCCTTCGTCCGAGTTGTTTCCGGTGCTGGCACCGCCGTAGGGGGTCGTGCTAGCTGCACTCGTGCCAACCTGACTCGTCGAACGCGTGGCCGACGACGCCGGCTGGCTGCCTACTCCTTGTTCCAGCGGCACGACGTGGACGAACCCGTCGACAAACGTCACCCGGCTGGCAACGCCGTCTTGCAGCAGCGTCATCGTCCAGTCGGGTTCCTTGTCAGCCGGCGGCTCCACGACGGCGGGGGCCTGGGCAAGCGCTACCGGCTGGGCCTTCGTCTCGGGCTGCTTGTTGATCAGGGAAAGCAGGTCGCCGTCTTCGCCGTCTCTACTCTCGTCGACCAGCTTCTCGGAGTCCCGGTTGCCCGCGCCCGCCATGTCGAGAATGTCATTGGCGGTGCGGCCCGTGAGGTCCTTGACGATCTTGTTGTCTTCCGGGCTGCGGAGCACGAGTTGTAGCTCGCCCATATTGGCGGCCAGGGTTACCATCTCAGCCTGGTCAGGCGTCAGCAACAGCGACACGGTCTTGGCCATGCTCATGCCGTCGTTCTCTTCGTTTTCACGACGGAACTGGGCGTTGACGGCAAAGACGCGAATGTCCTGCAACAACGTCATGGCGCTAGAGATCGCAATCCCCTTGGATTCGTTCTTGTCGAGGAACACGAGCACGTCGACGCGGTCGCCGGGCTGCAGGAGGCCTGAGCCACCCGAAACGACGTCGACCTTCACCGGCGTGACGCGGTGTCCGTCGGGGATCAGCACCGTCGGGCCAGCCGTGCTGTCACCCTTGCTGAAGAGTTTATTGGCGAGAATAGGTTCGCCGGGATAAATTCGCGTCTTGGTCACGCGACCTTCGACATCGCCCAGATTCTTGATCGCACCGGCGGGTACCAGGTCGGTCGGCCAGGGCTCGAGTTTGAGCATTTCGGCCGTGACCGGTACGCCGAGTTCGACCTGCGTCTGCACGACGTAAATCGGCGTCGTGTCCTGGACGGGTGCCTGCTGAGTGGCGCGATTGGCCAACACCTGGTTGATGCCGATCGAGGCGATCAGGCCACATCCCAGGGCCAGCATGAGCAGGACAATCGACTTGGGTCGCATGGTCTCTCCTTACGTCGTTGTATTCGCCGAAAAAGGTGTTCTCACCAACGGGCCCGGCCATACAACGGGGTCATTGTGTGTTCTCGCGACGCATGACCGACGTGGCCGTTAGCGTCTTTCCCCCTAGGAATAACGGCGACGGCAGCCAACTTACTTGATCGAACGGAACTGAGACCGTAACAGTGATAGCTCCGACATAATCGTCCGAGGTCGGTAGAGCCGGACTAACGGTACGAGTAGCACCGGAGGAGGACACGGCGGCGCTGTCGAGATACGTATCGACGGCGGTGTATACCTCCGAAGTCGTTGCGCCGTCGAGAATTGCCATCCGGGCACCCTCGCGCGACGCGTTCGTCAGCACTTGTTGCACCATCACCATCCGACCGAACTCGATGATTCCGAAGGCGAGCAGAAACAGCACGGGCGCAATCAGGGCGAATTCCACGACAGCGGCCCCCCGTCGATTTCTTCGGCACAGTCGACACAGTCTCTCCAGTCGCAAACCGCGCCCTGGTGCGGACGACGCCAGCGTGGCCGGGCTAGCAGCAGTCGAATTCGCGTTCGTTTTCATCGTTCTGGTCCCTGTGGTTCTGATCCCTGAGTGAGTGCCTCAGCCCAGCATGCCAGCCCAGGCGAAATAGGCGATCGTGCCAATAGCGATCGGGATGCCGTACGGCAGCAGCAGCATCGAACTCTTCCGCTCGGCAGCGATCGCCGAGAGCTGGTTCGGATCGCGAATCGTGAACAGCTCGTTGACAATGACGTAGAACTGGTTCTTGTGATGCGACCAGGCGCGGCGTGACAGCACCATGCCGACGGCGATCACGGCACCGACAATGGCCGAGAGGCAGAAGGCATAGAAAGTGTTGGTGGCCCAGACCCAGGCGCCGACGCCGGCGAGCAGCTTGACGTCACCGGCCCCCATGCCGCCGATGGCATAGGCGGGCAGCAGCAGGGCGAGCCCGACAAGCGTGCCGACGAGGCTCCATCCCAGTCCGGCCCAACCGAAGGCGGCGGTGCTGTAAACCCAACCGCTGACGACCATCGGAAAGGTCAGCCAGTTGGGAACCTTGAGCATGTAGCCGTCGATCACCGCGGCCACGATCAACGTGACCGTGACGAACCAGATCGGCCAATGTTGGGCAAAGTCACTTGTGAGCAAGTCAGGCATGGTATCGTATCCGTTCGTGATGGGGCGCGACGCGTCGCGCCGGGTGTCGAGTGGTGGAGTCAAAGTCTCGGGCTGCCGCGGGCCGTACTCCGGCACGGCGTGGGGGCGAGCGTTGCGGCGAGCCTGACGCATGGATCGATTGCGTGTCGCTAGCGACCCATTACTAGATAGCTCACAACGGCGGCCACGCTGGCAAAAAAGCCCAGCAGCAGCGGCACCGCGCTTCCCGAGATTTCGATTGGCAACAAGTAGTACATGTTCAACTCGCATGACAGATGACGTGAACTCACCGGCACGCCGAACCCGTCGGCGCCGACGATTCGCTGCATCGTGCAAATCGCCCGCGTCGCAGGGTGCTCGTTCCCGATGGCGTTCCTGGAGAGCGACGCAGGCCGTCGGACCGCGTTCACCTCAAGGACCGCATTGACCACGGTGACCTTCCAGCACGTGACACCGGCTGGCCGGATAGTGGAGACACCTCGAGGTCCAGGAGCTGGACCTCGAGGTGGCCACTTGATTCGTACCGCCGCCACGCGGCGCCGAGGGTGACCCCGGCGCGGTTGTGAACGGCCACTAACAAGCCTTAGCTCGCACCACCGATCGAGTCGGCGACGTTTTGGAAGGTCGTGTTAGCGTTGGTACCAATGGCATTGATCGCCGTCAGGCAGACGATGATAATCAAGGCCAGCATCACGGCGTACTCCACTGCTGTGGGGCCGTCTTCCGATTTGAGGAAACGATGCATCTTCTTAGCAAGCGACTTCATAACATCCTCCGGTTATCCCGGTGACCTAGCCGACCGTTCACACTGAACGACCACGCCAGCTCACCCACGACACACAAGGAAAAACAACCCTCGAGGCCGCCGCTTCCACGTCGTCGTCGACCCGTGAGCCGACCACCACGCGGTGAACAAACAACCTCGTCACACACCTAAACAATAGCTTTTGATAAACGCGCCACGGGCTGCTTGCGCAGGCGATTCTTTCTTACGAGCGGCGCGATCATTTATCGTCTTGATCCGAGCACTGCCGGGTCACCGCTGCGGAACCGAGCAAGCCCTGGGGAAAAGATTCGTGAATTGCGTTGAAGAGATTCGTCTCGGTGAAGCAGGATGTTTGCTTTCACCTCTGCCCTTCACTGGAAACCTACGTCATCCATACACACTGTCAAACGTCGCTGTTTAGCAAATCCCCAAAATTTCGCAGGTCATTCCAACACGTCGCCTTCACTCAACGTGTTTAATCCCGTCGGCCGTCATCATCCTTACGGGCGTCATCGGCCATAGCGCCGCCTCGCCACGTTTTTCATTGCACCGCGGTGCGCTCGGCGGCGCGGCGTCGCGGGGCACGTAAACGGCGATCAAGGGCTCGCCCTCGTCGTCGGGCAGTACGACGCGCTGATGGCTCGCCCCCTGACCTGAGAAGCGGGACCGCAGGATGCGATCCCCCTGGCTACCGTCAAATTCGACAAACCAGGTGTGACCGTCGGCATTGGGCGCAACGTCACGTTCGTTCCCGAGGGACGAGCCCGTTGCCAAGTGGCGCACGACGTGGTTGCGAACGATCGCGTTGCCGCCCGCCGCGCCAGCGTCTTCAGTCACGGCGGCCAGCGTGCCGCCGACCACCTCGATGCGCGGATACCGACTGGCGAAATACCTGAGCGGCCAATAGGTCCACCACTCGGTTGTGACGACCTGCGTGGGTGTGTCGCTCGACGCCGCGATCCAATCGAGTGCGGCCTGTTTCGGTTCGACCCGTGCGGTGCGAAAGGCGCGGTGGGCCCCGCGTGCCCCGTCTTCGTCAAACTCGGAGAGATAATTTGCGTAGAAGCCGAGCAGCATTGCCGCCGCAGTGGCCAGCACGAGGCCTCGCCCCCAGGCGGAGCATCGCTCCCCCTGTTGCATGACCAGTGCCGTCAACCGGCCGGCGATGATCACGATCGGCGCAATCATCCACATGCCGTAGCGGTCCGTATGGGGCGCGATCGCGTTGGGCCCGGCAACGACGTAGAACGTCAACAAACTGGTGGCAAGGCCGGCCATCAGCCACGTCTCTTCGCTTTGGCGCCGCAGGCCGCCCCACCGCCAAGTCACCACGAGAAGCAGCAAGGCCAGTGCCCAGAACGCCACGTCGTACGGTTCGACGTCGGCGGCGAGGGATACTGGGCCGTCAACAGATTGGAGCCGGGTGGCGGGAATGAACTGATAAACCGTGACCCCCGAGAGCAGCCGGCTGACACGGTGCATGAACAAGACGACCTGCTGAGTGCGGGCGAGGCGGTCGGCCACTTGGGGAAACGACAGCGTCAGCACGGCGACTCCCAGTGCGAGCGAAACTGCAGTCGCAACGAAAAGTCGGTCCGGGCCGAATTTGCCGATATAATGTCGAGAGCGGCGATCGCCCCCGCTGTACCACCAGCGACGGGCAAAGGGAGCGGCCGCCAATGGAACGAGAAATACGCACGTCGGGTGCACGATCAGAACGGCCAGCAGACTCGCCAGCGTGGCGACGTACCACCAGTCTCGCCGTCGCTGGGAACGCGCTGCCAATAACGACACGTAGACGAGTACGACCGAGGCGAGAACGCACTGGCTCGTGTCCCAGGCAAAACGACTGTAGGCGATCGACTGGGGCAGCACGGCCAGCAACAGCGTCGATACTGTCGCGGTAGTTCGGTCAAACGCCCGACTGCAGAGTAGGAAATTGACGAGCAACGCGAGGACGCCACTGGCGACCGCCGTCACCCTCAGCGTCGCAACGCCCGGCCCACACCATGTGTGTACTGCGACCTGAGGCAGTAGAAAAAACGGATTGACGAGGTTCCCCGTCGGCGTGCGCCAGACAAACGCGCCGCCGTCACCGCGGGCGGCCGCGGTCCACTGCATGGCCTGAACGCCATACCAGGCCTCGTCGCCGTTGAGCCCCGGCACCGAGTCAATCCGCCAGACCCGCATGATCACGGCGACCGTGATAAGCATCACAACGCCTGCGACCCAAGTCCGCCGCACGGTGCGAGACCGGAACGACGTCGGCTGGATGGGCGACTGGGACATGAGCGGGACGATAACTAATGGAGATGCAAATGCAGGTCACGCAAAGTTGATGGTTAGGCCGAGGCTTCCTGCCTTCGACGCACCGCCCGGCAGCGGCACGCCGCGAGGCCTATCGCATATTTAGCTCACAACGAGCCCCCTCGTGTGAGCCGAGGCCGGTAACGATTGTTCCGCTCAGGTAAGAGCGAACTGACAAAAAGGTACGTTTACATCAGGACGGTGGCCGAAACGCGAGCCGCCGGACTTTGCGGCATACGGTATTGCCACGCCAGCGTCCGTCGGTGGAAGGACACCGAGGCGGTTCGGCCGACCAACTCTTGATCCTTTTCACTTTTCGAATGAGCAAGACGAGCAACCACGAATGGAAGACGGTGGCTTTGGACAGCCTGGCTCAACGTCCGCGCTGTGGCTACAAACCCGACGGCGCCGTATGTGCTGAGCCAACGGCCATGGCGGCGTTGGCACTGGCGGCGCACGATCGCCCCGATCCCGCAGCGGAAGCCGTCAAACAGCTCGCCCAGATGCAGCAGCCCGACGGTGCGGTCGGTGTCAGCATCGAGCAGAACGAGCCGGTGTGGCCAACGGGCCTGGCCGTGATCGCCTGGCAGGTGTGCGGCGCCGGTGACGACGGTTTGAATCGGTTCCAATCGCAGATTGACCGAGCCATCGCGAAGATTCTCGAAGTCAAGGGACAGACCCTGCAGCCGAGCGATGTATTGGGGCACGATGTGACGCTGCAGGCCTGGCCCTGGGTCCAGGGCACGCACTCCTGGATAGAACCGACGACGTACCAGGTCTTGGCCCTGAAGCTCAGCGGGCTCTCCGACCACCCACGCTGCCGCGAAGCCGTGGATTTGCTCATCGACCGTTTGTTGCCCGACGGTGGTTGCAACTACGGCAACACGTTCGTGTTGGGCAACAAGCTGCGTCCCCACCTGCAGCCAAGCGGGCTCGCACTGTTGGCACTTCGCGGTGAAAGCGATGACTCCGGAAGGTTGGCCAAGACCGTCGACTACGTGCGTGACCAGCTTTCGCCGCAAACGACACCCCTGTCGCTCAGTTTCGCCCTGCTCGGGCTTGCCGCCCAAGGTGTCGACGTGCCCGCCGAGGAGTGGCTCGCAGCGGCCTATCGAGCGAATCCTTCGACGCGAACGTCGCCGTATAAATCGGCAATGTTGTTATTGGCGGCGGCCCGCGACCGTTGTCCGCTTACCCAGGGCAACCAGCAGGAGGCCTCCGCATGACATCCCACGAGGAGCAACATTCCTGCGACAACAACCAGCCGGCAACGACGCCTTGTGGCCGCCCACTTCAGGAGTCAAACGGCGGGCTGGACCGCCGCGCGTTGTTGGTCGGAGGCGGCGCGGCGGCACTGGGCCTAACCGCCTGGGCGGGTGTCCGCCACTGGCTCCATCGCCCAGAGCCCGTGTTTGTCGCCAAAAACCAATCGTATGACGGCGATCTCCGCCGCACGATCCGCGACGGCCTGCTGGCCACCGGGGTGACGCCGTCAAACGTGGGCGGTCGCCGCGTGCTGCTCAAGCCGAACATGGTCGAGCCCGACCGGCACTCTCCCCACATCACCACAAACCCGGCGGTGCTGTTGGCGGCGGCGGAAGTGTTCATCGAGTGGGGTGCCCAGGTGACCGTCGGCGAGGCACCGGGACACGTGCGCGACACGGACATGGCCCTGGTCGAATCGGGCATCGCCGATGCGCTGCGTGACGGTCGGCTGCCGTTTGCCGACTTGAACTACGACGACGTCGGCTGGCGCGAAAACGCCGGTCACGTGAGCCGGCTCGCAGGCTTCTTTTTTCCGCAGAGCGTGCTCCAGGCCGATCTCGTCGTCTCGATGCCAAAGCTCAAGACGCACCACTGGGTGGGGATGACGGCATCGATGAAAAACCTTTACGGGACGTTGCCCGGCATCAAGTACGGTTGGCCCAAGAACGTGTTGCACTATGCCGGCATCCCTAAGACCGTGGTCGACATCACCGCGTCGCTGCCGAAAACGATTGCCATCATCGACGCCATACAATGCATGGAGGGTGACGGCCCCATCATGGGCACTCCCAAGGACCTGGGAGCGATCGTCATCGGCCGCAACACCGTGGCCGTTGACGCGACCTGCGCGCGGATGATGCGGATCGAACCGATCGACCTGCCGTACCTGAGTCTCGCCGAGGGCCGGCTGGGTTCCGTTTCCGCGCAAAGCATCGATCAACGCGGCGACGACTGGCACGATCTGGCCACGCGTTTTGAACTCATCGACGCCCCCCACCTGCGTTCGATCCGGCGCACGTAGCCCGATGTGAAACGTCAGACACACATCACAAGCCGCGCCGTCGCTACAACCGTGTCACACGCGTTATCGGGGCCAGGATCAGCAGAACGGCGATTCTGGCCACGCCGCTTGCCGCCGGCTCAGCAGCGCGATGACCTATGTTTGCTGGAGGACTTACCAGCACACGAGTTAGGTCACCACGGTGAATCAACCGTCCCCCGCTCCCGCCGTTTGGCTCTTGCCGAAGATGCTCGGCAAACGTCGCGTCGTCGCGCGCGCGGTGCCCGACACCTGCCAAGTCACCGAGCGGCGACGCCGTTTCGACTGGCTGCTGCTCGGCTGCGTGTTGCTGATGGCCGTCATGGCCGGACCTTTTTTTGCCGGTCGCATCTACACGGCCGACGACCTGGGCGCGTTCCACATTCCGGTGCGGGTGTTCTACGCGGCGTCGCTCAACGCCGGCGAGAGCTTCGACTGGATGCCGCAGATTTACAACGGCTTCTATCTGCTCGGTGAAGGGCAGGCCGGCACTTACCACCCGTTGCACCTCGTGGCGTACCGCCTGCTGCCTTTCAGGGTGGCGTTCTGCCTGGAGACGCTGGTCAGTTACCCGGCGATGCTGTTGGGCATGTACCTGCTGTTGCGGCGCAGGCTGGCACGCCGCGACGCGGCTCTGTTCGGCGCCCTGGCATTCACGTTCTGCGGCTTCAACACGCTGCATTTCGTGCACGTCAACGCCGTGGCCGTCACGGCCCACATCCCCTGGGCCCTGCTGCTGATCGACCGCTTGGTCACGACCGACGCCAAACGCTGCTGGCGCTGGGCCGTGCTATTGGCCTTGCTGACCGCCTCGCAATTGCTGTTGGGCTATCCCCAGTACGTGTGGTTCTCGCTGCTGGTGGAAACCGGCTATGCCGGCTGGCGGCTGCATGATTCTCGCGCGGCGGGCGCGGCGAGTCCCACGCACGCCGTCGCCGTACTTGCCTGGTTCCTCGCGGCGAAAGTCACCGGCGCACTGCTCGCCGGCGTGCAGTTGTTGCCGACGGCCTCGGCCTTGATGGCGGCGGCAAGAAGCGATGCCGGAGCCGATTTCCTTGCGAGCGGTTCGCTGCATCCCTTGAATCTCGCGCAGCTCGTGGCGCCGTACTTGAGCAATAGCCGCGTACTGGGCGACAACACCCACGAACTCGGGCTCTACGTCGGAGCCGTGCCACTGTTGCTCGCCGTCAGGGCGGCGTTCGATCCCACGCTTTCGCTGCGGCTGCGGCGGTTGGTGCGGTTCCTGCTCGTCGTGGGATGCGTGGCGCTGGTGCTGGCGTTCGGTCATTTCACACCGCTGTCCCACCTGCACGCCTGGCTGCCGGTGGTGGGGCGCTTCCGCTTTGCCGCGCGGTACTCCGTGCTCTTCGCACTTGCGATGTCGGCCGTGGCGGCGGTGGGGTTCACACAACTCTGGCGACGGCAAAGTCGCGCTCACGACGATCACCGCAGGATCCTGCGGCGGCTCACCTGGAGCGTTGCACTGCTCAGCGTGCCGGTCGCGCTCGTCGGGCCGCTGGTGCTGCCGGCGTCGCTGCGCAGCCCCTGGTGGGCCGTCATGTATGGCCCGGCGTGTCTGCTGCTGGCCGGTTGGCTGCTCGTATGCACCGACAATCTCGCGTGCACTGACAACCAGAGCGCCGACCGGCGGCGGCGGTTGCTGGCCGTCCTGTTGGTCGCGTTCACGTGTGTCGATCTGGCCCTTTACGGGTTCAGCTACGGCGTTTTTCCGGCAAGCTACACCAGTGAAGAATTCCTCGCCTCGCTGTATGCGCCGCCGGGGGAGGTCGACGGGCGACTCGCTGCCGATCTGATCGCGTTCGACTCGAAGGCGCCCCGCACCGGCGACGCGTTTATGCTGCGCGGCTGGTCACGGGCCGACGGTTACAGCGGGCTGGTGCCGAAGCGACAACTCGACCAGCGCACCATTCCCGCGCTGCGGTTGGCCGCGGTCCATTGGGTGTTGGACACGCCCGGTTCGGCGGACATCGCGGGACTCGTGCCGTTCGACAAACATTGGCGCCGGGTGCCCGCCCCCCTGCCCCGGGCCCGTTGTCTGGGCGATATCCGCGTCAGTAGCGACCCCCGGCACGAACTTGCCGAGATCGACATCGAAACGACGGCCCTGGTCGATCGGCCCGTCACTTGCGAACCAACGGCCGGCGGCACCGCCGAAATTGTCACCGACCGGCCGGGTCACGTCGCGGTGCGCACCGATTGCGACGGTCCCCAGTTGCTCGTCGTGTCGGAAAGTTTTCACCCGGGATGGCGAGTCACGGTTGACGGCCAGCCCACGGATGTCGTCCGCACCAACGGCGACTTCCTCGGCTGCGGCGTGCCGGCGGGTACGCACACGGCCGAATTCGTATTTGACCCGGACAGCCGCCGCTACGGAGCGGCCACGACGCTGGCCGGCGCCGCGCTGCTGGTCGGCATGTGCGTCGTAGGAGTTCGGCGCTCAGGAACGCCACGAGACTCGAAATAAAGCCATTACATCGAAAATTCAAACCGCCCACCGACGGACATCACCATGAGCTACCCCCTGCCCGAACAATACCCGCTTCCCGACCTGGCACATCGCCCTCCGCTGGCCGAGACGGTCGTGAGCGTCGTACTTCCCGTGTTCAACGAAGAAGCGGTGCTTACGCAGTTGGTCGATGCCATCCGTCAAGCCGTCAGCGGCGCCGGTGCGGACTACGAAATCGTGTTTGTCGACGACGGTTCAACCGACCGCAGCGGGTTGTTGCTCGACGGCATGGCGGCCAAAAACGAGCGCGTGCGCGTCGTGCACTTCTCGCGCAACTTCGGGCATCAAGCGGCCGTACTGGCGGGGCTGGTCCATGCGACTGGCGACTGTGTCGTGCTGATGGATTCAGACCTGCAGGACGCGCCCGACGCCATCCCTCGCTTCCTTGCCGAGTGGCAAGGCGGCTACGATGTCGTCTACGCCGTGCGCACGCAGCGCAAAGAACACGCCGTCAAACGGCTGTTATTCACTACGTTTTACCGCCTGCTTGCGAGTATCTCTTCGACGCCGCTGCCGCTCGACGCCGGCAACTTCGGCTTGATTGACCGACGCATCGTGCGTGAGATCGTCGCCCTGGGCGAACGTGATCGGTATTTTGCCGGCCTGCGCAGCTGGGTGGGTTTCCGCCAACGCGGCGTCGTCGTCGAGCGGCTCGCGCGGTACGACGATCAACCCCGCGTTTCGCTCCTCGGGCTACTGCGGTTGGCCAAGACCGCCGTCTTCAGTTTTTCCACGCTGCCCGTGCGGGCCTTCACCTTGATCGGATTCACGGCCCTGGGGGTGTTCACGTTGCTCGGCGGGTTCTCGCTCTTCTGCCGCCTGTTTACCAACCTGGCCATCCCCGGTTGGACGTCGGGTATCCTCAGCGCGTCGTTCTTCGGGGCGCTGAACGCACTGGGAATCAGCATCCTCGGCGAATACGTGATCCGTATTTACGACCAGGTGCGCGGTCGGCCCGTGTATATTGTCGACCGCACGGTGAACCTCGCCGGCAGTGAACGTGCCGGCGCCACCACAGGCGGCGGGTCGTACCGAAACGCACCGGCCGCACCAACTCAGGCGCAACTCAACGCCTTGGCTGACGCGACGCGAGGCTGTGTCGAGCAAACAGCGCTCGACGTTGCGGGGGACATCGCTGCCACTGCGTCCGCGTGTGATCTCCGCACGCCGCTCTCAACGCCCGGCGACGACGCGGTCAGCGTGGCCGACGCTCGTGCGAGCATCGTGCCACCAACCTGACGCCTTGAGCAGATCGCCCACGGCGGCCACAGATCGGGCCAAGGCGAAGCAGAGCAACGGGGCGTAGAGACATCCCCAGTATTGATTGAACGGCTGTCCAACGGCGGCGAACGTAGCCAGGTAGGCTGCCAGGGTCCAGGCGAGCCGCTTGCCGGCCGGCGAATTCCAGCCCGCGGCGCCCAACAGCGCGAGCACCAGGCAAACCGCCGACAGCCATTGCGGCAACACCAGCAGGTAGGCGTTCATTTGAGCGGTCGATATCACGAAGCCGGCACCGCCGAGTTGCAGCCAGCCTTCGTCGTGTGCCCGCGCGGCCGTGTCGACCAGCGTGCCGACTTGCGACATGTGCACGGCATAGAATATGGCGTAGGCGATCATGCCCAGCGTCCAGCCGGCGACCAGTCGCCAGCGCCGCTCCGAGAGGTCCAACAGCCAACAGACGACGCAATAGAGCGCCGCCAACTCGCGAAAGAACAAGGCGGCGATCCCCGCGGCCAGTCCCAATCGCTGGCGTCCCAAGCCGAACGCCACGACCGAAAGCGCGATCAGCACGCCGGACCAGAGCACGGGCATCACAAAGAGGTCGCCAACCACGGTTAACAGCAGGACGCCTGTCAGCGCGAGCGCCGCCAGCAGCGCTTGGCCGGTGCCGGCTTCGCGTTCCATCCAGGCAAAACCGGCCGCGATCAACAGGCCGGCCAGTCCGGCTAGCAGGGCTTTACCGAGCGCCGGGTCAGGCAACCGGCCGATGAGCCACATCGGCAGCGGCGTGCGCCAGTTGAACACGCTGCGGGTCGGATACCCCCGCTCGACGAGTTCGGCCGCAGCAGCGGCGTAATAGCCCTGGCCATCGGCAATTCGGTCGACCTCGGCGCGGTACAACTGCACGTCGCCCGGCCGGTCACGCGTGACGTCGGCAAAACCACTCGCCAGCGACGAAACGCTTACGGCGACGCCGCCTAGCAGCGCGAGCACGAAGACCAGCAACACGGCCCGCGCCGCCGCCGGCGTGAGTCGGGCCAGTGACGTCGGGCGGGGCGAGTGATTCGAACGTGGTGCGGGCGCGGCGTTCACAAACATTCTCCGGTGCGAGTCGGGCAACTGCGTCACCGAAAAAATAGCTTGCCGTGCACAAATCTGTCAGAACAAAACCGCACAGTTGTCACGATTGTCCCAACTGGCACGTCCAACGCGTGAACATTTGCAGGAAATGCGTCATTTCTCAGGCAAGTTCCTCGGCCGCGGCGGCCTCGGCCACGTCGGCTAAGTCGACGTCAGCATCGTCAGCCGCGCGATCGTTAAACAGCAGAGCGAACAACACCATCACAATTCCCGCCGCGGCGGCCGGTATCAGCCAGATCGTGCGCCAATCGAAGCCACTTGGAAAATCGGCTGACGTGTTCGCGGCAACCGTCACACCCTGGAGGTATGAACCGATTACGGCGCCAAAACCAAGCGTTACGAGCGCGATGAACCCCTGCGCTGACGCACGCAGATCGCGCGGTGCTTTATTGTCAACGTAGATTTGCCCGGTCACGAAGAAGAAGTCATAGCAGACACCGTGAAGCAGAATACCAACCCAAATCATCCACATGCCACTGCCGGCATTACCGAACGCGAACAGAGTGTAGCGAAGCACCCAACAAAGCATGCCGACCAGTAGCATCTTCTTGACACCAAGCCGGGCAAAGAATAGAGGCATAATCAACATGAACACAATTTCAGACATCTGTCCTGCGGTCATCTTCCCCGCAGCGTTTTCAACTCCAATTGTGTTGAGAAACAAATTGGCGCTTGCGTAATAAAACTGCAGCGGAATGCAGATTAGAAACGAGCCGATGACGAAGACGGTAAACGACCACTCTTTCATCAGTTTCAAGGCATCGAACCCCAATAGACTCAGAAGACTTGACTTCTGGCCAGCGGCGCTAGGTGGCGTGTGAGGAAGGACAAAGCAGAACAAACCCAATAACAGCGACGAACCTGCCGCCATTAGGATTGGTGCATTCGTCCTTTCGACATCGGCTCCGACGAACTGGTCCCTTCCCAGCACAAAGCTGATAGACAAGCCGGCAGCGATCCAGCCAATTGTTCCGAGCACCCGAACTCCTGGGAACTGTCGTGACGGGTCACTCATTTGCCGCATCGAAAGCGAGTTTGTTAGTGCCAGCGTGGGCATATAACAAGCAAAATAGACGAGCATCGCCGGATACAAAATCGCAAAGTCATGAAGTCGAGAAATCGCAAATAAGACCAATCCGCCAGCAAGATGCAGTATGGCAAGAATTCCCTGCGTCGGGAAAAACCGATCTGCCACCATTCCCACCAGGATCGGGGAAAAGATTGCCGCGATTCCCGCGGTACCATAGGCAAGACCGATCTTATCTGGGGCAATGCCAAGTCCCTCACCAAGATACGTGGCCAATGTCACGAACCACGCCCCCCAAATGAAGTACTGCAGAAACATCATGACTGACAGCTTGATCCGAATCACGGGATCAAGTGCCGTGGCTGGCATTTGGGAGTTGAGCATCGCCGCTACCTATTCGACGGATTCTTATTTAAACCAGACCGCAAGCACTATTGCCCACCGTGTCGGCAGCCATCGGAGTTAGCCGGGTATTGTATGTGCCCGGCAGGCGTGACGGAAGTGATTTAATCACCAACGGTTCGGCAATTTGATCCCGAGCCGAAACGGCGTCGTATTTGCCGCACCGCGGTCCCCGATGCCATGAACTGCGAGTTTCCAACTAGCCGATCACGTGCCAAGTAAAAAACGCGAAAATTTTCGCCAGCCTGCAAGATTTTACTTGCTGAGCGACATTCTGCCGCTAGAATCCGTGATATCGAGGCGGAACAGCAGAGGCTGGCGCGTCATGCGCCACGGAAGTTACCCAATCACTGCTGATCCGGAAGCCCGCCCGATGAAACGCACACGCCTTTTTGCTCTCCTCGCCGCAGCGATGGTTTTGAGCATCGCGCCGAGTGTTGTTCGCGCTACCCCCGTCAACCACGGGACCTTCATGGGTGACGACGTCTGGTACGTCGACGTCACCGAGGACTCCGGGACAGATCCCGGCTCGCTTCCGTTGTACGGTACGCCCACCGTTACCGGCAACTCGATCGATTTCAGCCCGACGGGCTTCAACGCCTACGCCGACGACACGGGTCAGTCCGACACGACCGACGGCACCTTGAGCTTCATGCTCCAGGCGAAAGACGGGTTTTATTTGGCCACGCTCTTCCTCAGTGAGGCCGGTGACACGTCGCTGGGTGGGTTCAGTGGCGACGCGTTCACGTCGGTGACGGCGAGTGTTTTCATCGACATCCTCGAAGTCGACGGCGTCCCCATTTCGAGCGTCAATGTGCCGCCCGTCAACATGGTGTTCACTCCGTCAAACGGCGATTACCAACTCTCGACCGATGGCGGTGGAGGTCCCGCGTACGACACGACCTGGACCGGTTCGGTCGTGGTCGATCTGGGACAAGCCCTGATGAACGGCGGCCAGCCGTTCAAATACGGTGCCACTAAGGTCACGGTCACCATGGACAACACCCTCAAGGCCCTCAGCCAACCCGGCGCCGAGGCATTCATCGCCAAAAAGGATGTGGACGGACTCTCGATCACACCCGAAATCCTCGACATCCCCGAACCGGCCAGTGCCCTGCTGCTGATCGTGGGAATGACGACGCTGGGAGTATCGCGTCGTCGTCGCTAAAGCGATGCGGCCTGTGCCCCAAACGGCTTCACCGTTGAAGGTGCCCAGCAACTGGCAAAACACGAAAACAGCCGGCAATTGCATCGCTGCAATCGCCGGCTGTTTTGCTTCGGTCGCAACCACCCAAGCAATGCTGCCCCAGGGCGGTAATACAAGTGGAGGATAGGGGACTCGAACCCCTGACCTTCTGGCTGCCAGCCAGACGCGCTCCCATCTGGGCGGATGCCCCGCGTGTCGTAGTCTGCCGGCACGTCATCGCACCGGCTCGGGGTCGCCGCCCTGGTCGAGCCCGCGAAACCCCGCGAAACCATGTTGGCCCGATTGAGCAAAGTCGCACTCTAAGTTGAGCGACGGTGCTCAATGTGGGCGATGCCGGCACTGACCTCGGTTCGGCCAAAAACGTGGCGTCACGGCGGTCACTTCGCAGCACGGCGTATCGGCGAACGCCGCTCCCATGCTATCGCGCAAACCATGTTCGCAATTGGGGTTGTCGCTGCAAGTCCCCCAGGCTATCACTGGGCGCAAACCGTGTCAAGACGCCGCCGTGCCGCGAGAACTCCGCGCGTGAAAAAATACCTCGCCAACGCCGCCAAAGTAGCCGTTTCGCTCGGCCTGATCGCCTACCTGGTCGCTAGCGCGCGAAACGACCCGACGTTCCAGCGCATCGACTTCAGCGACCCTAATTTCAATTGGTGGCTTCTCGCCGCCGCCGCCGCGTGTTGGATGACCTCGCTGACCTGCGGCATCGTCCGCTGGTACTTCCTGGTACGGGCCGTGGGTCTGCCGTTTCGACTTCGCGACGCGTTTCGCCTCGGCCTGCTGGGCTACATGCTCAACTTCGTGTCGTTGGGCAGCGTGGGGGGCGATGTCTTCAAGGCCGTCTTTCTTGCCCGCGAGCAACCGGACCGCCGCGCCGAGGCCGTGGCGACCATCGTCGTTGATCGCATCCTTGGCCTCTACTCGCTGTTCATCGTCGCCGCCGCCAGCGTGCTGCTGACCGGCACACTGTATTCCGACGTCGAGGAGGTCCGCGCCATCAGCCGCTGGACGCTGATCCTCACAGGACTGGCGGGGATCTCCGTCGTGATGGTGATGGTGCCCGGCTTCACCACCGGTGCCGTGTCTGAGTTCCTCCAGGGGCTGCCCCGCATCGGCACGGTTCTGGGAAAACTGATCGCGGCCGTGCGCGTCTATCGCCGCCGTGTGGGGGTGATCGCCGGCAGTGTGCTGCTAAGCATTGGCGTTCACTCGCTTTCGACGGTGACGATTTATCTTACCGCTCGGGGCATCCTGGGCACGGTCCCCAGCCTGAGTGCCCATTTCATCATCGTGCCGTTGTCCATGCTCGCCGGTGCGTTGCCGCTGCCGATGATGGGTCTCGGCGCCTTTGAAGCGACCCTGGGATTCCTCTATGCAGCGATCCCGGCTGCGCACGCGCTGAGCGGCGGGCAGAGCCTGCTCGTAGCGTTCGGTTATCGCATGATCACAATCTTTGCCGCGATCGTCTCCGCCCTGGCGTTCCTCGCTTTGAGACGCGACGGCGAAACGACCTGGGAGGCCGCCCGCAAATCGGCTCACGGCGACTTGCTCAACGACGAATCGGTGAAAATGGCCTCCGGTGCCCCGTGACAGAGTGAACATCGTGCACCGCGAGGGCCGGCCCCGATGCGTTGCGTCGGCTGTGCTGGCGCATTGTCGCGCTCGCCCCGCGACGTTCCCCGATCACGGTGGCCGTTTCGTTCGCTGCAACAGCGCTTCGGCGGCATCGTCCCTCAGCAGTTCCGCTTCGTGATCGGGGGCGAACACGGCGACAACGACGAACCCTCGACCAGCGAGCGCCATTGCGATCAAGTCCTCGGCCGAAAGCGTCAGGCGTCCCAACCGCGGCGTAAGTTCAAACGACATGCCGCCGACGCCGTCGTAGGTGCGGTAAACCACCTCGGTGCATACGAGCCGCTGCGACTGCGTGAAGTCGAAGTCGAAATCATACGGCTTACCTTCGTGGACGAGCCCACGGCTGAGAGCCTCGGCCACCTGGGACGCCTCCAATTTTGGCCGCAACACGCAGATCGCGTCGACGGCAAACGGCGAGGCCAATGAACGCACACGAACGCCGTCCTTGAGCGCCTCGAAGACGCGGAGCGGAGTAGACCGATCGAGATCGCCCCAATGCGCCCGCACCGCAATCTCCGGCCCAAGTTGTCGCGGATCGCCAAGAAACAGTGCCGCGTGGGGCCAGTATCCCGGCAGGAAATAGTTCGTCAGTGCATGTGCCTTGCGCGTGATCATCACGTCGCCCGGCTTCAACAGCATCCGCAAGCGGTCGGCCACGTCTTCGGGGAGTCGCGGTTGATGCCCCGGTCGGGTGTACACGTCGGCGATCATCGACGACGTCACTTTTTGCACTCCGAACATCGGACGGTGGAGCAGATGTCGGTACGCCGAATCGGTCCAACGTCGCGCGCGAATACGAGTTGCCGCCCAAAAGTAACGGTACGCCGCTACGTCGAGCCGATGGTCGAACCGCTCGATCGCATTGAATAGCGTGGCCAGCGGCTCGTGTTTTGCTACTTCGCTGAGCTGTTGCCGGTGGGCGCGAAAATAGCGATGCGCCGCTGCCAGGTGCCAGACGTTGGTTGGGTTGGTCAGTGACCGCTGGACGGTTTCGTACACGCGCGGCGGAATGCCGTATAACTCGTCCGGCTCGTTGAGCTTCTTTTTGATAACGGGCGACTTGCCGAACGATTCGCGCAAGTAACGCGCCGCATCGACAAGCAGCAGCGCCGCGGCATATCCGACGAGGAACTGCTCCGGGCAGTGACGCTGGTCGAACTGAGCTTCGTCCCGGTGAGCCGCCTGCTGCCGTACGAGGTCGTCGTCGCGCCGCAACGAGTGCACGAGATCGAGCAGCGCGTTGCGGGCTTTCCAGTACGACACGAGCAGGTGACGGATTGACTCCTCTTCGCTCGGTGTGAAGTAGCCTCGCGTGCTGCCTCTGATGGCGTCGCGTAGTTCCCCGGCCCGGACGCGGAGCCGTTCGAAGTGAGCCGCCAATTCGATGACGGTTCGAGCACCGGCTTCCGCTAGGTCGTCGGCGCAGCCATCAACGGCGTTCGGTATCTCGGTCATGCCGTTCACCTTCGCGCTATCGTCCGCCCGGAGCTCTCGCGTTTCCGGATTATAGTCAACGACCACGCCGAACGTGAAACGTGGAAAGAAGGCGTACGACACTCGCGCCCGTGAATCATGCTATACTCTTCCCTTCGAGAGAGTTGAGAGTCTGGTCCCGTCACCGGCCCAGCGAAGGGAGGATCCTGTGCGTACCGTCCTGCAACCGCTCGCGTATCTTTGGGCTATGCCTTACACGCTACTCGGCCTTGCCATTGGGCTCGTGGGGCTCGTCAGCGGGGGATCCGTTCAGTGTCGCAGCGGTGTGCTGGAGTTCTTCGGTGGCGGCACCCGCTGGTTCGTGCGACATCTGCCCCTCGGTGAGTTCACCCTGGCGCTGACGCTGGGCCACACCATCCTCGGCCAAACCTCCGCGGCGCTCGACGTCGCGCGCACACACGAATGGGTGCACGTGCGGCAATTTGAACGCTGGGGTCCGCTGATGGGACCGGCATACCTTGGCTGCTCGCTCTGGCTGTGGCTACGAGGTGGCCGCCCCTACCGCGACAACCCCTTCGAACGCGAGGCGTACGACGAGGCCGGCTGAACACATCACCGCGTAATTTCATCACGTAACAGCGAAACTCACCACGCCTGACCGTTAATCCCGCCAGACTTTCTGGAAGAATGATATGCGCTTACGTACGACTACCTGCATCATGTTCGGCTTGCTGGTTTCCCTTTCAGCCCGCGCCGACGACCAACACACAGCGGTACCCATCGACATCGGTTCGCGGCGCGAGCTGTTCGTGGACGACCACCTGATCGAACGCATGACCGGCGCGATCGAACTTGTCCTGCATCACCCCACGCCGCGCGAGGTGGTCGTTGTGCACGACGCCCCCTGGGAGGGCAGCGGCGGTGGTTATCACACAATCTTCCGCGACGGTGAACGTTACCGCATGTATTACCACGCCTGGCAGATCCTCAACGACGAGGGGACGGCCGTGACACCGTATCGGCTCACGATCGGTTACCTGGAGAGCCCCGACGGCATTCACTGGACGAAGCCGAACCTCGGCCTGCATGAATTCGACGGCTCGACCGAGAACAACATCGTTTGGACCGGCAACAAGGCCCACGATCTGAACCCCTTCATCGACACGAATCCGGCAGCCGCGCCCGAGGGCCGTTATAAGGCGATCGGACTGGAACTCGATCCCCACGAGCTTCGTGCCTATCAGTCGCCCGACGGCATCCACTGGAGCGTAATGAAAGAGGCACCGATCATGACGACCGGCGCGTTCGACACGCAAAACGTCGCCTTCTGGGACGACGCACGTGGTGAATATCGGGCCTACATCCGCGACTTCAAGGACGGCATCCGCGACATCCGCACGGCCACGTCCCAGGACTTCCTCAACTGGACCGAGCCGGTGTGGCTCGACTACGGCGACGCGCCGGTCGAACACCTCTACACGAACCAGGTGCGGCCCTACTACCGCGCGCCGCATATCTACATCGGCTTTCCCAGCCGTTACACCGAACGAACCTGGGGCGAATCAAGCCGGCAACTTCCCGGCTGGCAATGGCGGGAAAAGCGCCACGGTGTCTCCCCGCGCTACGGCACGGCGGTCACCGACGCGCTGTTGATGACAAGCCGCGATGGCCTGCACTTCCGTCGCTGGGGCGAGGCTTTTCTGCGGCCGGGAATGCGCGACAACAACTGGGCGTACGGAGACAACTACATCGCCTGGCAGGCGGTCGAGACCGTCAGCGACGCGCCGGGCCAGCCACCGGAACTGTCGCTCTACGCCACCGAAGACTATTTCACCGGCAAGAGCAGTCAGTTGCGCCGCTACACGCTCCGCCTCGACGGCTTCGTCAGCGCCCAGGCCAAACTCGCCGGTGGCGAGCTTGTCACCAAACCGCTCACGTTCCCCGGCAACCGGCTCTCGCTCAACTACGCCACCAGCGGCGCCGGCAGTATCCGCGTCGAACTTCAAACACCCGACGGCGAACCGATCGAGGGTTATGCGCTGGCCGACTGCGACGAAATCTTCGGCGACCAGCTCGACCGCACGGTCAGCTGGTCGGGCAAAGCCGACCTCGGTCAACTCGCCGGCACACCGCTGTGCCTGCGACTGGCCCTCAGCGACGCCGACGTCTATTCGTTTCAGTTTGAGGCAGAATAACGACGTTCCGTCGAACCACGTCTTCGCGTGTGTCGCTACGGCATTCGGTGGGCGGGGACATTCGGCGACCGGCCCCTCGAAGCCGACTACGTTCACGCGTTATATTCGGACGCCGGCAACGCCAAATGGTCGACCCGCAGTACTGACACTTCGCCCGCCACTACATTCCTTCAGCGCGACACGCGAAAGCTATGCCCGACCAAGAGGATTCACCTGTCAACGTCACACGGGGGCCCGGTACAACGCCCGCGCGCTGGACGATGCTTGCCCTGGCGCTTTCGTTTCCCACGCTGATCACCTGGCTGTATTTCGACGTGCTGGCCGGCAGTGCCGCGATGCAGCCGGCGTACCTGGTGGGAAAGACCGTGCAGTTTCTGCTGCCGGTCATCTGGGTCGTGTTCGTCGCGCGGGACGGTTGGCAACTGCGGCGGCCAAGCACGTCGGGGGCCGGGCTGGGGCTCGCTTTCGGAGCGGCCGTCTGCCTTGCCGGCGGTGCGGTCTATTTTCTCGCGATGCGGCACTTCGCCTACTTCGACGTCGCCACCGAAGTGCTCCGTGGCAAGCTCGACGGCGCCGGCATCACCACGCCGTTGCGCTACGTCTTGCTGGCCACGTTCTATTCGCTGTTCCACTCGGCGCTCGAGGAATACTACTGGCGGTGGTTCGTCTTAGGCCGACTGATGCACACCTGGCGGCTCTGGCCCGCGGCCGTCGTCTCGAGCCTCGGCTTCATGGCCCACCACGTGTTGCTGCTCGAATCGTTCTTCACGGGTCGCCCTGAACTCTGGCTGCCGTTGTCACTGGCGATCGCCGTCGGCGGCGTGTTCTGGGCCTGGCTCTACCGCCGTAGCGACTCACTCGTCGGCCCCTGGCTCAGCCACCTCGTCATCGACGCCGGCATCATGGTGATCGGGTATGATCTGCTTTTCGTGCGGGGGTGAGGGTGAAGGCATTTAATACATCTATCGACGCCGCAAATGGTCTCGATAGTCGCGGGCACCGTCGACAACGGAAAGAACCTCGATTCCTTCGTCAATCGGTCGAAAAAACACGACCCACCTTTCAAAAGAAAACACCCTTACATTGTCACCGATATCGGGACGCGCTTCGCCGGCCAGCTGATTGGCGGCATACAAATCGCATGTGCTGTGCAACTCCCGAGCGATCCGGTCGCCAACCAAGGGTCGTCACTCGATGACCGAAATGTAGTAGACTATCTCTTCGAGCTCTCGCTCAGCATCGGGAACCCACCTTGCCCTCGCCACAAGCTAACCGCCCTTCTCGCGTTCAATGCGCTGGTGGACACGATCCAAGAGAGCGTCTATGTCGAGCGGTTTGGCCTCACCACGATCGGCTTGGTCGATTGCAGGTTGAAGATGGGCCTTGAGACGGGCAAGGTCGCGTTCGTAGGCACGAAAGTCGGCCAGCGCATCTTCTAACGACATGTTGTTGAGATCACCACCGTAACGCCGGTCGACAAAAGCGGTGAACGCGTCAAACTCGCTGGGCTGGTCGGTACTCATAGCGTTCGCTCCTGAAACTCGATCATACCACAGATATCGTCACTCCCCCAACAACCGCAGTGCCGTGTCCTTGACCACTGGTGCGGCGGCGGGGCCGACGGACATCGTTTCTTCGTATTCGTCGTCACGGAAGTCGTCCGGCGGGATGATGTAGCCCAACTCGTCGTTGGCCAGCCCGATCAACATGCGCGGGAAGCCGGTCATCCGCTCCAGAATCTCGAACGAGACTTCCGGCAACAGCTCGCCGGGCAGCGTGAGCATCTGGCACTCGCCCAGCGTGATCAGCGACATCTCCGTGACCACGCGGCCGCGGCTGGTCGGACGCCGCGCGTCGGGCCCCATCAGTCCCTTGAAGCGAGGATTCGTCACCGGTATCTCGATGCGGCGCGTCCGGGCCGAGAATTCGAACGTCGCCGGCGGCTGTGCCGTCTTGGCCAATTCGGCGACGATTTCCGCCAGGCCCAACCCAGTGACTTCGGCCTCTTCGTGGTTCCGCTCGCGATTATCGCCGCTGACCATGCCACCGACGGCCCCGTTGAGAAAAACGGCCTGACCGCCGCCGTCGCGGGCGATCTGGTCGCACATGTAACCGGGGAAGTCGGCCGTCATTTCGCGAACGCCCATCTCGATCCCCTCGACGTGACAGGCGAAGTTGACCAGCGTCGTGATCACCCGACCGTCTTCGCCCACGGCCTGCAACAACGAGATCGTCGGATCGATCAACCCCGTGTTGCGGGCATTGCGGAAGTAACCGATCACCCGGGCGCCGTCCATCGGCAACGCGCGCGAGGCGCCGCGCAGCGACGCCACCGGCACCGCCGCTTCGCGGGCGGCCAGCACACTGTCGACCACCTGCTGCTGGATGAATTCGATGTGCCGCTCGGGAAAGTAGCCGTACACGCCGATCGTGTCAGGCGCCGCGTGATTGTGCGACATGGCCAGCACGAAGTGTTCGACGCCGGCGTCGGCAAGTTGCTGCTTGATCGGCAGGACCTCCGAATAGCTCATACCGAACAGGTCAGCCCCCACCAGAGCGATGGTTTCACCGCCATGCTCGAACACCGCGGTGCGGGCCCAGATGTCGTCGTGCGGGGTGAACCGACCGGCGTAGCGCGGGTCCACCCAATCAGGCTGCGGCGAGAGTTTCCGCTGGTCGGTCCCGCAACTCAGGCCGGCGACGCTGGCGGGCCTTTCCGGCGCCGGCTGCGGCCCTTCACGCAGATGCGTGAGATCAACGAGTTGCCGTGCGCCCTCGTGCACCCGGCGGCGCATGTGCGGAAACAATGCCGTGCCGATCGTGCGGCCATCGCGATCGACAATGAAGCGGGCCCCCTGCTCCGCGTAATCGAGCATCGAAAACGTCGGCGTCCGCAGGACGAACTCGGGCGGACCGAGACTGTCCACGATCGTGGCTTCGTTGTCGTAGCCGTCGATGACCGTGACGAGTTCGGCCGAGGCGTATTTGCCGTCGTGGCCGCGCGTGTGAATCGAGTCAAACAATCCGTCGCGCGCCGGGTAAAGCCGCTTGTAGGCGTACCACTTCCCGGCGTGTGCGGGTTCGCCGAGTTCACGCAGCACGTCGTCAGCCGTTGAAAGGCCGGGAACCAAACCGTGATAGGTGACGGGCGGCGGCGGATCGTCGGGCGAGACGTCGCCGTCGACCGCCTGAGCCAGCGCGAGTGGCGATCCTGCTACGAACGCCAATGCCACCGCACCCATTAACATCGCCACACGCCGCCAAGGACTGCTTCGTTCAATCACGTCGTTCATATCAGCCTCGGTCCAGGCAGTTGCGCGGGAAATGGCACCATAATACCCCAGAACGAGGCAAGCGACGATCCAGACGCGGGAAATGGCCGAATCAGATGACGGCCGTACAGACAACGCCCGGTCACACCAAGGCTGGGCCGCTCGCTGCTGTGCACTTGACGGCGGGAATGCTAAAATGGTCAAGATGCTGCCGATACCCAACCGCACGACATTGAGGCAGCAGGCGGCAGCGAGAGTGGCGGAATTGGCAGACGCGCTGGACTTAGGATCCAGTGGGGTAACCCGTGGGGGTTCGAGTCCCCCCTCTCGCATTCGTCGGTGCAGTCCGATGCAACACCGCGCGACGCAGCGTCAATTGTTGCGTTTTTCTCGACGGTTGTGCCCTAGTCGTCCGTTTGCTCTGCGCGACCGCCAGGGCCATTGTCCGTGCGATTTGGCGCGATCGGTATCATTGGCGAAGCGTGTTCGACGGCACCGTTTTCGGCACCACGCGGCACCATAGTGGGCACCTCGCCGGGCGTCGCTTGGTCGTCGAGTGACGGGGACTTCCGCCCATTTATGTCCGTGGTGGCCAACACCGCCTCCTCGACCACCAGCCCAGCGTATTTGCGCGTAGGCGCTGGCGCAGCCAGCGGGCCGCCAAATCGGCGCTGGCGGATTTGGTACGACATTCGTATCACTCTGTGATTCGCCGTGGGTTCGCAAGAACCGTCTTCGGCAACGTTCAACCCTCTCGACCAGTCGACCTATTGCGACGGTTACATTTGCCGAGTCGAACGGCACAGAAATTGCAAGAAATAGCATGGAGGGTAACGCCATGCACATTATTCGCTTTGATCGACAACGGGACGAGTTAGTCGAAAACGAGTTGCGAATGCTCGGAATTCGCGATGACGCCGTGCTCGAGGCGATGCATGCCGTCCATCGCGAGCAGTTCGTCTCCGAATTCCTGCACGAATTCGCCTATCGAAACGCGCCGCTACCGATTGGTTCCGGGCAAACGATTTCTCAACCGCTGATCGTGGCGCTGATGGCCGAAGCCCTCGAGTTAGGGCCGGAGGACCGTGTGCTCGAGATCGGCACGGGATCGGGCTATGCGGCTGCGGTGTTGTCACGCATCGTCAAGGAAGTGTTCTCCGTCGAAAGGCTTCCGGCGCTAGCGAACGAAGCGCGAAATCGACTCGATCGACTTGGCTATCACAACGTCCACGTGTTGGAGGGGGACGGCACGCGTGGCTGGCCGGAGCACGCCCCATACGACGCCATCACCGTGGCCGCCGGCGGTCCTGGTATTCCCCCGGCACTGCTCGAGCAGCTTCGGATTGGCGGGCGACTGGTAATGCCGGTCGGCGAAGAGCGCGACACACAGACACTGATTCGTGCGGTGCGTCGAGGCAACGACCATTTTGACTACGAAGAACTCGGCGCCGTCCGCTTCGTTCCGCTGGTAGGTGAGGCTGGCTGGCAGGAAGAGGACGCACTTCGACAACCCACGCCTTCGAGGAGTGACGTGCGGCGACGCACCGGACTGCCTGACCTGATTCGCCAGGCGGCCGAACCAATCATTTCAGTCGACCAACCCAACCTCGTTGGACTACTCGAACGGATTGGGGATGCGCGACTCGTACTTATCGGTGAGGCAACTCATGGGACGTCAGAGTTCTATCGACTCCGCGCCGCGATCACGAAGGCGCTGATCACGCGCAAGGATTTCGATTTCGTGGCGGTAGAAGCTGATTGGCCCGATGCCTACCGCATTCATGACTTCGTCACGCATCGCCAGCGCCGAGAGCCTCACGAATGGGAGTCGTTTGCTCGGTTCCCCACCTGGATGTGGCGCAACCACGAAGTCCTCGACTTCATCCATTGGCTGCGCGATTACAATATGCATTACCGGGCAAGCGACCGACGCGCCGGCTTCTACGGCTTGGACCTTTACAGCATGTTCACGTCGATCCACTGTGTACTGGAGTACCTCGATCGCGTCGATCCTGACGCGGCGGCAGTGGCACGAGTACGATACGGTTGCTTGTCGCCGTGGGAGGCGGATCCGGCGAGCTATGGCCGCGCTGTGCTCACCGATCGCTATCGCAGTTGCGAGACCGAGATCGTCGAAATGCTTGAGAAACTCACGCAGCAGAGAATCGAGGCCGCCGTGCGCAATGGAGAAGACCTGTTCGACGCACAATTAAACGCGCGTCTCATCACCGACGCGGAACAATACTACCGCATCATGTACTACGGTTCCGACGAGTCATGGAATCACCGCGACACCCACATGTTCGAGACGTTAAGGCTACTTCTTGAACGACACGGCCCCGGTGCGAAAGCCGTGGTCTGGGAACACAACTCGCATTTGGGGAACGCCGCAGCGACGGAATTCGGCAAACGAGGTCAAATCAATGTCGGGCAACTGTGCCGCGAGACGTACGGAAGTCAGGTGTATGCGATCGGACAAGGGACGGATCATGGCACGGTCGCGGCGGCGTCGCAGTGGGAAGGCCCCATGGAGATCAAACAAGTCCGGCCGGCGCTTCCCGACAGTTATGAGCGGCTGATGCATCTGGCGGAAATGGAACGTTTCTTCTTGCCGCTGACAAAGTCGACCAATCAGCAACTTACTTCGGCGCTGGCACTAAGGCGATTGGAGCGGGCGATTGGCGTGATCTATCGCCCCGAAACGGAACGTTTGAGCCACTACTTCGACGCTTCACTCGCGCGTCAGTTCGACGAGTGGATTTGGCTGGACGAAACATCAGCACTACGGCCGCTGACGACAAAACAGGCTGCCGAGCATGAGCCGCCGCATCCATTTGCTGTTATCGACGAGTGACGCAATTGGCAGGGGTGACAAAGCATGAGACACGAGCTTGTCCAGCGATTGATGGACGAATTCGCCGAGTCGACCGGATTGACATGTCGGTCGGAACCCCGCCGTTATCTCTGGACCGATGCCTTTGCTGTTTGCAACTTTCTCGGCCTTCGTCATGAATCGGGCCGAGAGCGCTACTTGCAACTGGCACGTGACTTGGTCGATCAGGTGCACCACATTTTGGGACGGCATCGACAGGATGATCCCCGCAGCGGCTGGATTAGCGGCCTTTCGGAAGCAGATGGAGCACGTCACCCCACGTACGGCGGTCTGAGAATCGGTAAGAGACTGAACGAACGCGAGGCAGGCAAGCCAGCAAATCCTCGCCTGGAGTGGGACCAGGATGGTCAGTATTTTCATTACCTGACGAAATGGATGCACGCGCTCACGCGAATGAGTCAGGACACAGGCGACACCTCGTACTTGCGCTGGGCTGCCGAACTTGCAGTCGCAGCTCACCGATCATTCGTATATCCAGTTCGTCCTCACGGTCCCAAACGGATGTTCTGGAAGATGAGCATCGACTTGCGCCGACCGCTCGTCGACTCGATGGGCCACCATGATCCTCTGGACGGCATGGTCGGCTTTTTCGAGCTGCGAATCAGTGATGGCATTCCGGCAGACGTCGCCGCCAATCTGGATGCCGCAATCGACGACTTTTCGCAAATGTGTGACCGCGCACATTGGGTGACCGACGATCCACTGGGGATCGGTGGACTTTTGGACGATGCGTTGCGGCTGGCAGAGTTGGCCGCTCACCGCGGAATCGATCGTCGCGAACTGCTCTTGCAGTTGCTTGGCGACGCGAGAGCTTCTCTTCAGGGACTTTGCCAGTCATCGATGCTCGACCAGGCGGTCTCGCAACGCCTAGCGTTTCGCGAGTTGGGTCTGTCGATCGGACTCCGCGCAGTGCCTTTGATCGTCGAACTCGTTTCGCCGGACGCGGAGCTGGCGCGACTTGCACAATGCCTGACCAAGTATGAACCACTCCGTGGGCGAATTGAAACGCTGTGGACTCAGCCCGTCCACAGGGAGAGCCGCACGTGGCAAGAGCACCATGACATCAACACCGTCATGCTTGCCACGAGTCTGGCGCCTGATTCGTACCTGGCGGCTTAATGATGCCAACAATCAGACCCGTCGCGTTCGAATCAGATGGAACGTGGGCATGCACCAGGAATCCTCCATCGTAATCACGACAACTCTACCCAGTTCGGTCCAGAACTCGCAAAATGCATCGTCGTCAAAACGAACCATACGGAAATTCGTTTGACCTTCCTGAGCCTCTCTTCTCACATCGAACGCGATTGACGTGAGAATTACGCCATTCATGCGCACAGCAAGAAGGGTTCCCAGCTTCGTGGCGTTAGCAATTCTCCAGTTGGTTCTTCAGCAAAAGCACAGCGCGCTCTTTTGCTTTCGCTTCGACTTCAACAGTCAATCGGCGGTTGCGCCAACAGCCAGGGAAGTCGGAAACCTCGACGAAAGCGTCGTGCCGCTTTGGGTTCGTGCCGTCCCAGCCGTCGAGCGGACTTGACACGTGAAACAACGGCTCACGATTCCACGTCGCGGCGGCCTGCTCTGAGGCCTCTTCGACTGACATCGCGTCCGGATTACATCGATGATGATGCACATCGTAGACGAGCGGGATACCCTCGGCCGCGCACAAGGGCAAGAGGTCGGCGGGAGTGTAGGTGGTATCATCGTTTTCGATCGTCAAACGAAGTCGAACCCGGTCGGACAGCCGTGGCAGACACGTGGCGAAGCGAGACAATGCCACTGTCTTGTCGCCATACGCTCCTCCACCGTGGATGTTGATGACGTCGGCTCCCACCCACTCAGCAATCTCGGCTTGATACTCGAGTTCTGCGACGGACCGGTCGACAACCTCAGGGCGCGGTGAATTGAGGACTACAAACTGGTCGGGATGGAAAGACATTCGAATGCCGCGCGTCTTGGCGAAATCGCCGCACGATATGAAACGCTGAACGATCTCGTCACCTTTCGGCAAATCCCCCATGCCATAGCCACATTCTTGGTGGGTCTTTAGAGGAAGAACCTGGCTGTTAATGCGAAAGCAACCAATTTGATTCGTGGCACAAAAAGCAAGCGATTTGCCCAAGGCATCGGCGTTGTGGGTGCACAACTCCGCAAGTTTCGCCAACGCCGGGCGACGCTTCATGCTGCTGACAGCTTTGACCGTGGTATTGCGGAACTTGATCGGCTGATCCAAAAAAGAACAACAGAGACCGAGACGAAGCTTGCCGGCAACTGGGAGTTGCGCCATTGTCAATGGTTCCAGAAGGTAATTGATAACTGGAGAACAGTTGCAATGGACACCCAGACAAAATAGGGCAGCTGTGCCAACGCGATCCAGCGATAATGCCTCCAAACAGCGATGACGATCCAAATAATGGACGCCCAGACGACGAGTATGTCCACCGCTGCCAACGCCAGGTTGCGCAGGCCGAATTGAATGGGAGTGAAGGCAACATTGGCCACCAGATTGACAACGAACGGCACCGTAATCTTCCACGGCACCTTGCCCCGAAACGCCTGCACGAATGTGAATCCGAAAGTGACCACAATTATTGGATAGAGGACTTGCCAGATCAGTCCAATCGTGGCCGGCGCGGGCGTCCACGACGGTTTCGCAAGGCTGTTGTACCAATCCATCCACGTCATGCTTGGTACTCCATCTCTATTGCGCGTTGTCGCTCACAATGTTCACGCATGTTGGCGATGGCCCTGGCTGATGTCGTCCGTCGGCTGGGAATCCGCCCCGAGTTCTCTCGGCCCGCCCTGGTAGTCAACATCGTCGCGTAGTAGTGGCACTTCTTTCCCGAAGCGGCAATTAATAGGACCCGGACTCCACTCAATGGCGCGTACGCTGGGGAATCGACGATGGGTTGCGACACTCAGGGGATATTTTGCATTCCGTTAGGACAGCCTGCGCGGGCGGCGAGGGAAGAAGGCACTAGTCCGGGCGATGTATTCTTGGTACCCGGGACGGTGCCGCATCGTCTGTTCCAACAGGGATACTCCGGAGACGCGGATCAACAACACAGACATGAGCGCCGGACTAAAAACGGTCCACCAGGCGCCCCCGGCCGCAGCCACGAGATAGAGCCCCCACCAAATCAAAGAATCGCCAAAATAATTGGGATGACGCGTGTACCGCCACAATCCCCGGTCGCACACTCGTCCGATGCTCTCGGGACGACTTTTGAACGACGCCAACTGCCAATCGCCAACGGCTTCAAAAAACAGTCCGGCCGACCAGCAGGCGATCCCCAAAACGTCCACGATTCCCAACTCCGAAGAGCTGTATCGCCCCGCCACCACCGGCACGGCAACAAGCCACATCACAACTCCCTGCAGTAGAAAGACGCGGTACAAACTCGTGACCGCAAACCGTGGGCCATGCCGATTGCGCATCGCGCGATACCTGGAATCCTCGCCACGGCCTAGGTTGCGGTGGGCAAGATGTCCTGCCAGTCGCAGCCCCCAGACGGTCGTGAGCAGCGTGAGCAGCCAACCCCGGGGATAATTGACCTGGGTGCACAGTTGCGCACACCAGGCGATAGCCACGAAGCCCAGACCCCAGGCGATATCAACAATGCTGACATCACCCATCAGGATGCTCAACAGCCAGAGCAAGATCATCGCTAAGGCGACGAGGGCGAGCGTGACACCGAGCAGTGGCACAACGTCCATACCCACGGGCTCCTAATTACGAATGGCGTCAGCAACGTCCAAAACAGCGAGGATCGCGCATGACACTCTACCGCAGCGGCCAGTCCCACTTACAGATTTTGCCAGTCTAACACACTGCCCATTCTTGCCGGTGAGTCTAAAGTGCCACGGGCGCGTATCGCCTGTGCAAGCTCCGCCCGCTCATGTTTCCCGAGGGTTTCAAATCATGAATGTGATCAGACTTGCCGAACAGCAGTTGCTGCCGGACTGGTTGATCCGTTGGGGGATCCGACGGCTGCTTGCGCAACGGATACGACAAATCACGCACGAGACACCGGAAGCGCGATCCAAGGATGCCGCCGACATGCAGAAGGCGCTTTCGGTGAGCCCGATCACCATCGACGTCACCACGGCGAATGACCAGCACTACGAGGTCCCGCCAGAGTTTTTTCGCAGCGTATTGGGAACGCGGCTCAAATACAGTTGTTGTCTCTTTCCCCGCGGTAGTGAGAGCCTCGACGAGGCCGAAGAACAAATGCTGGAGTTGGTCTGTCGACGCGCCCAGCTGTTCGACGGCATGCACATCCTCGATCTCGGGTGCGGCTGGGGGTCACTGACACTTTGGCTGGCAAGTCACTATCCGCGGGCGGTCGTTACGGCACTTTCGAATTCCAGTAGCCAGCGGCAATACATTGAGAAACAGTGCCGCGAAGCGGGGCTTAACAACGTTCGTGTCTTCACTGGCGATATCGGCACGACCGAATATCTATCAAGCACAGCAGGTCGACGTTTCGACCGAATTGTTTCGGTGGAGATGTTCGAACACGTCCGCAACCACGGCACGCTGTTGCAGCGCTTGTCGAATTGGCTCACCCCGGATGGCAAACTGTTTGTGCACATCTTTTGTCACCGCGATACGACGTACCTGTTCGAGAACGACGGCCCCACGAGTTGGATAACGCGACAATTCTTCGCCGGAGGAATGATGCCCGCCGACGATCTGTTGCTACGCTATCCAGACAACGTGTTCCTTGAGCGGCAATGGCGTGTCAGCGGTCTGCAATACGCGCGCACTTGCGAACATTGGCTGCATCGCCTTGACACAAACAGGCCGCAAGTGGAACTATTGTTCGACCATCTCAGCGGCAATGGACGCGGCGACGCCGGTGGCAAGGTACTCGTGCAGCGCTGGAGGATGTTTTTCATGGCTTGTGCGGAGCTCTTTCGCTACCAGGGGGGCAATGAATGGTACGTTTCGCATTACCTCTTCAAGAATCGCCAGTCAGCAACGCCCCAGTCGCATCCGTCATCCGTCACGGCACACGGACGGCCGCTCACACTGCCGACCTCGCCGGATAGGTCTGCAACGGCGATTGAATAAAGTCTGGCAGGCGAGATGCTGGTTTAGTCAGCACGAGTTGCGCGGCGCCAATCTGACGCTCTGCAAATCCTGCCTCACAATAGCGCAGATAATACTCCCATAATCGGACGAACCGATCGTCAAATCCTAGTGCCCGTACGTCACTCACATTTTGGCGAAATGCCTGGCGCCAACGCCGTAACGTTTTCGCATAGTGCGGTCCAATTTCTTCCCAGCTGAACATGCGAAAGTCAGTCTGCCGCCGCAGGCAATCACCGATGGCTGCCGAACATGGCAGAAACCCGCCGGGAAACACGTGTTTCTGGATAAAATCGACTGACCGCCGGTAGTGGTCGTATCGGTGATCGGGAATCGTGATCGCCTGCAACAACATTGCCCCGTCGGGACGCAGCAACTCACAACACTTGTTGAAAAAGATGGGGAGATAGCGTTCGCCGACAGCTTCGATCATCTCAATCGAAACGAGTTTATCGAATCGTCCTTCGAGTTGCCGATAGTCACGCTGCAACAGTGTCACACGATCGCCGACACCGGCGTCTTCGAGCGATCTTCTCGAGTATTCAAACTGATTCTGTGAGATGGTCGTTGACGTGACGTGACAGCCAACATTGAGCGCTGCATAGCGCGCAAAGCCTCCCCAGCCCGAACCGATTTCCAAAACTCGATCCGACGGGTGCAAGCGGAGCTTTTGGCAAATGCGTGCGTACTTACTGAGTGATGCTTGCTGCATCGTCGCATCAGGCTGTTCGAAAACGCCACATGAGTAGGTCATCGTGGGATCGAGAAACGTCGCGAAGAACTCGTTGCTGAGGTCGTAGTGGGCAGCGATGTTGCGCCGACTGCCAATGATCGTGTTGGACCTCAAACAGTGCCAAAGGATGTCCCGCCAGCGAGCGATGCTCGACACACCGCCGTCCACAGCCGTCGAAACGCCGAGGTTACGTGCCAACACCCGCAGCACGGCAGTGAGGTCGTCCGACTCGATATCGCCGTCGACATAAGTCTCTCCCATCGCCAAGCTCCCTCCCAGCGCCAAGCGACGCCAGAAACGTCCGCGAAGCACGCGCAACGTCGCTGACATCCCGTCGGATCCTTTGCTGCCGTAAACACGGTGCCGACCGTTCTCCACAACCTGCAGTTCCCCATTGCGGATGGACTCAAGTTGCCGCTCGACTAGCGATCGCAGCAGCCGCTCGACCGCCGTCGGCGCCGTTGATGCGGCTTTGCAACAGGCGTCTGACGAGACAACCTCCGGGCAGGTGTCGACTAGTGCAGGGCCGTTTCGGTAGGACGTGTGTTCTGTGTGCGCGCGTTGCGCGGGTGTGGATAGAATGGACATCGCCTTAACCATAATTGAAGTGCCTGAAAATAGATCGCGGCTGTCGTGCGACCCGACGCTAGCGGATACCTCCAACTCAGACGCCTGAGACAGGGGCGATCGAGTGGCCTTCGCCGGAGCGACATTCGCGCCGAGAAGAGTCGTTTCGCACCGTCTAGACAATCGATACCGACACTGAGGGACTCATTCGGAGCGCTCACACGCCAACGATACTGCAGCCCCATGGGCATGAATGGCGAAACGTGAAACTGTTTGGCGTGCTCGCTTTGCATGATCGTTTGAGCCGTGGCGAACTCAACGTCGTCGAGCACGTACCAGTGGCGTTCACCCCACGGCGTGTTGTTCACCTCCACCACAATCGTTTGCAATGTGCGACCGTCGACTTGGTAGCAGAAGTAGAGATTGAGCGGACTAAAGTAGTAGCCAAAATGCCTAAAGGGCGAGAGCAAACGCACGGGTCCGTCGAATTCGATGTGGGCACTGTTGGAAAGAAAACGTCGCACTTGGCCAAGCAGGTCGTCACCTTGGCCCCAGCCCATGTCAGTAGCATCGAACGACGTAGCGGCAAAACGCCGGTCGGAAATGAGGCGGTCGCTGCCCACGATTTGTGGAAGCTCCGCGAGATCCAGGTATCCCAAATAGATCCGGTACGCAAACCGATGCTTTATGGGGCCATAGCGCTGATGCGTGATGTAGCCTTCGTAGATACAACTCTGCATGGGCGGAGGTCGCGTAGTTCGTCCAGATTTCGGCCGAAATAGTTTGCCACGTTTAAGGCACTGCGTACCCCATCCTCGTGAAATCCATAACCCCAGTAGGCACCACAAAAGTGCACGCGATGCCGGCCGCTGATCGCAACATGTTGCCGTTGCGCTGCAAGCGATTCAGCTCGGAAGCTGGGGTGAGAGTATTGGAATGTACGCAAGACCTTGCTTTGATCTATCCTTCCGTCGTCGTTCAGCGAGAGAAGGACCGGCACTGGTGTGCTGAGGCGTTGAAGACGCCGCAGGTCATAGGTCACGCAAGCAACGGAGTCAGCGCAGACACGATAATTCCAGCTTGCCCAAGCACGACGCCGCCTCGGCAGCACCGACGAATCAGTGTGCAAGACTGCGTGATTTTGTTGATAGTCGAAGGCCCCCAAAATGCGCCGTTCCCGCGCGTCGGCGTCACCCAACAGACGAAGCGTTTGATCTGCGTGTGTGGCAAACACAACGTGTTCGAAGGACTCGACCGTACCGTCTTGTGTCTGCACGTGCACGCTACCGCTAGTGCGGGTAACTCGCGCCACAGTCGTACTGAGTCGAAGGCGATGTGATATCGGCTGCAGAAGTGCGTCCACGTACCGCCGCGCACCTCCTGGAATTGTGAGCCACCGCGGACGATCACGCAGTTGCAGCAGCCCGTGGTTGTGAAAAAACCCCAGCAAAAAAACCAATGGAAACTCAAGGACACGATCAGGCCGCGTCGACCAGATCGCCGCAACCATCGGCAGCAAATAGCGCTCAACAAATGGCTGGCCAAATCGGTTTTGATTGAGAAAGTCACCGACACTCGTTGCGTCGTCGACGCTCCGCCCGCCTCTGACGATGCAGGTAGCTTCGCGGTTGAAGCGGGCGATGTCGCACAGCATAGCCCAGAAGCGGAAGCGCGCAAGGTTATGCCGTTGCGCGAAAAGACCGTTGATTGAGCTCCCTTGGTATTCCCAGCCGCTACGATCGCAACGAACGCTAAAGCTCATGTCGCTGGGTTGCACGCCTATGCCCAACAGCTCCAACATTCGGCAGAAACGTGGATAGGTACGACGATTGAAAACCATGAACCCGGTGTCCGCCGCATAAGTCTGGCCATCCAGTTCAAATTCGACGGTATTCGTGTGCCCTCCCGCGTAGGAGGCGGCTTCGTACAAGTGCAGGTCGTTTCCACGGGCGAGCAACCGTGCCACAAGATTCCCGCTAATGCCGGCCCCGATCACAGCGATTCGCATCGTTGGCTCCTTTCAGAATCGCTGCCGATCCGTCGTCGGACGGCTTTCGACGACGAGCACATGATTAGGCACGACGTTCAAGTCCCAAATGATCCCGCACCATGCCATCGCGCGAAGCAGGTAATACGTCAGATCGACTTCCCACCAGTAAAAACCTTGCCGCACGGAGTTGGGATAGTAGTGGTGGTTGTTGTGCCACCCTTCGCCCATCGTGACCATCGCAAGCAGAAAGTTGTTCCGACTGTCGTCGTTCGTGGGGAATCTCCGTTGCCCAAACCTGTGTGCGAGGGAATTGATGCAAAATGTGACGTGGTAAAGTGCAACGGTCGAAAGCACAAAGCCCCAGACGAACATCTGTGGACCATTGACGTTCAATTCGGGTGCGTAGCGTTGGAGGACCGAGCCGAATAAGAAAACGGAGGTCGCCAGAAGCATCGGGGCCACGAAATCAAACCGATCGATCAGTCGAAGCTCGGGGTATCTCAGCCAGTCTTTCACGTACTTGCGAGGCGTGAAGTAGTGTTCGTGGGTCATGAACCACAACATGTGACTGTAGCAAAAGCCCTGTTGGTTCGGAGAATGCACGTCATTCGCGGTGTCCGAATGCTGGTGATGAAGTCGATGATGCGCCGACCACCAGATGGGGCCTCGCTGGCCCGCGGAATTGCCGAGCAATGCCCCGAGAAACTGCACCGTTCTCGACGTCTTGAAGGTGCGGTGCGAAAAATAGCGGTGATAGAACGCAGTAAGTCCAAACACCCGTGCAAAGTAGATTGCCACAGCGGTTGCAACGGACATCCAACACCAGCCCACCCAAATCGCGGCGAAGCAAGCTAGATGCAGAGCAAAAAAAGGCGTCACACGCAACCAGTTTACTTTTGACCGGGCCATATCAGCCAACGCACTTGCTCGCGCTCACGTCTTATCGCACAACAACAAGGTACTCTAGCGACGTGCCTGTTATTGACCAGCCACAAAACGAGCGCGATTCGGATTTCGGTTGACGAGTAGCCCCCCCGAGCCGGCGATATGTACCCCAAGCTGAGAGCGGGCCAAGGCGGACCGTTGCGAACATCGACAATTGACCGAACGACCAACTGATTATGCGGCCGGGCAGTCGTATTGCTCTAGCACTACGACCAGGTGCTGTTACTGGGGCGGCCACGGCGTCGGTGTGACCTACAAATCGGCGTGATTGTCAAATCGGCGTGATTGTGCAAGCTGGACACGGCCCGCCACTCACCCGAGCGCTCACACATTGGACTATGCCGCGGCTGACATCCCCCCGGGCGTCTGGTAGATTCAGAGGGTTGTC
>JAGQPT010000605.1 GCA_020426575.1 Planctomycetales bacterium
GGAGACGTGGATTTGGCGCGGCGGTGGGTGTGACCTAACGTTTTGCAGAGCGTTTTTTTGCGGCGGTCGGCGGCACGTAAGCCTCGATGGCAGTAATCGCCGCGGGCCGGACCGAGATCCAGCTCTCCCGGCCCCTCACCCACCCACACGGACTGTTCGGTAACGGATCAAGACGATGACAGAAGCCACGAAGCAGACCAGTGTCGACCTGAATCAACTCCTTTCGCGCAGCCAGCTGCCTGCCTTGCCGCAAAGCGCGATCAGCATCCTGGAACTTTCCAAGAACCCCGACAACGGCCCGGCCGACTTTGCCGTGCCGATCGAGTCGGATCCCGGTCTGGCCGGCCAGGTGCTGCGGTTCGTGAATTCGTCGTACTTCGGCTTCTCGCGGGAGATTTCGAGTGTGAAGCTGGCGATCACGCTGGTGGGCGTGAGCACGATCCGCAACTTCACGCTCTGGAGCGCCGTCTTCAGCCTGATGCCGAATCCGAAGTGTGGGCCGTTCGACCTGAAGAGCCTGTGGCAAGACTCGCTGCGGCGTGGTTTGTTCGCGCGTCACATGGGCACGGCGCTTGGCCTGCGCGACGCTGAAGAGCCTTTCGTCGCTGCGCTGTTGCAAGACATGGCGGTGCCGTTGTTGGCCAAGGAGTTCCCCCAGCAGTATGCCGAGTTGCTCGCCGGCCGCGATGGCGGTGCCGTGCAACTATCGGTGCTCGAGACCGAGCGGTTTGGTTGGAGTCACGGACAGGCGGCGGCGCGGATGGCGCGCCAGTGGAACCTGCCCGAGACGCTCGCTGACCTGGTCGAGCGCCACAGCCAGGCCGAAGAGGTGCTGTCGACGAGCGACGATCCGACCGAGCGCGCCGTCACGCTGTCGTCGATGTTGCCGGCGTCGGCCGACCCGCTATGGCACGAGCGCGAGACCTGGGAGAAGTGGTACACCGAGCTGAGCGGCCCCAACGGCCTGCCGGTCAGGGAGATTCTCGCCAAGGTCGACGCGGACTTCGAGGGCTTTGCCCCGCTGTTCCAAATGACGACGCCAACGAAGACGTTGGTCGACTTCTACGAGGAAGAAGTCGCCTGATCGTCGCGGCAAGATGCCCGCCCAAAACCATCGACACCGCGCGAGTCGCACAACTCGCGCGGTGTTTTTTTAGGGGTTTAGGATTGAGCGATTCAGGTGTTGGGGAGCGGATTCCCAGCGCGCCCTAAACACCTAAACCGCTACGTAAGGTCGCGGTATTCGCGGTATTGGAAGATCAGCACGCCGGCGAGGACCGACGCGGCGGTGATGCCCAGCAGTGTGGCGGCGCCGACCGTCGGCGTGACCGGCGCGAACCACTCGGCCGGCGGCGGATCGAGCCCGTGTTCGAGCCCCAGGCCGAAGATCATCGAGCGACCGTAGAAGCTCACGGTGATCCGTTTCACCAGGCCCGGCATGTTGCCGATGAAGACCTCCATGAACAGCGAGTAGACCATCGCGATGATCGTGGCGTGGCGGAAGAGGATGGCGAAGACGTGGAAGAGCGCGACGTACGCCAGACTCATGTAAACCACCGCCGGCAGGTATACCCGCACGGCCGTTTCGCCGGGTGTGCCGGCCAGGTAGCAGAAGCCGACGAAGCTCACGACGACGAGTCCCACGACCAGCGGCAGCGTCGCCAACAGCTTGGCGAGAAAGACCATCGCGCGGGGGATGGGCCGCATCAGCAGGAACACCAGGGTACGGTCCTCGCGATCGCCGCCGATGCTCATCGTGGCGTAGGCCAGCGTGCAGATCGGCACGATGAACGGCGCGAAGATGAAGAGCATGAACTCCTGTGAGAAGTCGGCGAACGCTGCGAGGGGGTCGAGCTCGCGCCCGTAGCCGCGCCGCAGCAGAAACAACACGCAGCCTCCCAACGGGAACAGCAGCATCAGTGTGCTCACCGACCACAGCAGTCGGCTGAACGACAGCATCAGCAGCGTGCTTAGGGAGCGGAGTTGGCCGATCATGCGCGGGGTTCCAGGTAGGCAAAGACGGCATCGGCGCCGGCGTCGAGCGTTTCCAGCCGCGTGACCTCGATGTCAGGTTCGCTGGCCAGCGCATTGACGTGCGCGAAAAACTCGTCGGGCTGGCGCGTGCGCACCGTGAGCACCTCGTCGCGAACTTCGACGGCCAGCACGGCGGCGTGTTCCAGCAGTCGGGCGGCAAGGCGGCGGGGCGCACCGCAGTCGATCCGCACGACGAACGGTTCGTTGGCCAACAACCGGCGGATCTCGGGCAGCGTGCCCGTGGCAATCACCCGACCGCGGCCGATCATCAGGATCCGTTCGGCAAGCTCTTCCAGTTCGCTGAGAATGTGCGTCGACACGAGCACGGTCATGCCTGTGGCGGCCTTGCGGGTGAGCAACTCGCCGAGGTGATGGCGGCCGGCCGGATCGATGCCCGTCATCGGCTCGTCGAGCAGCAACACCTCGGGGTCGTTCACCAGCGCCTGGGCGAGTTTGATCCGCTGCCTCATGCCGTGGCTGCAACCGGCCAGGCGTCGCGTGGCGCGGTCGCTCATGCCGACTTCTTCGAGGGCGGCCTCGGTGCGGCGGCGCGCCTCGCCGAGCGAATAGCCGTAGAGCCGCGTCATGGCCAGCACGAACTCGCGGCCGGTCATCTCTTCATAGAACGTGTTGATGTCGGGGCAGTAGCCGAGCCGTCGCTTGGCGGCGCTCGACCAGGCACGGTGCTGGCCGACGCGGACGTCACCGAGACTGGGCCGCAACTGGCCGCTGGCGAGTTTGAGCAAGGTCGACTTGCCGGCGCCGTTGGCCCCCAGCAGACCGGTGATGCCCGGCGTGACCTGGCAACTGACGTCGTTCACGCCGATCACGGGCCCGTAAAACTTGGTCACCTTGTCGAAACTGAGGTCCATCGAGCGGCGAACGGGGCGTGAGTGACGGAGCGGGTGACACGGGGGCCGTGTTGACCTACGCGGCAAGCGATAGCGGGGTTTGCCGGGGCCACGGCGGGGCGACGACGATTATACCGCTAGCTTTTAGCCGACGAGCGTGCGCCGCCACAACCCGTCGCCTCAGCGACATTTAGGCCCGGGGCGCGCGGGCCGGGAGCGAATTGCTGTCGCTCGGCTAGCTCTGGACCGATTTATGCCTATGATAGTAAGGTTGCAGGGGACACCCTAGCGATGCGGCCCCCCGCGCGACCGATCACCCAACAGCCAGCCGCCACGACAGCGACGAAGGACAACGCAGATGGGCAAGAAAAGCGCCCCCCGCAAAAAGGTTCCCAAGGAGCTGGCCGTCATCAACGCCGACAACTGCACGGGCTGCGAGTCGTGTCTGGAGGTCTGCCCGGTCGACTGCATTACGCTGATGTCGATGGACCGTGGCCTGGTCAAGGGCGCCGAGAGCTGGTGCGAGATTGATCTGGAGCGCTGCGTCGGCTGCGAAGTCTGCGTGCACATCCCCCGCAAGAAGACCGACCCGTACGAGTTGACGGTCTGTCCCTGGGACGCGATCGAGATGGTGCCGACGCACGAGGTGGCGCAAGTGGTGGCGCAGATCGGCGGCCCGCCGGAGTACATCGCCGAGAACTGGGACCGGCTGGTGGGGACAGCGCAACACCTAGCTGAACTCGCCGCCGCGAAGTGAAGCGGGGTCGGGTGCAGAGATCGTCGATTTCCGGGCAGATTTGAGCGACGTTCGTCGGCGTTTTTTCTTGCGTAGCAAGTGCACGACGGTTAGTCTGCAAAAGTAGGGTGGCTCAGACGCCTCTGCGTCATGGATGAGAGTTCGCACTCTCTTGATGAGCTGTGCGAGTGATTGGGCAGGATGCACTCCATTCGTCATCTCAACGATCCAAGGACATTTTACGCGCTCACGTCCTTGATTTCGTTCGTAGGTCGTCAACGTAGAGATGCCGATTGATGCGACACTACGCTAAGAGAGTCTCACGAAATACGCCAAGGTCCGGCACAACGAACACACGGCTGGAAACGATGATTCGTACAATGACGTTGCTCTTGATGGCAGTGACAGCATCCGACGTTTGCCACGGTCAGACGCTCGAGTGGGCGCGGCAGTTAGGCACCAGTGAGGTCGACTCAGGTGTAGATATCTCGGTGGACAATCATGGAAGCGTGTACATCGTTGGCAATACGGAAGGGGCCTTCGCAGGTGCCGGCATAGGCGACAGCGACGGCTATATCGGCAAGTACAGTGAGCTGGGCACGCTCGAGTGGATTCGCCAAATTGGCACAACTGCCTTTGACAATGCACGCAGTGTTTCGGCCGACGGGTTGGGGAGTGTCTACGTGTCGGGTCATACTCGGGGCGGATTCAGTGGCGAAAACGCGGGATCGTACGACGGGTTTCTTGCCAAATACAACGAGGACGGCGAATCGGTGTGGACTCTACAGATCGGCACGAGTGAAATCGATGAAGCGTGGGGAGTCTCAGCAGACGGAATGGGTAACGTTTACGTCGCCGGCCATACCGCCGGCGACCTGGCCGGCGTAAATCTCGGTATGGGAGACGCGTTCCTTGCAAAGTACAACGACGCGGGACAACTACTGTGGACGCAGCAATTCGGTACCAGTGCGTACGATATGTGCATCGACGTGGCCGCAGACCAATCTGGCAACGTGTATGTTGTCGGAAACACCGAAGGAGACTTGGACGGCGTCGCACTCGGGGCTTACGACACATTCGTCGGCCTGTTCGACAGCAACGGCAACCTGAAATGGATTCGACAGCACGGCACCAATGCGTATGACGAAGGCCAGGCGATTGCGACGGACGGCCTTGGTAATGCCTATATCGTGGGAGATACGTACGGCGACCTGGTGGCACCTCAACCCGAAGGGGGTACGCTGTTCTTGAGCAAATTCGACCACGAAGGAATGCTCGACTGGTCGCGTCAATTCGGTACCGTGGACATAGCATTGGCCGGAGACGTGGCCGCCGATCAATTCGGCAACGTGTTTGTAACGGGCTTTACCGAAGCGAGTTTCATTGACGATGGAGCCTATATTTACGGCGCGTTTCTCTCCAGCTTCGACTCCGGCGGGGCGCTCCTCTGGAACGAAGAACTATTCACGGAAAACGGTGCGACCAGCGGTTCCGGGGTGTCGACTGACGACAATAGAAACGTCTACATCTCCGGCACCACGCAGCGAAGTCTTGCCGGTCCTAGCGCCGGATCCCACGATGCCTTCCTGGCGAAGTACCATTCCGACGTGCCCGAGCCGAGCGGCCTATGTCTCACGCTCATGGCATGTGCCGCGCACTCGTGCCTTGGCCATCGGCGTCGGATCTAGCCTTCTCCGTCATTACCTGCGGGTTCGTGACCACGATCGCGTGGGCAGGACCTCAATCCTTTTACTTGCCTTGCGTTGACGCCATCCGCAAGCGCATCAGGTGGGCGATCTCCTGTTGATCGGCGCCCGGCTGTTGTTGTAGCGCGGCGACGACGCGCTCGCGGCGCTGCGGGCTCTGATTCTGGTTGAGCTTCCACTTTCCCTGGATGCGGCTGATCTCGATCGTGAAGCCGACGACCCCGTCGACCAACTTGTCGATGAACTCGGCATCGCTGTCGCCGAGCGACCAAGGACGCGGCAGTGGCGCTTCATACGTCTCGACGGTGCGGCGGAGCAGTTCCAGCACGCGCACTCGGTCGTGCTGGACGCGCAGCGTGCCGGCGACGTGGACCGCCACGTAGTTCCAGGTGGGCACGACACGCCGCTCCTCGTACCAGGTGGGTGAGACGTATGCGTGCGGACCGTGAAAAACGGCCAGCACCTCGCGGCCGTCCGCAAATTGCCAGTGGGGATTCTCGCGGGCGAAGTGCCCGAGCAACTGCCCCTGCCCAGCGGCCTCGTGGTCGAGCAGCAGCGGCAGGTGCGTCGCCTCGGGCGCAGCTTCGTCGGTTGCACCGTGGGAAACAAGCGTGGCAAAGCTGTGCCGTTCGATGAACGCGTGCAACACCTGACGATCGTGTTCGGCGAAGCCGTCGGGTACGTACATGGTAGGTTCGTGAGAGCTACAGGGTAGGACGTTCGGAGCAGGACGGCGTGACGACGGATTCGGGCGCACGACACAGCGGGCCACAACCGCGCGGTGCGGACGATGGCTCGGGGAGCTGGCCTGCGGCCCACTCCCACCGGAACTACTTTACTTGGTCGACACGCGGTCGACGTGCGGACTGGCAGGAAATGTCACGCGGCGCTGAAACGCCTGCTACAATAGGACGGACGTGGGGGCGGAAATTGGAACTGGAACAGAGAAACTCGCGGGGTGGTCGGGAGGCTGATGAAATGGTGCGTCGATCCTGTCAAACTGCGGCGCTTGGTGCGTTGTCGTGTTGCGTCTGGGGGACGCTGGTTTTCGTTGCGTTGCCTTCGCACGCCGGAGTGATGTCGCCGATGGTCGGCTGGCAGGCCGAACTCAACACGTTCGCGCATGACGTCACCGGTACCGTCACGATCCTCGACGAGGACACGGTCGTCGTCGAGGACTTTACCTACGATGGACAAGGACTTGCCGTCTATTTCTATTTGGCGACGGAAGACACCAAGGACGCGTTTATTGACGGTTTGTCGATCGGCCCACCCTTGTTGGGAACGCTGTACAAGGGAAACGAAGGGCCGCTCGTGATCGATCTGCCCGATGGGGAGACGCTCGACGGATACCACGCCATTTCGGTTTGGTGCGTACCAGCCCAGGCAAGGTTTGGGTCGGGCACGTTCATGCCTGTTCCCGAACCGACGTCACTCGGGTTATTACTTGCCGGTACCGGATGTCTGGCGGTTCGCCGGCGCCGGGGGATTCTCAGCGCTCGATAGTCTTCAAGTCTTCCGCGACGACGGCCAGTCCACCGGCTCGTAGTGCCAATGGCGATCCGCACGCGGGACGGACAATCACCCGCGGCAATCTGCTTGCGGGCCGCTGCCGCTGAAATTACCGTACTCAGTGGGGACGCGTTCGACGTCTGATTCCTGGGAGTTTGGCACGATGTGGCGAAGTGGACGACACGGCAACAGGGGGCTGAGGTTCGTGGCGTTTGTGTTGGGAGCGTGGTTTTTCGCCACACCCGCCAACGCCCTTGAGCCGACACATACGATCACGACGTCGTCGGGCACGACGGCGAAATTCTCGACGGGCCCCTGGTCGCCGGCGGCGCCGCCGGTCGGCGGTGACGCCAGCTACGTGTTGGGGCTACACACGGACGTCGACGCGCCGGGCACGTCGGTCATCGATCACGATTTTCCCACGACGTTTGAAGCGCACGGAATGTTGATCACGTCCAGCGGTACGACGTCGGACTGGACGATGCTCACGGGCGAAAGCTTTTTGCTGTTCAATGACAACGACGAGCCGGCGCGGATCGAACACTACGGCCTGGGGTTGACTCAGTTCGATACGAAAATTATCGCTGACGCGTCGCTTTCGATATACAATCCGTCGGTCGGTACGCTGCAGTTTTTTGAACCACTCGACGTCGCCGTTGACCTGACCGTCGACGGCTTCGTGTACGATGACCTGAGTCCGTCGACGACGGCGTTTGTCGATCTGAATCAAGGGGGCAATGTCGGCGGTAACGTGGAGATCCGCGGTGCCGGTCTGGAGATTCGCGGCGCGACGCTCACCGGCGCCAACGAACTGCGCATCTGGGAGTCGACTCGCGTACAACTCGACATGAGCGGCCTGAGCTCGTCGCCCGATTTGATCGAAGATACCACACCGGTCGTGCTCGAAGGCGGCCGCATCGAAATCAGCGGGGCCTTCGGGGGCGGCGGGGCCGAAGTGATCAACGGTCTCACGCTCGCGGCCGGCACGTCGAGCGAACTCGAGTTGGAAGCCGACGGTGGCTTTTTCATCGACACGCTAACCCAGGGACGAGGCGGCGCGGCACTCATCCTCACCCGCGGCACCAACGACGACGTGTTCGACTTCGGTCGTACCACGGCACCGTTGGCACTGGGGCATCGCCCCGAGCAGATCGGCGCCCTGGACAACGACAACGACGGCGATGAAAGCGACGCCAGCATCATTCCGTTCCTGATCGGCAGCTCCGATGCCGGCCAGCGTTTGGGCAACACGTTTGTCACCGTCAACAACTCGACCGGCGAACTGCGGCTGTTGGATCCGTCGCTGATGCCCGACGCGCTGACGGTCGGTACGACGAGCACCCAGAACGTGGCGCTGAACAACAGCGCGCGGATCACCAGTCCGACGACGGTCAACGCGATCGCGATTCAGAACAGCGGAGTAATAATCCGCGGTGATAGTTCGCTGACGATCACCAGCGGCGTGTTGACCAGCAGCGCGTTCGCGACCAATGTGTGTCAACTCACCGTCGCCGAACTGATCATGCCCAACGACGGCTACCTGTGGGCCAACAACCTCACGCAGTTGTCGTCACAGTTGACTGTGGGCAGCGACTTCACCAAGGCGGGGTTGCGGCGGCTAGACGTGTTGGGCGACGTATCGGTCGGCGGCAAGACGGCATTTGCTGACGGCGAAACCAACATCTACGCCGACTTCGACAGCGGCGATACGGTCAGCGTGGGTATCCGCGCCACGCTGCGGTTGTTAGCCGGCTCGCTCACCACTCCCCAACTCGACGTCTCGCGGCCTCACGCCACGTTCGAAATGACCGGCGGTGTGCTGCAGACGCCCAGTGTCGTCGGCAGCCTGGCGGTCGAAGGTGGCACGTTTGCACCGGGGATGTCGCCCGCGCTCACGACGATCGAAGGTGGTCTGTTCCTCGGCGAGCCCGCCACCCTACAGATCGAGATCGGCGGCACGGCTAAAGGCAGCGAGTACGACTCGGTCAACGTCACCGGCGCAGCCCTGTTGGGAGGCGGGCTCGAAGTGCTGCTCGTCGACGCAGGCGGTGGTGTGTATGACCCCGGCTTCGGCGACTCGTTCGAGTTGCTCACCGCCACTGGGGGCATCGTCGGCAAGTTCGACGAGCTGTCGCTGCCGGCGCTGGACGCCGGGCTGAGTTGGTCGCTGGAGTATGGCACCGACGCCGTGACCCTGGGGGTCGTGGTGATCGGCGACGCCAACTTCGACGGGCACGTCGACGGGCTCGACTACCTGATCTGGGCCGCTCACTACGGCGACGATCCGGCCCAGAACCCGCCAGGTTCGCCCGCGAACGGCGACTTCAATTTCGACAACGTGGTCGACGGGCTGGACTACCTGGCCTGGGCGGGCAATTTCAATCAGGGCCCGCTCGACGCGGTGGCCATTCCCGAACCGGCCGCGCTGCCGCTCGCCCTGCTCACATTGGCGATAGGTACGGTCCTGCGCGCCCGCCGTCGGCGGGGCAATTGATGCAAGCGGCCCCGGGGCGCTACCAGTGAGCGACGTGGGGATGGCTTGATCGCGGTTGGCGGGGAGTATAATCCGGGGGCCTGCGCTCTGCCGCCAGGGCGGAGAGTCTCCGCCGCTCAAGTCCGTCGAGCCGCGAATCGACACGGAGGGTCATGCACAGTGAGCAATTCCCAGCTACCCGACGGCACCGCAGGCCTGCAGCGGAAGGTGATCCAGGACGTCGGCGAAGTGCCGTTGGTGCTGTACGGCGACGCGCGGACACCTCTGGCCGAACAGAGTTTTCTGCGGCGTGCGCTTGTGCTGGCCGAGTTGGCGATGATCGCCTACAACGACGAGGACGAGGCGCAGCGGGCGGCCGAGGCGATTGGCTTTCTATACGCGCAGCTGGCTGACCGCGACGGTTCGCAGGCGTACGTGTTCGGCAACGAGCGGGACATTGTGCTGGCCTGTCGCGGCACCGAGGTGACCGAGTGGAACGACATCCAGGCCGACGCCAACGCCGTGATGTCGGTGGTGGGCTCGTTGGGCAAGGTCCACAGCGGTTTCAATCGCGAGGTGGACGATCTTTGGCCCGTGCTCGAAGAGGTGCTCCGAGACGATGGTCGGACCGTCTGGTTTTGCGGTCACTCGCTCGGCGGCGCGATGGCGACAATCTGCGCGTATCGTTGCACAACGTCGTCGCTGACGAGCAGTCCGCGGGAGTTGCATACTTTCGGTTCGCCGCGCGTCGGCTGTAAACGCTACGTGCGGCACGCCGCGGTGACCCACTACCGCTGGGTGCACAACAACGACATCGTCACACGGGTGCCGCCGGTGTGGATGGGATATCGACACAGCGGCGACGAAGTCTACCTGAATCGCCACGGGCGGATCCGCAAATTGCGCGGCGTGCTGCGGAGCCGAGATCGCTGGCGGGGGATGGTGGCCGGCCTGCTGCGCGGGAAGATCGACATGCTCTCGGACCACAGCATCGGGCTCTATGCCGGGCACATCGCCACGGCGGTCGAGGAGGAAGTCGCCTCGCCGGGGCGCCACCCCGGCGGCCGCAGCGTCGAGGACCTCGTGATCCGCGACGAGTCGGAAGAGACGCCGCAGCGCGATTCGCTGACGACGTAGATGCCATCGATCGCCGCTGCACTGCGGACTTCGAGTTCGTTCGGTCGCGCGGCGTTCGGCACCTCAGGCCGGCTCGGCGACGTGGCGCTTCGAGGTGGCGGCGGGCAACGGGTGTTCCCGCTCCCAAGGGACGGAACGCACGCGGGGGGAAACGACGGCGGGGAAGCCCGCCGGGTACGCCGATTCGAGCCGTAGCGAACCGTCGTAGTGTTCGACCAGCGCGGTGCAGTTTTCCACCCAATCGCCCGTGTTGAAGTAGGTGACTTCGTCGACGGTGGTCAGGCCCGGCGTGTGGATGTGTCCGCAGATGACGCCGTCGCACCCCAGGCTGCGGGCGTGGCGAAACAGCGTCTGCTCGAAGTGACTAAGGAAGCGGATCGCCGACTTCACCTTTCCCTTGATCAGCACACAGCGGGAATAGGGGCTATAACCTTCGCGGCCGAACAGACGGCTGGCCCAGTGATCGAAGAACATCATCGGTTCGTAGACGAACGAGGCGGCAATCGACAGCCACTGGTAGCGCATTTCGATGACGTCGAACTTGTCGCCGTGGGTGACGAGAAAGCGGCGACCGTCAGCGGCCCGGAAGACGAATTCGTCCTGCACCTGCACGTTCACGCCGGTGCTCTCGACCAGGTAGCGCACGTCGGCGCAGCGGAGGAAGGCGTCGTGATTGCCGGGGGTGTAGAAAAGTTCGGCGCCGTCCTGGGCGAGTTGCACGAGTCGTTTGACGATCTGCGTGTAGACCGGCTTCCAACGCCAGGTGCTCTGCAACTTCCAGCCGTCGAGGAAGTCGCCGAGGATGAAGATCTGCTCGGGTCGCACCTGCTGCAGGTACGCGAGGAAGCGTTCGGGCTGGGCATAGCGGCAACCGATGTGAACGTCGCTGACGAACAAGGTGCGTACGGCGCGTTCTTGTGGCCCCGGGTCGATGAGCATCGCTTGCCTCGCGGTTAGGGACGCGCCGTGTGACGCGAAAGCTGCGGAGTGAGCGGTGTGCGCGGCACGGCGCGGTTGGTTGCGGCCCCTGACGGACCTCGGCTTCCCAGCGCCATGGCGCGGAAAGCCAAGACGAGCGCGGACACGACGGCCGGCGCCAGCCGGCGACGTCGCGGCGCGGCGCCGCCGCCAAGTGCTCGCTCGGCCACGGTATCGCTGTAGTGTTGCCGCACCCGCTCCGCCGAGTTTCGCCAGCCCCACTCGACGACGCGCTGCCGCGCCGCCGCGCCGATGTGCGAGCGGAAGTCGGCGTCCGTCAGCAGCGCTTCGACGGCGTCGACCGCCGCCTGGGTGTCGCCGGGGGGGAACAACATGCCGGTCTCGCCGTGCGTCATCAGGCTGGGAATGCCGCCGGCCCGCGGTGCCACGACGGGCAGTCCCGAGGCCATCGCTTCGAGCACGACATTCCCCATCGTTTCAGTCTCCGAGGCGTAGACGAACGCGTCGGCCGAGGCGTACGCCGTGGCGAGTTCGGCTCCGCTCAAGTAGCCAACGAAGCGCGTGTTGGTGCCGGCAAAGGCAGCTTCGAGTTCGCCGCGCTGCGGACCGTCGCCGACGATGGCGAGCCGCGCCTGGGGAACTTGCTCGATCACGCCGCGCAAGAACTTCACGCTTTTCTCAGGCGCCAGCCGCGAGACCGTCAGCAACAAGGGCGAATCGGGATGACCGCCAGAGAGCCGCTCGCGCATCACCGCCGACGAGCGCTGCGGGGTGAACAGCGTACTGTCGACCGCCGGCGGCCAGAACTCGACGCGCTCGAACCCCCGCTCGATGAGCGTCTCCTGCATGATCGTCGAAACCGTCAGGTTGCGGTCGGCGCAGTTGTGGTAATCGCGCATCAGCCACCAGAGCATCCGCGAGAGCGGCTTCATCAGCGGGTAGCGTTTGACGAACTCGCCGTAGAGGGTGTGGAACGAGAAGACGCTGGGCGTGGTGACGCCGTTCTGCTGTAAGAGATCGTAACAGCGAAAGCCGAAGGCGAACGGGTTGATGTAATGCAGCACGTCGGGATCGAAGCGCCGAATCACCTCGGGGAGCCGTTTGTCGGGTATACCGATACGGTACTCGGGGTAGGCCGGGAACGGAAAGCTGCGGAATTCGAGCGTGGAGACGGGGCAGTTGTCGCGACCCTCGGCGTGGGGGCACACGACCAGCAGTTCGTCACCGCCGGCGAGCAGATGTTCGATCAGGTTCATCGTCCGCACGACGACGCCGTCGATCTTGGGGATGAAGACCTCGGCGACGATCACGACTCGCATGGGCATCTCTCGCTCTTGTCAGACGGCGCGGACACCGTGGCGGCCACGCCGGCGGTGACTTTTGGGGCTCAAGGGGCCGCGGGTTTTTTTGCCAGCACGACAGCGATTTCGTGGTGATCCTGGATCGGGAAAATCAACGCGTTGAGCAACCCCCGCACCGTGCGGCTCGCCTCGTGCAGACCGAGCTTTTCGATGAAGGGGGTGAGCCAGCCGCCCCAGTAGGCGAACTCCATAAAACTGTCGAAGTTCTCGAAGTTCAGCCGTGGCCGAAATAATTCGGCCTGGCAGATCGTGAAGCCGTGGTCAGTCAGGATGCGCGTGACGTCGTCGAGATCGGCGGGAGTGAGCAATTGGTCGGTGCCCAGCGACGCGCCGCCGAACATCCGCTTCACGACGGGTGAGTCCGCCTTGCGCTGCAATTCGGGATACGCCGCACTGGTCGCACCGACGAACGACCAGTGGCCCCCGGCGGCAAGTTTTTCGTGCACCAACGGCGTCAGGTGGGCAAGCGGGACGAAGCCCGTGATGAAGTGCGTGCAGACAAGGTCGAACGGCATGTCGATGAAGTGTTCGCCGGCGTGCGCAGCGTCGTCGACCGCGACGACGAGCTCGGGAATGCGGCCACGAGCGATTTCGACCATTTCGGCCGAGATGTCCAGGCCGTAGGGTTGAACGGGTCGCTGGCAGGCGTCGCGGAGTTTTTCCAGGAACAGCCCGGTGCCGACGCCCAGGTCGAGGACCTGTAAGGGGGTGGCGCCGCCGCCGGCGTCGTAGAGTTCGTGGGGCGGCTCAGCGGCGAGCAGTCGCTGCGCGGCAAGGTGTTCGAGTGCGCGATCGAGCGTTCGGCAGGTGATCCCTTGGGGATCGCGGTCATAGTGAGCCGCGATCACGTGGTCGTATTGCCGCTGGATGTCGGCTGTGCTCATGGTCACGTCCGTGTTTGCCTGCCCGAGCCTGCAGCGTCGCCCGACAACGGCCTGTTGTCCCCAACGCTGCGTTCAGTGAGTGCCAAGTGTACGACTCAACGTTAGGATTTCGCGAGCGCATGAATAATTCTTTGTTAGCTTTGCTGGCGCTTGCTTAACGTTCGATTAGACTCACGTGCCCAGGTAACCAGGACGGGACGAGGGCACGCGAGTGCACCGCTGGCAAGACGAGACTGGCAATGGAATGTGATTTCGACGTCGCTGTGATCGGTAGCGGTGCCGGAGGCGCAGCCTTTGCCCACGCTTGCGCCACCGCCGGCAAGTCCGTCCTGGTCGTCGAACGCGGCCGGCGACCCTCGGCGACCCACGCAGCGCACGACGAGCGCGCGACGCTGATCGAAAAACAGCCCTACGACGACCGTCCGGTTCGCGTGAACGCCGAATCGGTGCGGCTCTACATGGGCGGCGTGTTGGGCGGCGGCACTTCGCTGTTCGGCGCCGTGATGCTGCGGCCCAGCGCCGACGACTTCCACCCGGGCCGTCACTACGGCGACCGCTTGCCGCGCAGCGAGTGGGACTGGCCGATTTGCTATGACGAGTTGGCGCCTTATTACGACCAAGCCGAACGGCTGTTTCGCGTGGCGGCGACGCGGGGCGACGACTACGACCCGCTGCAACGTCCCCACGCCGACGTCGACGCGCGGGTGTTACCCATCGCGCCGGTCAACGAACGGCTGATGGCGGCGAACCGCGCACAGGGCTTGCGGCCGATGCGGCTGCCGCTGGCGATCGACACACGGCAGTGCGAACGCTGCGCGTCGTGCGCTGGATTTCTCTGTCCGCATGGCGCGCGACGCAGCGCGGCGCAGTTGCTCGACGACGCCGCGGCCGACCACCTGCTGCACGTCGCCACGAACACCGAAGTGGAACGGATCGA
>JAGQPT010000606.1 GCA_020426575.1 Planctomycetales bacterium
GATGTTCGTGGGCAGGCCGAGGCGCTCCTGCACGAGGCAGGCCGTCGTGGGGAGCGGGTAATCGGGCGTTTGGGTGCAGAAGAGCAGAAAGTCGATCGAATCGCGCTCGATGCCGTGCGCGGTGAACAACTTGTTGGCGGCAGCAACGCCGAGGTCCGAAGCGCACTCGTTGGGCGCGGCAATGCGTCGCTGGCGAATCCCCGTCTTGCGATAGATCAGGTCCATGTCCCACTTGGGGAACTCGCGCTGCAGCGCGTCGTTGTCCTCGACCTTGTCGGCCAAGTGCACGGCGATGGGACCGATTCGTCCGTATTTCAACGCGGGGGTCCTTTCGTCATCCAGGCAACACCGAACCAGGCAACACCGACTAACCATATGCCCCAGAACGCGCGGACGCGAACGCGTCACCGGCACGCGCCGAAACACCCGCGCCGCCGAGGCTACTTGGCCAAAGCCCGGCCGCGGTTGCCAAGGTCGTCGGCCATGCCCGCCAATGGTAATCTCGGCTCAGAGCCCCGTCAGGCTAAACAGCTTAGGCTACCATAACGAATACCCGTGGGTCAAACGCAAAGGTCTGTACAGCAACGGACTTGCGTCCTGATTGCACAGCCCGCAAAACCCGTCGATCTTTCGTATCCGCCAAAGAGGATGCGGCAGGCCGGCGGTCGCGCCACTGGGCAATTGTTGTAAACTTGTCCGTTAGCGAAACGAGCGACGCCGTTCATTGGTACGAATCGTCGTGGGAGTTGGCCCACGCTGGCACCGCCTTGCTAGCACGCCCATTGTGAGCGACCTGGTATGCAGCCCGACGAGACAGTAGACGTGCAAACCTCGCAGGACGACACACCTACGCCCGTCGGTTCCGCCATGCCGGGTGAGTCCCTCGCTTCAGGTACGTCGGCCTCTTCAGGTACGTCGTCGAATGCACACCGCCAGCGGGCAACTGCCCGAGTCGAGCAGATTCAACGGCGGTTGGGCCCGACCTGCGCCCAGGCCTGGCGCAACCTGCGGGTTTGGTTTCCTGGGCTTGCCAATCCCGAGTTTCGCGACTGCGAAGTCGTGTACGGTGCGCGTGAAGCCCGACAGGTGAGCGAGTGGCAAATCACTCTGCCGGAGCGGTGCTGGCGCTGCGACGCGAGCGATCGGCTCGTGCACCGTGAACTGCGCCGTACGGTGCGGAGCTTTGAATATCCGCTGCACATCTTTGGCGCAGGCGCGGGAGCCGCGGTGCTGCTGTTGTTGTTCGCCCTTTGGGTGAGTTCCTGGTTCACCGCCGGAATGGCCCTGGCCACCGCCGCTGCAACCGCCGGCGCCCTGTGGCTGAAGAGTTGGCCCGAGGAGGTGCGTGTGGCGGTCTGGAGTTGCGACGAGCACAAGGACGAGCCGCCGACAGTCGAGGCCGTCGTCGACGACGCCGAGTTGCACTTGCTGCTGCCGAATCGGCGGATCGCTCAATATGCCCGCGACGCACTCAAGCAGAGCCGCACAAGCCGCCGCGCTTACGACACCGACGCCCCCCCGGGCGCCCCTGCCTCTTCGCGTAGCGTGCCGCTCGCAGATGAGACACCGTCGCGGCCGTCGAGTACGGACGTCCCCGGCAGCGAGCGATACGTGTCGCCGCACGGCGGACGCCGCACCGCCGTTCCTGACCTGCCGCCGATCGAAATCGACGACGGGCCGCTCTTGGCCGACGAATCGAGTAGCGACACCGCACCGGCAACCAGCGCGGACGAGCAGACGCCAGCCAGCGAACCGCCACAAGGCGAAAGCGATGCGGCCGACGCCTCGCGACGATCGACCTGACGGCGTGCGCTCGTGCTGTGTTTATGTGCTCAGATCAATTCACCGAGGCCCGCGAGTCCGAGGGGCTCTCGGCAGCTGAAGGGTTCGCCGTAGGCGGTGCCGATCGCAAACCCCCAGTTAGCCGCCTGGTCGCGCAATCGTTCGATCAACTCGGGTGCGAACTGGCTTTCGTAGCTGGCGATCGCCGCCCGCTTTTTTTCCCAATGCGCGGAAATGTCGAGCACGAACGACGGTTGCGGCGTCATCTTCAGATGCACGCTGTAGTAGTGATAGATCCGCTCGGGGAAGAAGGGCTCGCCCTCGAGGTCGCTCTTGCTCAACTTGGCCCAGAACCGGGCGGCCTCGACCAACTCGGTCACCGCCAGGTGGTCGGGGTGCGCGTCTTCCCAGTAAGGCGCAAAGATCCAGCGAGGCCTTGTGCGGCGAAACACGCCGGCCAGGGCGCGTCGGGCGGCCAGGGTGGGTTCCAGGCTGCGGTTGGTGAGGCCGAGGTTTTCCCGCCAGTCGACGCCGAGAACTTTGGTGGCGGCGGCAGTTTCTCGCGCGCGGATGTCCATCGAGCCGCGCGGCGTGGGTTCGCCGCTGGTGAGGTCGAGGATGCCGACCCGCCGGCCCGCCGCCTTGAGCGTTAGGATGGCGCCGGCGGCACCCAGTTCCGCATCGTCCGGGTGAGGAGCGACGACAAGCACGTCTAGCATCGAGGGCCTCGCTGGCTTTCTGCTTCTTGGTGGTGGAACACGTATCTGGCGGGTGCCCCCGTCTTTGCTCGCGGCTGGCTGCTATCGCCACAACGGTGGCTCGATTCGCAGTGATCTGGACGCAGTCGGGCGAATCTGACACACTCACTCGCCAACTTCTGCGAACCCCTACCGCATCACTTCGAACCGACCTCGCTACGATGGGCGCAACCAGACAATTGCTGTGGGGCAGCTATCTAGGGCACTCACGCCGACCTGGCCAACTGGCGAGCGCGGCGGTCATTGCGGCGCTATGGTTGCCGTTGGCGGGCTGCACGACCAGTCCCATGATGACCGATCTGCATCGCGCCGTCGACGGCACCGCGGCGACGGACGATTTTGCCACCGACGACTTGGCCACGACCGCCGAAACGTCGCCGCGTTCGCCGGCCGAGTCCTCGCTCCGCAGGGCCGACTCGTCCGATGCGGCCAAACCGCCCTTCGCCATCACCGGCCGCGGCCGCGAGATCGAACGCAGCTTGGGCGTCGACCGCTAGGGATTCGCGGATCACCAGCCGGCGCTCAGAGATCATCGGGCACGTTGCCGTCGGCTCTCCTCGTTCGGCGCGTTTGCGTCTCCGTGGTTTTGTGCAGCTGTTTGCCTAGGCAGCGGCGTGCGCCCAGAATGAAGGAAGCAAATCGCGCCGGCGGTCGTTATGGGGCACCGGCCATTACTGTCGTCGGGGGACCAACTGTGAACGTTCGACATGTGGTCGCTAGATTGCGAGTTCGTTACAGTATCCGAGCCCTCGTGGCTCTCGTGTTCACGTTTGCAGTACTGTTTTGGTCTGCTGAACGTTTCTTCTTCACTGGCGAGTTAGCCAGGGAAATCGAGGCGTTCAATAGAAATCAACGGAGCAGTCTGACGGCCCGACTTGAACCGCCGTTGACGGAAGAGGAGGTGCTCACCGCGTTGAAATCTACTCGGCCAGCCCTCGTGAGGCGCGAGATCACGACGACGACGCGCAACGACGTCGATTGGATTTGTCGCAAGATTAGTTGGACCGGACGTTTGCCAAACGGGAGTCGATTTTGGACTCAGGAGTCCGACAACGTCAGTGGAAGATCCGTTCCGACGTGGCAAGTGTTGTTGGCAATACCGACAGGTCAGCCGGGCGAGGACATTGTCGTCACAATTCGGAACACTCGTGCCCCGAAAATTCTCTCGCTTATGACGTCTCGCGTCGAATCGATGCCGGGCCCGGAGCATTGCAACAGCGCTGGACCAACTGCCTCATTGCCGACTGCCGACGGCCAGCACCCAACCACACGCACACGTTGACTTCGGTGTGTGCAGTGTTGTTCCCAATGGCGGTGCCACGGGACGCGGCGACGTTGAACGTTCGGATCCGAAGTCGTCGATGGCGAATTGAAAAAGGAGTGGCTCGATAGCGCGATGGACGGCGAGGAAACCTTTCCGGCAGGTGTCGGCGAAATCATGCACGAGTGGGCGTTTTGCCACGTTGGTGGGTTCGAATCACTCCTCGATCCGCACCGAAGCTTTACGAGGATAACGCGGCAGTTTCCACACTGTGCGTTGCGAGGACGTTTCCGGAATGATTGATGACGCCCAATCGGAGTTGCCGTCACCCAAGCAGCGCGACGAGACGCTTCGCTAACAGCACGATCGTGCTGATCGGCGTGTGAATGTGGTCATCGTACTGGCAATCGCGCCCATCTTGTTGCTCTTTTTTGCCGCTGCTTTCTTGCCGAATGATTGGCTGAGTACCGGCGGGTTGTTTATGTGGTTCGGGCTTGGGGCAGTCGTTTTCGCTTGCGCGTCCTACTCCGTAAACACTTGGGGCAGACACGCCCGGTCGCATCCAGACAAATTCAAGAAAGACAGGTCGCGCAGTATTCAGCTCGCGATCATGGGGGGTTGTTAGCCGCCTACGGGTTATATGAGGTTGTCTCTGAGTGGAATATCGTCCAGCAATGATGCGTCGTATCGTCGAACCGTTTACGAAGGCACTGGCCCGCCGCTCGATACGTTGGGCGGTCCTTGGAGGGGTGATCGGGGCGAGTCTGCCGCTGAGTTTCGTAGCGGCATCGTTGTACGCCCATTGGCTTCAGGAAGTGCCGCCCGGCACGGTGAATTGTGGGACGCCAGTTCTGGCTAGCTTGCTGCTCGCCGCGCTGTGTGCGCCGCCGGCAGGAATCGGTTTCGCCGCAGTCGGTGCCTGGTTGGGCACGACCCGGGAGTGAAACTCAGCGATGCGACGTGAGGCCGTCCCTCGCAACTCTCGATAGCCGTGAAACCAGAACACGTACGGCGCGCAAAAAACCACGGCGGCTCGCAACGGAGCCGCCGTGGTTTGCATGAATCAACGTGTCGTACGACCTGGTGATCGAGTCGTGCGGCTTAGCGACGGCGGCGCAAGGCCAGGCCGGCCAGGGCGATGCCCAGCAGCGCCAGGCTACTCGGTTCGGGCACGGCGGTGCTCAAGTGGTTGCCGAAGTCGCCGGCCCAGATCAGGTAGTCGAGGCCGTCGACCGATCCGTCGTCGTTGAGGTCGCCGTCACTGATGTCGCCGTCGGGCCCGGGATGGGTGTCGAAATTCCCGGCCCAAATGAGATAGTCGAGGCCGTCGACCCAACCGTCGCCGTTGACGTCGCCAGCCAGTACCGTGTTCTGAAAGAGTTCGATCACGATCGAGTCGGTGTTGTAGGTGATGCCCTTGAACGTCACGCCCGAACCCAGGTCGGTGTCGATGGCCGGCACGTTCCCGAAGACGCCCGATGAGAAAAACGGATCCACGTCGCCAGAGATCAGCGTGCGGAAGTAAGTGCCCGTTGCTCCGAGTGAACCCGATGCCGTGAGTTCCAGGGTGCTATTGGTCCCCAGGTACACGGTGCCACCCACGTTGATCGTCGAGTGCGCCGGACCGGAAAGGTCGGCAAGCAGGGTGCCGGTGCCGGGTAGATCGTTGAAGGTGACGGGGTCGTAGTTAAAACTCAGGTCACCGCCCAGATTGATCGTGGCGTTGCCACCGCGAATCTCGAGCACGGCCTGCGACGACGAGGCCGTGCCGTTGGCAACCTGCAGTCCCTGCACGATGTCGAGCGTGGCATTGTCCTCGATGATCATGCGTGCCTTGCCGCCGGTGCTGCCGTTTTCACCACCGCCGAGACTGAAGCCGCTCACCGGCAACGTCGTAATGGCCGAGTCGACGGTGAAGACGGCGTTGTCCATCAAGTGGATCACGCGTTCCAGGTCGCTGCCGTTCGGATCGCGACCCCAGTTGCTGTCTTTGCCGCTGCCGGCGAACGTCACCGTTCCGCCTGCGCCCGCACCACCCTCGGTTTCCTGGATGTGCAATTCGCCGTTGTCCTTGATCGTCAGCGTAGCCGCCGCACCGCGGTTCTGCAGCGTGCGCACGTAGGCGCGGGCGTTGTCCTGGATGATCCCTTCGCGCGGGCCGTCGTTCGGGCCTTCGTCGAACGTCAGGTAGCCTTCGTTCTGTCGGCCCAACGGGTCGTACAGGCCCGTGTCGTTGCCCGAGACAAACAACGCATTTGCGCTGAGGATCAGCGAGCCGCGGCCCACGCTCGTGCCGCTGCCGATATACACTTCCGGAGCGTCGGTTCCGCCCGGTGTGCCGACGTGAACTTCACCCCAGGCGTCTGGCGGGTCGCCGGCACCGATCTTCAGGTCGTCGTTGATCCGCAGCCGCGTGCCGTCGTCGACCAGCGTCACTTTTCCGGGGCCATGTTCACCGACCTCGAAGTCGTTTGCGAAATTGCCGATCCCCGTGAGCGCCATATCGATGCGCGCGCCGTTGACCATCTTTAGCGTCGACATCTCGGTTCCGCGATTGCCGATGTGCGTCGTCGTGTCATCGAAGAAATCGAGCAGCATCGTAGCGCCATCGATGAGCAGGTGACCCGATACGGCACCACTCGTGCCGAAGTCCAAGCCCTTGAGGTTGGTGTCCCCCGTCAACACGATCGGGTTCAGCTCGGTCGAGCCCGAGTCGACCGTGGCGAGGTCGGTAGGCACTCCCACGGGACTCCAATTGTTGGGATCGAGCCAATCGCCCCCGGGTGCTCCCACCCACGTCGATTGCCCCCAGGCGGGGCACGCCGACAAACCGGCCAATAGGGCTAGTGCGCCCAAGAAACATCGTACGCGCATCTCCAGATCCTCCAGCTTTGACAGTCGGTTGCGTGACGGGCCTCGTGAACCGTTCGCTGGCCACTTCGCTGGAGGGATTCTCGCTGAGTAATCTGGAGCAGGCTAGTCGTAATTTGGTGAAAAAACCAAGAATTCCTTTTTCTTGCGCAGCGGCCACCCAGCGAATTGTCGGTCGGTGACCCAGTGTGCCAGCGGCCCAGTTTGTCCGTGTGCCAGTGGCCCGATGCGCGAATGGCGCAGCATGTCGGTGGCCCGGCCTACATGTGGCCCGGTGTGCCGACGCGCTAGCGACGATCGATCCATCACGGACCGCCGCACAACCGGTCCCGCAGTCGCGACGCTACGGCCAGCAGCGGCAGCGCATGGGCGCAAACCCACTTGCGGCCTGAGTGCAGCCCATTGTCGGCACCAAACGCACGTCGCTGCCCGACGCGGCGCCGTCTCTAAACCGACGCCGCCCCGGCTCGACGCCCAAAACTTTGCACCGGAGGTTATTTAGCAGCTAGAGTGAATTGGTTCCCGGCGCTTCCAGTTACCTGCGAGCATCGGCGTTGGGCGTGCAAACTATCGGCGACATGGGACAGGATGGAAACATGATGCGAGGTCAACGAGAACGTCGCTACTTCTTTTTGCTCCTGCTAGTGCTTGCTTTCGTCCTTTCATCGCAAGCGGCATACGAGATTGTTCACGTGTCTTGGATGTTTCACGTGTGGCAGTGGTTGCCATGGCGATTGGCCGTACTCTGTCTGTCGCCACTATTCGTTGGGACACTCGTGCTCATACTCATCGAGGTCTACCGAGCCAATCGAGACGGACGAGAGCAACGGACCAAATTGCGTTGGCAGTTCAATCTTAAAACGCTAATCGGCGTCTCAACAGTTGTGGCACTATTACTTGGATTTTGGGCCACAGTTGTTTACCAACCAAACATTAGCAGCATTGAGTTTTGGAGGCAAAACGGAGTCTCACTCGTGGAACTCACCTTCCCAAGGCCATACTTTGAGAAATACGGCTGGAAGTGGGCTTCGACCGGCATCCGAGGCGATGAAAGCTCTGTGATACTTCCGCTCTCTTTCCTGTGTGCTCCACTACGTTGTCTATTCGGCATTGCGTTGGCGAGATTCTCGTGGCGGCGACTTGAACTCAACGCACGATCGTTGACCGGCGCCATGCCAGCACCCGTCGCGGAACTGGTGCGTTGGTATGCGGGTTTTTCGCTTGCCCTTGCCAGCATCATTGCCATCGTGTGGCTTGCACCGGTGGCAGTGACTGCGACTGGATTAGGGCTCATTAGTGAGGTCGGGGAGCCTTTGCGAAAGGCGCCCGCCCCGCACGCGACCACATTGGGTGTGGAGCAAAGTGCGACGCCTAACGATCTTCGACCCACAACAGAGAGAGTACTGCCGAATCTTCCTTCCGTCGAAGTTGAAATCGACCACGCGATTGCAGAGTCAGTCGGTAAGCTGGCTAACGAGGTCACCCAGGATGACAAGACGAGTGTGACGACTCTAAACGTCGAGAATCTAGGTATCACCGACATTACGTTCCTCGGTGAATGGAAGAATTTGACGTCGGTTGACCTAAGTAGTAATCAGATCGTCGATCTGAGCGCAATGGCCGGTTTGACGAAGCTAACCACCGTCATTCTCGACTCCAACGAAATCAAAGACCTGGCGCCATTGACGTCGATAAAGGGCTTGAGGGTGCTGCGTCTGAGTGGCAACCCCGTTGTCGATCTACGTCCGTTGGCTACGCTCAAAGAGTTGGAGGTACTTGACCTCAGCGGTGAACCTTCAGCGGACACAACGCCAACCGACCTTGCTCCATTGGCGGGATTGACGAACCTGACGGAACTTCGACTCCTGGGCCGTCACATCGTCGACGTGACGGCCCTAGCAGGCCTGACCAAGTTGAAGGTGCTTGCGATTGGGCCTCAGGAGTTCACCGATCTAACGCCGATGTCGACACTGACTCGACTTGAAGAACTCACTCTTTACCAAGAACGTCTCGCGGATGTTACACCCTTGGCCGGAATGCGGCAGCTTAAAGTGCTTCGCGTTGGCAACGGGCTTTCTGACCTAACGCCGTTGGAGAATTCCATCGAGCTTGAGGAGGTTTGGCTTAACAACAACCAGATTTCCAATCTTTCGCCCCTCAGCGGCATGACGAAGTTGACGTTTCTTCAACTGTGGGACAACCACGTTACGGATCTAGCGCCGCTTGCCGGGTTGAAGGGATTGCGATACCTCCACCTCGGTCAAAACAACATCACCGATGTAACGCCCTTAGCGGGTTTGGCGGAGTTGGAGCAGCTTAGGCTTTATGGCAACAATATCACTGACGTAACTCCGTTGGCGGGTTTGACGAGTCTGCGCGTCGCTGAACTCCATCGGAATCCCGGTATCGAAGAGGTGGACATCGTCAATCTGCGAAAGGCATTGCCCCATTGCGAGATTCTTGGCTGGGACGGGGCATCAGGTTCTCCCGCTGACTTTCGGCCTACCGGCTCCCGGTGACGTTGCGCCGCCTGAATGACGAAACATTGATCAGCGCGACCCCACACGAATAGCTGACGCCCATTGAGCAGCCGGCTTTGCGGTTCTATTGACACACGGAGACCTTCGCCGTGATGAATCACATCGACTCCAATGAGTCGGCCGCACAGCGCGGTGCAGGCTTTTCGTGGCGGCTAATTCCGGCTTGCGTTGTCGGTTTTTTGGGGCTCTTGACCGCGGCTGTGGGCGTTTATGGCGTCGGCCACCATCTTTGGCACATGAGCAAAGGCGGAAGGAGTTCCGAATTCCTGCCGTTTCTTGCCGTGCTGGCGCTTGGCGGGGCGTGGTTGTTTTCGGCGGCGGCGATCATACGGTCGCGGTGGATTCTCGGCGGCCTCATTGCGCTGACGGC
>JAGQPT010000054.1 GCA_020426575.1 Planctomycetales bacterium
GACGCCTCGTCGTTGGCCGCCGATGGCGAGGGCTGTGACGCGGCCGGCCGAGCCACTGCGGCGCGCTCGCGCGACGCAGGGGCCGACGTTTTGCTGGCGGTCGACTTCGTGGTGCTCGTCAAGGAAAGCGGAGCGTCGTCCTCGACCATGAAGGCCTTGAAGCGATCGCGGACGGCCTGGGGCAGGACGCCTGGCGGGATGTTGAAGAAGCCGCCACCACCGCCGCCGCCGAGGCCACCACCGCCGCCGCCGAAGCCGCCGCCGCCGAGGCCACCGCCGCCGCCGCCGAAGCCACCACCGCCGAGACCACCGCCGCCAAAGCCGCCGCCACCAATACCGCCACCAAACTGGCCGGAGTTCACCGGAACGACCAGGTCCGCGACCGGATAAACGCGGTTGACGAGAATCCCCTCGGCCGCCTCGGCCGTGGTGATCATCAACACGTCATCCTGTACGACGTACGTCAGGTCGGAGTCGCGCAACATCAGTTTGAGCGCCGACTTGAGCGTGACGCCGTCGAACGACGCCGTGATCGGCAGATCGGTTCCCAGCCCCGCCTCTTCCAAGGCGCGGCGGTCCAAGATGATCGGGATGTCATGCAGGTCGTGCAGATACTCGGCCGCACGCTGCAGTTCTTCCTCGGTGAAGTCGAACGTCGTGGGCGATTCGAGAGCCGCGTAGATCTTCTTCTCGGCCTCGCTCTTCGCCGCTAGATCGACGGTGGCCCAGGCCTTGCGGCGCTCGGACATCTCCCGCCACCAATCGGCGTCGGGGTAGACGATCACCACGTCGTCGGGGAACGGAATGTGCGAACGTTCGATCGCGAAAATCGATTCAATGAACCGACGTCGCTTTTCCCGCGTGATCCGTTGTGCCTCGAAGGAGAAGCCCATGATGCGGGCGAATTCCTGGGGAGCGAAGCCTTCGTGGGTCACGTTGAGTGCCGCCAGTTCACCGGCAACCTGATCCGCCTGTTCAAACTTGTGCTCGTCCAGCAGCGAATTGAATCGCGCCGCCAGCGACTTGGCTCGTTCCTGGTTGAGCACCAACTCGTCGCGGATCAATTGTGCCTCGCGGTCGTTTGCGGCGGCCTCTTGTCGCAACAATTCGTCGCGCTCCTGGATCACCGCGTGACGTGAAGCCTCGCGCAGAGCGGTCTCGATCCGGCTGTGCAGTCGACGTCGCAACCCTTCTTCAAGGTCCGTCTCGCGCCGCAACCGTTCGTCGAGGATCTTCAACTGGTCGATGGCCAACGTGGGTTCGTCGCGCATGATCTTGCGAACGTCGTTGAGCGTGCTCCGCACGTCGGCCTCGACCGAGGCCGCTCGCACGCGGCGCTGTGACTCGACTTCGTCGATCAGGTCGGCGTTCTCGGGCGTGAGCGAAGTGGAATCGTCGACGCGCGGCGTCGCCGGGGCCGGATCACGCGGCACGGGCATGTCTTCGGCTGTCCGCTTGCCAACGGTCGCCTGGGCCAGGATGATCGCGGTTGTGTTCCCCGGATCGAGCTGCGTCGCCCGTTCGGCCATTCGTGACGCCGACTTCGTGTCGCCCATGGCAGCGGCCTGCCGACCGAGTTCGGTGAGCCGACGTGACTCGGTGTTCATCAAAGCCCGCGTGGCGAGAAGACCTTCAGTACCGAGTGTCGGCAAGCTGCGGCCCTCGTCATCGTCGGCCATGGCAACAAGCTGTTTCAGGTAGGCGTTGTCCTCGCTCGGCTCGGTCGACTCGACGTGCCAAGCCAATTCCAGCGAACGCCCCGCCACGTCAGCCTGGGCCGTCACCTCGCCCGCGTCGTCGGCCGTACCGGTCGTCGTTCCGATCACCACCGTATCGCGGTCAAACCGCAACGGCGGCATCGCTGCCGGATAGATGGCATTGAACGAAGCGGGCCAATGAGCGTCGGAGGGCCAAACCACGGGGGCCGTCGCAATCTGGGCTAGATGGGCAGCGACCGTGTCGCTGGGGCTGTCGACGTCGTCGACGACCAACATACCGCCGCTGCGATTGGCGATCGCCGCCAACAGTACGTCGTTCTTTTGCGGGCCGACGGCAAAACTCGAAACGGGTACCTTGGCGTCGATCACGGCGTCGACGGCCGACTCTCCCTTGTCGCCGGCAAAAAGGTTGCCGAGTGTCACGCCGTCGCCGATGTAGACGGCTGAATGCGGACGCGGGCTCGATTTATCGACAAGCCCAGCGATCGACTCCAAAACGGTCGCCATGTCGGTCGAACCGAGCGGCGTGCGGGCATAGAGTTGCTCGATCGCTTCGGCCGCCTGCGGCGAGGTTGCCGGCACAAACGAGTCGGTCAGCGGATTCGCATCGACGTCGACGGCCAGGATCTGCACGCGGTCTTGAGGTCCCAGCGCGAGCAGCAACGACTCGACAACTTCGAGGGCACGTTGCCGATGCCCGCCGGTCTGACTGGCCGACGTATCTACAGCAATCACCACGTCCTGTCCCGTCGTCGCCGGAGCGTCGATATCAGGAGCGATGCTCAGGGCGAAATACCCTTCGCCGTCGCCATCGACGAATCGATCGAGCTTGGCGGCACCGGTGTCGGGTGTTGCCGCGCCGGCGGCCGGCACCAACACGTTCGACGATGCGAGCAACGCGCCGACCGAGAGAGTCGACAACCAAGCGATACGAATACCGCGACGAATTCTGGACATGGTGGATAACTCCACGGGTGCAAAGAATTTGAGGACAGGGGTGGCCGCGTTCCGTGAACGATCACCCGCGTCAAAAGAGTCTAGAAACACGCGTCCATCCGGACGGTGTGGTCAGCCCCATTGTATTCCGGGTACGGCACTTATGCCAATGAAAACCGCAGGATTTTGCTTACAGGGCGTCCCCGCTGCCGGAGCCGAATGACGCGGCAGGCTTGCCGAATCGCGGTTCCGGCCGTTCGGCGACACCGTGGAACGACGGCATAACCTGATTCGGACGACTTCGGAACACCGGAGCGTCAGAGGCCGGCACAACGTGGCCGCCCCAGCTCGGTTGCCGTAACCAAATGTAACAGAGAACGTTACACGCGGGTGTCGGCGACAGCAAGAAATGGCCGCCCTAGCTGTCCTCGAGGGCTATGCCGGAACGGGCGGTCTCCGGGAATTTCGTACCGAACGCTTCAGAGGTCTTCGTAGGGCCAGCGAGACGCGTCGCACCAGGGCCGCTCGCGACCGGGAACGTGAAGATCGTGGGTCGACGGCACCCGCTCCTCCGCACCAACCGCCGGAGGGGATGGCCGTCGGCGTGCCAACAGCGGTGACGCAATGCTGTGGGCCGCACCGTCGTCAAGCAACACCGCCCAGTTCCGTGCCACGGCCGCCGCGATCTCCACCATGCGCGCTGACACATCGGTCGCCGCGTCGCCCAGCGCGACGAGCGTCCGCCCCAATAGCTCGTTCGCTGGCGAGGCGCCTGCGTCGGCTACGAGGGTTTTCGACGGGGGAAGGGTTTCCCAGAGGCTGGGCGAAGCTGGCGCGAGCAACCCATACGTTTCGTCACAGAACGCATCACAGCCGGGCCAGTCGCGCGATGTCCAACGATCGGCCGGCGGGGCCCAGTCCTCCGCTGCGAATTCGCCAACCAGTGCGACCACACTGGCGGTCCCTCGCGCCACAGCAACCAGGCCGTCGCCGTCGACAACGCCCAGTTCGGCCCACCAAGGCTTGGGCAACGCCGACCGAGGCCGCACGTCAGCGATTTTGCGTTTTGCCAGTTCGCCTTCGGTCGAAGCGTTAGCCAGGTTCGTGTCGGACCGGGGCGACGGCAGTGCCACTATGCGAGCGTTCCCCTGCCGATTTTCGCCTTGCGCCTCGTCACCCAGGCCATCGTTGAGCCGGTTGAGCCAGGCCACTACGTCGCTGCCCGTCGAGTGGCGCACGTCGGCGCAAATCTCAACGAGGTCATCACCACCGTCCGCCAACCCACGTCCGTTCGCTGCGTTCCCATCGTTACCGGCAACAATCAGCTCGCTTGTGGCGCCGCGTGTGTTTGTGTGGGCGTCACCGTTGGGAGGGGCGGGACACTCGACCGTCACACACGCATTCGCGTCCATCGCACTGGACACTGGCAGCACGCACGGAACGGGCAGTGCCATCAGGCCACACACGGGCGTCCAGAGGAGCGAGGGCGCGGCTTCGACCACACGCGCGGGTGTCGCCGCGACGCAGGGACGCGGCAAGAAACAGAGGTGGGGCGGCGGCTCGACCAACAACCGCGTCACCTCGACGAACAGCGTCGTGCCGTTACGGTTCTCGGCGAATTCAGCGTACGTACCCGGTGCCGGCGCCGCCGAATCATCGACCTCGTCCTCCTCGCACCAGGGATGAAGGTAGCCGTAGCGGGCGACGTTCCACGACTCGTCGACGAGACCACCGGCGGCGGGCGTCGAATCCTCGTCTGCGCAAGCAGCCTGATCGAGCGCGAAAGGCGATTCGTCGCGGTCGTCGACGACACGTGCAGCGCGTAGCCGAATTTCAACAACGCCGTCCCTATTGCCGAACAAGACGTCCTGCTCGCCGTCACCAAACGTGAAACTCGGTAGGTCACGCGCCGCTACGCGCCAGACATCTCCGCACGGTGAGTCGTTTTTGCCACGATCGCCGCCGGCGGCTCGACCAACCAGGGCCTGTGCCTCGTACCAGCGCGCGTCGCCGTCGGCGATCGACTTGAGGCCGACGTCAATTCCGCCGAGCACCGGGGCGGGCACGCCTGCAAAGGGCCTGGCCGCGGCGAAACAGCACGGCACGGTCTGCACGACTTGGGGAATGCCGTCGGCGGGGCGCTGTGCCCAACGCTGTTCAAACGGACACGTCGCGTCTCCCGTCAGCCCGTCGCGGCTGGTCGGGCTGGTGCGGTCGCCTTCGTCTGAACGCTGTCCTGATTGATGGGGCAAAGGTGCCGGTTGGGCCGTGGGACAGACGCGTAACCCTTGTACGGCAGGCGGTGCAACCTGACCCCGAGACAGATTGACGGCGCATAGCGAGGCGGACACGGCGCCTAGCAGCAGTAACAGGGAAACGTGTGCGCGTTTCATCCCGAGTCTCCTTACCCAGTCAGTGCCGCCAGTTGAACGTGGCCAGCCGTCGGCCCGCAATCCGGTGCTTGGTGGCGCGCTGAACCGCCGCAGCGCCATGCTCCCCGACGCGGTGCGATCCGTCGAATGTCCTCAGCCGACGTTCATCATCGGAGCTCGATGCAACGCGACATTAGGAAGATGACGTTGAGTTACGCGTGTGCACAAATTGCGGGCTGTACGCAATTGACACTACCCGCAGCGATGCAAAGGCTTCCGTTTTCTGACGGTACGGGAAACCTGACCGGTTGCGCCGACCACGATCGGAGCGGCCGCTGACGGGCGGTTTGCCGCGTCCGCCGCCATCCGCGGTTGGATCGAGCGACCCAATGCGGGCGGGGGTGCGTAACACACAGAGTCGCCTTGACTTAGTCCGTTGCCGCGCCGAAGAATGTCGCCCAACCAAGTCCGTCGAATGGGACAAGGCGTCGCTCGTTGATGACATTGCTGAATGAGGGACATCGCCGAATGAGAGAGGGAACATCATGAAACGAACCCTGGTTGCCGTCGCCGCATCCGCATTCGCTGGGGCCTGGGTGGCGACGCTGTTAACGGCACCGCCCGGCGCGGTCGAAACCTCCGCCGGCGCGCAGGAGCACGTCGCCCAAAACAGCTCCGCACCTTTGTCCAGCCGACAAATTGCCCCCGATGGCATTGCGCCGGATGGCTTTGCGACATCGCGTCCAGCCCCCACCGGATTTGCCCAGGCGGACAACTTCGACGCTTCGCTGTCGCCCGACGAACGCGCGAACATCGCCGTCTACGAGCAGACGAATCAAGGCGTCGTCCACATCGACACCCGCAGCCAGCGCAACGATCTCTTTTTTCTTGGCGATGCCCAGGAAGGATCGGGCTCCGGCTCGGTGATCGACGACGCCGGGCACATCCTCACGAACTTTCACGTGATCGAGGGAGCCCGACAGATTTCCGTGACTCTCGCCGACGATGGGCAGTACGTCGCGGATGTCGTCGGCGTCGATCCCACGACTGACATCGCCGTGCTCAAGATCGATGCACCGGCCGCATCGCTTCATCCGATTGCTTTTGGCGACTCATCGCGGCTTCGCGTCGGCCAAAAGGTGTTTGCCATCGGCAACCCTTTCGGCCTGGACCGCACGTTGAGCACGGGAGTCGTCTCGAGCCTCGATCGTATGCTGCCGAGCCGAAATCACCGCAAACTGAAATCGATCATCCAGATCGACGCGGCGATCAATCCGGGGAATTCCGGGGGTCCGCTGCTGGACAGCCGCGGCCGACTGATCGGCATGAACACGGCCATTGCCGCACGTAGCGAGCAGAGCGCCGGAATCGGTTTTGCGATTCCTGAGCGAACCATTTCTCGAATCGTTGCGTTATTGATTGAACAAGGTCGTGTCGTGCGTGCCGATATCGGCATCCTGGCGGTTCGCCCCACCAGCGAAGGCCTCATGGTCATGCAACTGGAACCGGGCGGCCCTGCCGAGCAAGCTGGCTTGCAGGGACCGCGTGTCGTCCGCACGCAGCGGGGCCCGTTCGTCTACGAACAGGTCGACCGCAGCCAAGCCGACATTTTGGCCGGCGTCGACGACACGCCGATTGATTCTGTCGACAGTTTGTTAACCGTCGTCGAATCGAAACAGCCAGGCGACGCGGTGACGTTGTACGTGCTGCGTGACGGAAAACCACGCAGTGTGTCGGTCACACTCGACGCTGATGACTGACCCCCTGGTCAGCACGTCGAGAATCGCGCAAAATGTGCTCTTCCGACTCATGGTTGAGCGTCGCTAGAGTCGACCTCAACCTGAACCCTCGGAGGACAATCTTTGTCCTCGGGAGGTGAAGTCGGCACGACGCTGTCGTCGCCGACCGATCGATCCGAAAAAACTTTTTTTGATCGGTTGACAGGCTCACTGACAGCAGTAGAATACCTGGTTCACCGAGCGGACGACTTCACTGGAAGTTGCCCGCTCGGTGCAACTTGAAACAGATCTTTGACAATTTGGTAGTGTTCAACTGAGCAGTCAAATAAGACTGGAAGCTCAGTCCGGATCGCGGCGTATTCGTGCTTGTGCGAGGCGTCGTTGTGAAGGACTGAAACAAGAAGTAATGGCCTTTTGATTGATGCTCGTAATCCGGTCTGCTGGTGGAGTGTTTTCGGACACTTAGCCGGTCGAACCGGTCAAGCAAACAAATTGAAGGGTTTGATCCTGGCTCAGAATGAACGTTGGCGGCGTGGATTAGGCATGCAAGTCGAGCGAGAAGCTTTCCTTCGGGAAAGTGGAAAGCGGCGAAAGGGAGAGTAACGCGTGGATCACCTGCCCCCGGATTCGGGATAGCTACGGGAAACTGTAGGTAATACCGAATGATGTCTACGGACCAAAGGTGTGATTCCGTCCGGGGATGGGTCCGCGTCCTATTAGCTTGTTGGTGGGGTAATGGCCTACCAAGGCGACGATGGGTACTGGGTGTGAGAGCATGACCCAGCTCACTGGGACTGAGACACTGCCCAGACACCTACGGGTGGCTGCAGTCGAGAATCTTCGGCAATGGGCGAAAGCCTGACCGAGCGACGCCGCGTGCGGGATGAAGGCCTTCGGGTTGTAAACCGCTGTCAGAGGGGATGAAATCCCGGGGGGCTATCCCTTCGGGTTGACACATCCTCAGAGGAAGTCCGGGCTAAGTTCGTGCCAGCAGCCGCGGTAAGACGAACCGGACAAACGTTATTCGGAATTATTGGGCTTAAAGGGTGCGTAGGCGGCGCGAAAAGTTGGGTGTGAAATCCCTCGGCTCAACCGAGGAACTGCGCTCAAAACTGCCAGGCTTGAGGGAGACAGAGGTGAGCGGAACTGATGGTGGAGCGGTGAAATGCGTTGATATCATCAGGAACACCGGTGGCGAAGGCGGCTCACTGGGTCTTTTCTGACGCTGAGGTACGAAAGCTAGGGTAGCGAACGGGATTAGATACCCCGGTAGTCCTAGCTGTAAACGATGAGCACTAGTCTGAGGGGACTTCCACATCCTCTCGGACGTAGCGAAAGTGTTAAGTGCTCC
>JAGQPT010000607.1 GCA_020426575.1 Planctomycetales bacterium
CTACACGCTCGAAGAGGTCGGCCGCATCTTCAAGGTCACCCGCGAACGTATCCGCCAGATCGAAGCCAAGGCGGTCCGCAAGCTGCAACAGCCAAGCCGCAGCCAGGAACTGTCGGGCTTCCTCGACTAGTCGCCATCGGGCCAACCAAACGCACTCGACCGGACCCTCGCCAAACGGCGCGGGTCCGGTTTTTTCATTCAGGTTTGTGGCTTGGGGGGTGTGTTGCGATGGTGGTTTGGATCAGGATGACTATCGCCCTGCGTCATTTCACGTTGCCTTTTGCCCGCCATTTCAATCGCCTCACGTAAATTGATCCACGGGACCGAGTTTCTCGCTAGCACTTGAAGTGACGCCAACGTTATCGAGTGTTGACTTCGTGTTCGCCGGTCGAGTTCCGCCGTCGGGAGCACATAGAACGCCCATTGCGAAAGGTCGAGTGGGTCGATTGTGTGCTGATCTTTGTGCGCAAGCAAAGCGAAGACGTAAACGTCAGCCTGTCGCTGCGGAACGTCTTCCAGCAGGTTCGTATCTTTACTCCAGGCACGCGTCTTGCGGACGTTGAACGAAATCCTGGAAAGCCTTTCTTGTTGCCAGCTCTGGACATAGGCGGCTGACTTCACTTCGACGCGCGTGCCGTCATGGCAAGTCAGGTCAAACGCGGCCCACTCCTCGCGCACATTGCCGTTCGCGACGCCGAGCGCCTGCGCCACCAAGTATTCGGCGAGAATACCTCGCGTTGCATTGCTAACCAGGTCCGACGTGCTCCAGGCCCAAAAATCCATCAGATTGAATTCGACAGTCGCGCCGTGAGTGTGGAAAGAGTCAGTTCCGTCACGGCGTTTTGCTTCGATGACTGGGTATGCGCACATTGGGCCCTCTCCTGCGAAGAATGCAAAGTCGTTTCGTCCATCGATGTGACTGACTCTTGACGCCCACCGTCCCATACACAGCCACACGAACCAAGGCATCAGCTTACCAATTCTGGCAAAGCGCAGGTCCCTGGAGCATAATGGCAAGTATGCAACGTCCTGGTCGATTTCTGCTGTATTTGCTCGTGGCGGCGCACGTGGCGGCTGGGGCGGCGATGATCGCGCTGGCCTTTGGCAGCGACATGCGCGTGCGCACGCCCGACTTCGGCTGGCAGGAACGCTGGTTGGTGGTCACCAGCGTGATCGGCTTCAGCTTCGGACAGTCGGCGCTGGCCACCTGGTGGGCCGTCATGGGCCGCAGTCTCAACTGGTCGGCCCGGTCGGCCGTGCTGCTCGGGGTGTGCATGCTCTGGGCCCGGGTGATCGCCGCCGTCACCGATGCGCCCGCCTGGATGGGCTGGACGTTGCAAGTCGGTCTGGCCGTGACAATGCTCTGGGTGCTCGTGCCGTGGCGGTTGTGGCATGACGCACAGCAGCGCGCGTTGACAAGTTCACAGGCCGGCGTTGTGAGGCCCTGGCAGTTTGAATTGCGGGGATTGATGCTCATCGTACTCGCCGCCGCTTGCACGTTTGCCGTCGCCCAGTGGTGCCTTGCCGCCGGTGGCACACAGGTCGCGCGTCACGTCTGGCCGTTTGCCGTGGCCGGTGCCGTGATGTCACTTGTCGTCCTTTGGGGAGGGGCGTCCAAACGCACTGTGCTGCGCCGCTGCGTGACGGTCGCAACGACAGTGACCGCCGTCATGTTGCTGATGCAATGGCGGGACGACCGTCATGCCGATTGGTGGTTCTATCCCGTTGTTTTCGGCAGCGAAACGATCGTTGTCACTGCCACGCTGGCCGTGCTCAAGGTCGCCGCCCGTCAACCGGCCTTTGTGGACGCGCGGCAGTGCGAGGTCGACGCTTTGCGCTCGTCAGGGAATCCACAGCTTGGCTGAACCGTCGGCCGTTTTTCCTTCGCCGCGGTGCGCCACGCGCCGTGCCTTGATCCGCACGTAAGGCGGCAGGTAGCGCGAGCGGTCGGCGAAGCTGCCCGCCGCGGCGTCCGGCTTGGCGTGTCGTGGCTCGACGAGGTCTTCGACGACGAAGCCCGCCCGACAGAGCCCGCCGACGAGGTCTTCCCAGCGGTGCAGGAATTCGAGCGTGCCCTCCTCGCGATGCTGACTGCCGGCGACATCGGGGAGCGGGCCTTGGCGGTAGTACGGTTCGGCCACCGCGTAGCCCCCGCCGGACACGGGTTCTGTGCCGGCCTGCATGCTGGCGGGTTGCTTGTGTTGGCTCACGTAGAGACCGCCGGCAACGGTCACGCGCGCCACTTCGCGGTAGACAGCCACGACGTCGGGGACGTAGCAACTGCTCACCGGTTGGATAACAACCTCGAAGCTGGCCGGCGCGAACGCCGCGAGGTTGTCCATTGAAGCCTCGACGACGCGGAGGTTGAGGCCCCGCTCGGCCGCTGCGTCGCGATCGAGCGCCAACATCGCCGGCGAGATGTCGACGACGGTCACTTCGGCGCCGGCGGCGGCGAGCAACACGCCGTCACGCCCACCCCCGGCTGCCAGGCAGAGGACGCGGCGGCCCCGCACGTCGCCACCGAGCCAGCCCCGACCGTCGACCGCGGCGAGCGGTCGATCGAAGCATTCGTCGGTCGAGGGGTGTGTGAAGCGCTGGCGACGTTCGACCAGCGCGTCCCAGGCCCGGCGGTTGTGATCGTGAACTCCGGACATGCGGCCGTTATACCGCGCCCGTGGCCCCCTCGGCAGCCGCGGTACCCGCGAACGGTAGCCGATTGTGCTAGAGGCGAACAACGCCAGATAGGCCGAGGGGGCACCTTCGTGCCAACCAACCCTTTCCTGGTGATTCCCGACCTTTATCGTGCGGTGCGGTACACTTCGTCACATGCGTTTTACGCTGCACGGAGTGCAGCTGGCGACCGCGCTGTCTTCATTTGTGGTCGCTAAGACGTCGCTGCTGCCACCATCGCCGCTCCAGTGCGAACTACGGTCGAAAAAACCCGTGCTGAAGCAAACGACAGACCAAAGCACATAGCCCAGTGCTTCTTACCAGTGCATTTGTGATTTGCTCGGTGGTTTCATTCGTGACTGAGTTTTATTCCGTACGCCAACTTCGATCTAGCATGGGAAACCCCCTAATGGAGGACAACCTTGTCAATCCGGCAAGCGTGGGTGACGTGACGCACGTCGGTGGGCAATGACCCATGCGACACCAGCCGCAACAGGGACCGCCAGCAACGGCAGGTCGATGACGGACGTGGCCAGCCTGTAGCCCCACCTCTGGACGTATTCCGCCGGCTGAACCGGGACGCCCCGTTCAGCCATCTGCCCGGCCCAATGGATAGTGTCATAGACTCCAATGCCAATGCCCACAACAATTGCCGCCGCGGCGATTCTTCGAGCAACCTTCGGTGTGCCGACCGTAGCTACGAACCACGCTGGCGGCAGGAACGCGAGCAGCCAAAAGGCGTGTACGATGGGCAACCTATCGAATGTGGGGCGGCAACCCCAGGTATTACAAAGACCATTGCCTTGGGTGACGTAGAAGACGAACAAGTAGCTCAACGTTCCCAACCAAACTGTCAGACCAAGTGCGATTTGCACCAAGAGCCCCAGTCTGCATAGACGTCTGGATATCCGTGGTGCGTAGTCTTGGTTTTGATGTAACATGAGGTTGTTCACCTGCCCGATGAGCTAGATTGCCACCCATGGCCGTAGACATAAAATCGCGTTGGCGTGCACTCCAAAACCTGATCTATGTGTTATGAAATTCTTGGCAGCCTATTAGGGCAAAGAGATTCTCGGATGTCAACGAACCGTGTTAAGAAACACGGCGAAGTTCCCCAAACCGTACTCGCATAACGTGTGGTAGAGATTCTTGATCCTGGTCATGCCTGGTCGAGGCTGGTCCTGTGCCTGAACCATCATGCCACGGCCGTCTCGGCCAGTTGATCAAATCGGGCCCGCGTTCCACTCTGCTTCGAATCCCGGAATCCCCTTGCCGTATCGGGCTGCTGAGCCTCTCATAGCAAATGGATCAGATATTGGGGAGCAGGCCACGGCGCTGTCGTTCGACAAAACTTGAATGCCCCTCGGCGGGCGGCTACCATCAGGGCCTCGCACTCACAAACTACGTTTGCCCACCGCGAACTCGTGCCGACGTTTTGCTTCAGGAGTCCCGCATGTTTGTCCGCCGTCGTTTTGTTGCCGTTGTCTTCGTCTTGTCGATTGCCGCGGCTCACGTCGTCGGCCTCAGCAGCGGCGCCGTCCGGGCGGCCGAGGACGAGTCAGTCAAGTTCGCCCGCTTCAAAGTCGATGGCAAGATGGCCTACGGTGTGGTCGAGGGGGACAATGTCCGCGAGATCAGCGGCTCGATCTTCGGCGACTGGGAGAAGACCGACAAGGTGCACGCGCTGGCCGACGTTCGGCTGCTCGTGCCGACCAAGGCGCGGCAAGTGTTCGCCATGGCGGGTAACTATAAGAGCCACCTGGCCGACGCCGAGATTCCGCCGAAGTTCCGCATTCCCCAGCCGTTCTTCAAGAGCGTGGCGTCGCTGCAGCGGCCCGAAGGTCGTATCGTGATTCCCCGTGACGCGACCGACCAGGTGCACTACGAGGCGGAAATGGTGATCGTGATCGGCCGCCGCGCGAAGGACGTTTCGCCCGAGGACGCGCTCGACTACGTGCTGGGCGTCACCTGTGGCAACGACGTCAGCGAGCGCTACTGGCAGAACGATCCCGAGAACAAGGACGTGCAGTGGTGGCGCGCCAAGGCGTCGGACACGTTCGGCCCCTGCGGCCCGTTCATCGCTACGGGGCTCGACTACGACAACCTGCTCGTGACGCTTCGGCTCAACGGCGAAGTGCGTCAACAGGAACGCACCAGCCAGTTGATCCACGACGTGGCGTCGACCGTCAGCTTCATCAGCCAGTACGTCACGCTGCAGCCGGGTGATCTGATCTTCACCGGCACCAGCGGCAAGACCGGCGAACTCAAGGACGGCGACATCGTGGAGGTCGAAGTCGAAGGCGTCGGTGTGTTGCGCAACCGCGTCGTGCGGGAGCAGTGACGGCGCAGCGTTTCATCGCCGAGTCGCGGAGCACAACGCGGGACGCGGGAAGGGCAGGGGGCTTCAACCATCGGGCAGGGTGGCCATCGGGCAGGGTGGCCCAACCATCCTTCGTGGTTTCGCGATCAACCACGCAGGAACGTGACCACCGGCCGTCGTCACTCATTCCCGATGTCACTTATTCACGGTTGACTTCACGGCCGGGGCGGGTGCACGGCGTTGGGCCGTTTTGCTCGCGACGGGGACCAGCTCTTCGCTGAACCGCGACTTGTAGTGCACGCTGCTCGTGGGGCCGAAGGCGCCGACGACCGATTTGTCCAGGTCCATCTGCTGGGAGACCACGCGGCCCGACTTGAGGTCGAAACGGACCTTGCCCTTGGTCTCGAGGTGCACGAGCTGTGCCTCGATCTTGGCGTCGTTGATCGGCGTGAGAATCTGTGTCTCGACGCCGATCGTGGCGAGTTGGCCGTTGACGGCGTCGAAGCTGAACCGCTGCCGGGTTTCGATCTTCTTGCTGCCGCCGTTCTCCAGCGGTACGGTCACTTCGTAGGGATGCGACCAGACGTCGCCGATGGCGAGCGGGTGATCGGGCAGGGGAATCGTGATGGGCGACTCCGGCGCGCTCTCTTTGCCCGCCATGTGTTCGCGCTTGACCACGTTGCCGCGATCGTCGAGCACGATCCGCGACAGCACGATGCCCACGCTCTTGGCCGCGTCCTCGAAACCGGGCGGCGCGTTTTCATCGGTCGCACTGTTGTACGTGACCTCTTGGCGACCGGAAAACTTCTGCCGCATGTCGATGCTTTCGACCAGGTGTTCGAACGTGACGTTGCCGTTCTTGGCCACGTCGACGACGCGCCAGAGTTTGACCGATCGGCTGAGCGTTTCGGCCGTTTGGGCGGTGCCATTGATCGTCGTGCGGACATCGGCGCGATGTTCGACGTTCCAGCGGATCGCCTCACCCGGCGAGAAGCGGTACTTGAGATCGTAGGTCTGCGACTCGGCCGCCGTCTGCGGACCGGCCGACTGGGCGACGACGGAATGTGTCGCTGAGAAAATCACCAACAGCCCAAAAGCCACCGGCAACCCGTGAATAAAGTGGCGCGCGGCGCGACGCCCGAGCAGCGTATCATTCGACATCTTCCGTCTCGCTTCCGTTCGAGAGAGGGAGTTTGTAAGGCTGTAGGTTTTTAGGGCTTTAGGCTGTAGGTGTTTAGGGGGAGGTCGCCATCCATGCCACGGCGACCACACGAACCCCAAAAACCTAAACGCCTAAAAACCTAACCACCTAGTCACCGGCCAGTCGCAGCCGACCGCCCCAGCCGAGTTTTTCTCGCAGGGTGCGGTAATAGCTGTGTCCGGGTGCTTCGACCATGCGGAACGTCGCGGCGGCGCGGCGGACCCGCACTCGGTCGTTCGGCTCGAGCGCCGTGAGCCAGCGGCCGTCAGCCACCACGCCACTGCCCGCATTGGGGTTCGTGACCACCAACTCGTACGTGCGATCGGCCGTGTCGACGACCGGGCGGTTGGTGAGCGTGTGGGGGCTGATCGGACAGATCACAAACGCCTGCAAGTCCTTCCGCAGGATCGGCCCGCCGGCTGATAGGCTGTGTGCCGTCGAGCCGACCGGCGTGCTCACGATCAAGCCGTCGCAACTATAGGTAGTCGCCAATTTGGCGTCAACGTAAAGATGCACTTCGAGCATCTGAAACGGCGGGCCGGCCAGCACGGCAACTTCATTCAGTCCCAGGTGCCGATTGATCACCGCGTCGCCACGGTACACCTCGGCGTCATACATCAAGTGTTCGATCACACGACAGCGTTGCTGGCAGATGTCCGGTAGCGAGTCGATAAGTTCGTCGGGCGTGAGGTCGGCGAGGAAGCCCAGCTTTCCCATGTTCACGCCCACGACCGGCAGGGGCCGCCCGGCCAACTTGTGCGCCGAACGGAGGATCGAACCGTCGCCGCCGAACACGATCACCAGGTCCGCTTCTTTTTCGTCGAGGTCTTCCTCGAAGCCCATGTCCCAGACGACGATGTCGCAGTGCTGCTCGATGTCCTGACGCAGCCGCTCCGCCTCGGCGACGACACGGGGCCGATCGCTGGCGCCGAGCACGATTGTTCGGGGGCGTGGGTCCGTGGGCATCAGGCTCACCAGGGTACGGCGGCGGGCGGGCAAACGTGCTAGCTGACGCGGCGGTCGCTGGCGTGCACGACGTCGAGCCGACCACTGGCCTCGCGAACGGCGCGACAGATGCCGGCGGCGTCGAGTCCGAGCTCGGTCAGCAACTCGCCCCGTTCGCCATGTTCGATGAAGCGGTCGGGGATGCCGAGCCGCACGAGCCGGCGAGTGTCGAGCCCAGCGTCGACGGCGTACTCGGCAACAGCACTGCCAAAGCCACCGGCCAGTGCCGCCTCTTCGACGGTCACCACGACCTCGGCCTCTTCTAGCGCCCGGCGGATCACGTCGGTGTCCAGCGGCTTGGCGAAGCGGGCGTTGACGACACCGACGCTGAGGCCTTCGCTGGCCAGCGTTTGTGCCGCCGCGACGCACTCGGCCAACAGCGTGCCGAAGGCGAGCAACACGACGTCGGTCCCCCAGTCGAGCACCTCGCTGCGACCGGTTTCGATCGGCGCCGTGGCCCGGCTGACCGTGAAGGCCTTCGCCTTGGGGTAGCGGATCGAGACGGGACCCGGCGCCTGCAGGGCATAGTCGAGCATCAGCGGCAGGTCGCTGGCATCGCCCGGTGCGACCACGGTCATGTTCGGGAACGTCCGTTGATACGACACGTCGAACGCGCCGTGATGCGTGGGGCCGTCCGGCCCGGTGAGTCCCGCGCGGTCGAGCAGGAACGTGACCGGCAGGTTCTGCAGGGCGACTTCCTGGAACACCTGGTCGTAGGACCGCTGTAGGAACGTGCTGTAGATGTCGACGACTGGCCGCAAGCCGCTTTTGGCCTGACCGGCGGCGAAGGCAACGGCGTGGCTTTCGCAGATGCCGGTGTCGAAGAAGCGGCGCGGAAAGCGGTCGCGGATCTTCTCGAGCTTGTTGCCCTGGCACATCGCGGCGGTGATGGCCGTCACGCGCTCGTCACGTCCCATGGCGTCTTCGAGGGCTTCGCTGGCGACGTGCGTGAAGGCGCGCGACGACTTCGATTTGAAGCTGACGACGCCGTCCAGCGAACGGTCGAACGGTGCCGGCGCGTGGTAGACGACCGGGTCGTCGGTGGCGGGCTGAAAGCCATGCCCTTTTTCGGTGACCACGTGTAGCAGCACGGGCCCCTCGACGTCTTTGACCAGTTCGAGGTACTTGCGCAACTGAGCGATGTTGTGCCCGTCGACCGGTCCGACGTAGCGGGCTCCGAGACCTTCGAACAACATGCCGCCGCGCAACCCCGCCTTGAGCGACTCCTTGACCTGGCCGAGGAAACGTTCCAGCGGTCCGCCCACCAGCGGCACGTGATCCAGGGCCCGGGCCACGTCTCCCTTGAACTCGACGTAGCGGCGGTTCATCCGCAGGCGGTCGAGGTACTCGGCCAATCCTCCCACGCGGGGACAGATCGACATCTTGTTGTCGTTGAGCACGACGATGAGGTTTTTCTTCAGGCCGCCGGCGTTGTTGAGCGCTTCGTAGACAATGCCCGAGGGGAAGGCGCCGTCGCCGATGACGGCCACGGCCCGGCGATCCTCCTGGCCGGGTTGCAGGTCGTCGCCACTCTTCAGACCGAGCACCGTGGCCACGCTGGCGCCGGCGTGGCCCGTCATGAAGAGGTCGTAGGGGCTTTCGGCGGGGTTGGGATACCCCATCAGGCCCCCCTTGGTGCGGATCGAGGCGAAATCGCGGTAGCGGCCCGTGATCAGCTTGTGCGGGTAGACCTGGTGACCCGTGTCCCAGATCAGCCGATCGCGGCTGAAATCGAACGTGGTATGCAGGGCCAGGCAAAGTTCGACGACGCCGAGGTTCGAGGCGAAATGGGCGCTGCGCTGTGTGACCAGTTCGCACATTGCCGAGCGCATCTCGGCGGCGAGCTGATTCAATTCATCCAGCGATAGTCCGTCGAGATCGCGGGGCGACTCGATGCGGGCGAGGATGTCTCGACCGGCGGAGTCCGGCATCAATGGTCCCTTTCCTTGACGTAGTCAGCCACTGCGGCCAGCCAGGTGCCATCCTGGCCCAACGGCTGCAGGCTGCGGCGGGCCTGATGGATCAACTCTTCGATGCGTTGCTGGCTCGCGGCCACTCCCAACAGCGCCGGGTAGGTCAGCTTGCCCACTTTTTCGTCCTGCCCGGTGCGTTTACCGAGCGTGGTCGGGTCGCCCGCCACGTCCAGTAAATCGTCCTTGATCTGAAAGGCCAACCCCAGGTAGGCCCCGAACTGAACGAGCGCCGCGAGTTGTTTGTCGCTGGCACCGGCCGAGACGGCCCCCAGCCGCAGGGCGGCCGTGAGCAGGGCGCCCGTCTTGCGGCGATGGATCGCCTCCAAATCTTCGATCGTTCCTGCGTGGCCCTCGGCGGCCAGATCGTCGACCTGACCGGCTACCATCCCCAATGGTCCGGCGGCCTCGGCGAGCACGACGCAGCAGGCCGCCGCCCGCCCAGCCGGTTTGACGCTGCGGCCGACGACTTCGAAGGCCAGCGTCAACAGGGCGTCGCCGGCCAGGATCGCCGTGGCCTCGTCGAAGGCGATGTGGCAGGCGGGCCTGCCCCGACGCATGTCGTCGTCGTCCATCGCCGGCAAATCGTCGTGGATCAGCGAATACGTATGTACCAGTTCGACGGCGACGGCCGCTGGCATCGCTTCAGTGAGCGAACCCTCGCAGGCATCGGCCGCCAGCAACACCAACAACGGCCGCAGCCGTTTGCCGCCGCTCATCAGGCTGTGACGCATCGCCGCCAGCAGACGTTCGGGGCAGGCCCCCGCGAGCCGGTCGAGTTCCACGGACAGCGCCGTTTCCACGCGCTGGGTCAGCTCCGAGGTGTGCTCGAGCAGGGCGTGCTGGGCGACGATCGTGTCTTCTCGAACCATGCGAGCGGCCGAAGCGGGCGAAACTTGCCAGTGCGCCAGCATTCGTTACATGAGTGCGGTTGGGGCGTGGGCCGGCGCATCGCCGACGGCGATGATCCCCTCGGACACCACCGCTCTATTCTAGAATCGCCGAGATCGCTCGTCCACGCCGACCGTTGGTGGCCTAGAAGAGCGTTGCCCCCGCGTCGTCATCGCCCGTGGCGTCGTCGTCGGTGAATCCGCCCGGTGCGTCATCGGCCCGCCGCGTCCTGTTGCCCGGCTTCTTTTTGACCGATCGCCGGCTGCTACGTCGGTCGGCCTTGCTGGCGAGCGACTCGTCGCCGGCCTCGTCGTCGCCGAAGGGTACGATGACGGGATTGCCGTCTGCGTCGACCGCTGCCAGTTGCTCGATGCGGCGCTCGGCTCGTTCGAGCGTCTGGAAGCAATGCCGCAGCAGCCGCACGCCTTCTTCATAGCGCTCGAGCGACGTGGTCAACTCGACGTCGCCGTCCTCGAGCTCGTGTACGACGTGCTCCAGTCGGGACAGGGCATCTTCGAAGCTGAGTTCGTTCTCGTCGTTGGTATCGTCGGTCCTGTTTGCGCGCGCCACGCGGCACTCCTCGTTGGTTTGGTCAGAGGCACGATCAGCGCTGTATTGTCGCCAACTTCGGGACGCGTTCAAGTCGCCGTCGTGGGCCGCGGCGCGGCGGGGAACCTTCTTGACGGAGCGAAGCCGGTGGCAGCATTGGGGACGCCCTTTTTCTTGCGGCGGTGCTTTGCCGCACGTACAGTGTGAGGGACCGATCTTCCTCGCGCGGCGGAACCGCCATTGGGAGCTGCGGTGCCGCGGCGGCCATCACGCCGGACCGGGCGGCCCTATGATACTCGGGAGCAAAGAGGCATGACTCGGATGATTTCTGCGCACCGGAACGCGCCCGTCGGCTACTTCGTTTCTTACCGTGACGCAGCGGGTGGTGTCGCCTCGTGCCGCTCGGTTTGCCTCGCCGCAGGGCTATTCGCCCTCGCAATCATTGTCACGTCGACGTACATGGCTTCCTGCACAGCCGCCGAACCGATCAAGGTGATGTCGTTCAACATCCGCTACGACAGTGGCGCGCCCAGCAGTGCCGACGACCGCTGGATTTCGACCGTCGGTGCCAATCGCCGCGATCTGGCCACGACGGTGATCAACGACTTCGCGCCGGACATCCTCGGTGTGCAGGAAGCACTATATAACCAGGTCGCCGACCTGCAGGCCGCGCTGCCCGACCACGGCTTCTACGGCGTTGGCCGCGAGGACGGTCGCAACTCCGGAGAATTCAGTGGCATCTATTACCGCGCCGACCGCTTCACCCGGGTCGACCAGGGCACGTTCTGGCTGACTACGACGCCAGCGAGTGTGAGCAAGTATCCCGGCACGTGTTGTTATCGGATTGCCTCGTGGGCGATTCTTGCCGACGCGACGGCCGGCGGCCAGGAATACTTCGTGCTCAACACGCACTGGGACCACCAGGTGCAGGCGGCCCGTGAATTTGCCGCCGCTCTGATCCGCGATCAACTCGACACGCTGGCCGGTGACCGCCCGCTGATCGTGATGGGTGATCTGAACGCTAACGAAAACAATGCGGCATATCGGGAACTGGTTGGCGTCAACGATCCCGGCGGTCTGCAACTGCTCGACAGCTACCGCGAAGTCGTTCCCGTGCGCACTGCCCTGGAGGCGTCGTTTCATGGTTTTACCGGCGGGACGTATGGTTCGCGGATCGACTTCGTCCTGCACAGTGACGCCTTTGTCGCCGAGGATGCCACGATCGTGCGGACGAGCTTCGACGGCAGCTATCCGTCGGATCACTTCCCGGTGACAGCCACGCTGCGGCTGGTGCCGGAGCCGGGCTCGCTGGGCTGCGCTTTGTTGACGCTCACCGGTGCGTTGGTCACGCGTCGGCGTCGACGCGTTCCACGCGGCTGAGGGCCGTGCCGTCGCGCAGTCGGGTCGTGATCTCGTCACCGACGGCAAGTTCGCCCACGCGGCGGACTAGCCGCCCGGTGTCGCTCTGCTCGGTGAGCGTGTAACCCCGCTGTAGCACGGCCAGTGGGCTCAGCGCGTCGAGCGCCATGCCGAGCCGTTCGGCGCGGCGACGTGCGTCGCCGACGCGGCGGTCCACCGCCCGGTCGCTCCGCAGCGCGAGTTCATCCAGCCGTTGCGCGAGCTGGTGCACACGTTCCAGCGGACGGCGGAAGACGCGATGGGCGGCGAGTGCTTCGTAGCGCGACCGCGCCGATGTCGACCTTAGCTTCAGGGCGCCAGCGAGACGTCGCTGCAGTTGCCGGACCGACGCCGTGACCTCTTCGACCGACGGCACGACCCGTTCGGCGGCCTCGCTCGGCGTCAGCGCCCGGACATCGGCCACCAGGTCCGACAGCGTGACGTCGATCTCGTGCCCCACGGCCGAGACGACCGGTATGCGCGAGGCAAAAATCGCCCGCACAACCGCTTCCTCGTTGAATGCCCAGAGGTCTTCGAGGCTGCCACCGCCGCGGGTGACCACCAGGCAGTCGACCTCGGTCGCCAGCGCGTTAACCTGGGCGATGGCGGCGGCAATTTCCGCGGCGGCGCCTTCCCCCTGCACCCGTACCGGCACGACGATCACGCGGACGTTGCGCCAACGGCGGCTCAGCACCTGGAGGAAGTCGCGCACCGCCGCGCCGGTCGGACTGGTGACGACGGCGATGGTGCGCGGGACGCGCGGCAGGGGCTGTTTGTGCGCCGGATCGAAGAGCCCCTCTGCTGCGAGTTTATCGCGAAGCCGCCGCAGCGCCAGTTCCAGTGCACCGACCCCCGCCGGTTC
>JAGQPT010000608.1 GCA_020426575.1 Planctomycetales bacterium
AACTGCAACCAGGAGTGGCTGCCGCTGGTGTTTCTGCAGGACGTCAATGGCTTCATGGTGGGCCGCGACAGCGAGCAGAACGGGATCATCAAGGCCGGCGCCAAGCTGGTCAACGCCATCGCCAATTCGCGTGTACCGAAGCTGACCGTGGTGACCGGCGGCTCGTTCGGCGCCGGCAACTACGCCATGTGTGGCAAAGCCTACGATCCACGGTTCATCTTCGGCTGGCCGTCGGCCCGCTGTGCCGTGATGGGGGGTGAACAGGCCACGGCGACACTGCTGGACATCACCGTGGCCAGTCTGCGGCGACGTGGCGAACAACTCGACCAATCCGAACTCGATGCACTGCGGGAGCGCATCCAGCGCGACTACGAAGAGCAGATGGACGTCCGCTACGGGGCGGCCCGCGGCTGGTTCGACGCCATTATCGCACCGGACGAGACGCGCCGCGTGTTGATCACGGCCTTGGAAGTCGCCACGCGGCACGCGGACGACGAACCGTTTCGCACCGGCGTGTACCAGGTGTGACAGGCAGCGCGGTATCCGGTGAACACGCACAACCGTCGCGTGGCTGGGACGTACGTGTGAAAACAGCGACTCGACGAACGTGAAACGATGACGAGCACGTCGCACACCATTCGCATCGGCAACGCCGCCGGCTTTCTCGGCGACCAGATGACGGTTCCGTCCCGCTTGCTGGCCACGGGTGAACTCGACTATCTGACGCTTGAATACCTCGCCGAACTCACGCTGGCGATCCTGGCGCGGCAGCGTCGTCGCGACCCGGCGTTGGGCTATGCCCGCGACTTCGTCGAGGTGCTGGGTGACCTGATTCCCGAACTACAATCGGGCCGCACGACTCGCATTGTCACCAACGCCGGCGGACTGAACACCCGCGGTTGCATTCAGGCGGCCGCTCGGCTGCTCGCCAGTGCCGGCCTGGGGCGTCTGCGGCTGGGCATCGTCGAGGGGGATGACCTCAGTGGCCGCATCGACCAACTTCGACAGAGCGGCCACACGCTCGCACATCTCGACTCCGGCGAGCCGTTTTCGCTGCCGGCCAACGAGGTCGTGTGCGCGAGTGCGTATCTCGGCGCCGAACCAATCGCCCGGGCGCTGGCCGCGGGAGCGGACATCGTGGTCACGGGCCGCGTTGCCGACGCCTCGCTGGTCGTTGGTCCAGCGATGCACGAGTTCAGCTGGGGCTGGGACGATTGGCCAAGTCTGGCGGCGGCGACACTCGCCGGGCACCTGATCGAGTGCGGCGCCCAGGTCACTGGTGGGTATCTCGACCGTTGGCGCGACATCGATCTGGCCAACGTTGGCTATCCCATCGCCGAGTTGACCGCCGGCGGCAGCGTGACGATCACCAAGCCTGACGGTAGCGGCGGAGTTGTCGATCGCGAAACGGTGGCCGCGCAGTTGCTCTACGAGATTGGAGATCCCGCGGTATATCTCACGCCGGACGTCGTGCTCGACCTCAGCGAAGTCGAGATTCGCGACCAGGGTGACGGCCGCGTGCACCTCGCCGGCGCCGGCGGACGCCCCGCCCCCGACGACTACAAGGTGTCGCTCGTCTACGAAGACGGCTTTGCCACGACGGGCGAGTTGCTCGTCTGGGGCGAAGACTGCACCGAACGGGCACGCGCGGCGGCAGCGATCATCCACGAGCGACTGACGGCGCAAGGCGCTCGGCCGGCACGCTGGCACGTCGAAACACTGGGCGACGGCACGGCGGCCGGCGTGGCCGCGACACATCACGATCCGAACGAAGTGGTGCTGCGCGTCTCGGCGCACGATCCGTCGCGAGAGGTCGTCGAGCGGTTCGCCCGAGAGATTGCCCCGCTGATCACTAGCGGCCCGGCGGGGCTTGCCGGTTATGCCTCGGGGCGGCCAAAGGTGCGGTCGATGTTCGCCTACTGGCCGACGCTGATTGCCAAGTCGTGCATTGAACCGGCCGTGACGGTGAAGTCGGCCGACGAATGGGCCAGTGTGTTGTCGCCTAACGCCGAGGTCGACGCATGAGCGCGGACGCGATGATACGGCTCGGCAACATCGCCACGGCACGTAGCGGTGACAAGGGGAATCACGCCAACGTCGCTGTGATCGCGCACAACGCCGCCGGCTACGGCCACCTGTGCCGGTGTCTCACGCCCGAGCGGCTACGGAGTTATTTCAGCGGCCTGCCGATCACGGGGATCGAGCGATACGAGCTACCCCGCATCGGGGCGCTGAACTTCGTGCTCCGCGATGCACTTGCCGGCGGGGCCAGCGGTAGTTTGCGCATCGACACACAAGGGAAGCTGCTCGGGCCGGCGCTGATGCAGATGCTGATCGAAGCGCCCGAAGACATC
>JAGQPT010000609.1 GCA_020426575.1 Planctomycetales bacterium
AGCCGGATCGGGAGCCGGGATCGACAACGTCGGCGCCCCTGACGCCGTCAGCGAACTTCGTGGCTCGATCATCTCCGGCAACTTGGGGGACGACGTGGCCGCCAATCTCAACGACTATGCGAACCTGTTGCAGTCACATGGATACAACGTCGTTGGTGGCGGAAGTGGTGTGAGCGCGTTCACTGAACCGGGTGACCAGACCGGCGTGATTGATCCCAAACTGGGGCCGCTGACGGACAACGGCGGCCCGACTCCCACGCATGCCTTATTGCCAGGCAGTCCGGCCATCGATGCGGGCGATCCGGCGCTGACGTCGCCTTCCTTCACCGATCAGCGGGGGTATTATCGCGTCGTCGATGGCAACGGCGATTCGGTCGCGCGCGTTGATATCGGGGCGTTTGAATATGCCTCGGTTACGCCGCTGCCGGGCGACGGTGACCTCGACGGCGTTGTCAATGGCCTCGACTATCTCGTCTGGGCTGTCCACTTTGATGACGACCCGGCCGAATTCCTTCCCGGCGCGCCGGTTAACGGCGATTTCAACAACGACGGCGTCGTTAACGGGCTCGACTACCTTTTGTGGGCCAGTCATTTCGAGGATTCGTTGCCGCCTGCGCCAATTGGAGTCGCATCATCCAGCGAATCCGGAGTGGCCGCGGCGCAACAACCGGCTCTCGTCGATGCGGCAATCGAAGACGAGTTCACGGCAACCGAGGAGGCCAGCGGCGAAGTGCAGGACGACTGGCGATTCAGCCTGGCCATTAGGCGGGTGCTCAAACAAGTGCATGGGGCGAAGCGAGACGCGCGCTGACGACCGACATTGAGTGGTGCCATCTTCGACCCGGTGCACGTTGTTCTCAGCGCACTTTTGCCGTAGTTTCGCGACGATTGAGGTGCCGGGATTTCGTGGGCGGTTTTCTTTGTCTGGGTGAGCGAACGTAATCGCCTCATGCCGGTCACCGAGTTGCGCCGATGTCGGCAGGAGGGGAAGCGGTTTGCCTGGGCCCCGCCCGAACGTTACACTCGCCCGCGTCGGACAAACGACGGTGGTCGGTGGGCTGCCACCGGTCCGCCAGCCGCCAGTGAGGCGATTTCCCGGCTTTCGGCGGTTCGCCGACGCAATGGACACGATTGGGGCGCTTCAGACGTTTCCCGAGAAAGGAGTCTGGCATGGCCGGGAGCGATACCTGGACCGTCGGCACATACCTGGCAAAGCGGCTTGAGCAGATTGGCCTGCGCCACTATTTCACCGTTCCAGGTGACTATAACCTAGTCCTGCTTGATGAGCTGCTCAAGAACGAGACGCTGCAAATGGTCTCGTGCTGCAACGAGTTGAACGCCGGCTACGCGGCCGACGGTTACGCGCGGGCCACCGGTGGTGCAGCTGCCGTCGTGGTCACGTTCAGCGTCGGAGGGCTTAGCGTTTTGAACGCCGTGGCCGGTGCTTATGCAGAAGACCTGCCATTGATCGTGATCTCAGGTGGCCCCAATACGAATTCCGAGGCGGAATACGAACTCTTGCACCACACGCTCGGCAAGATCGACTACGGCTATCAGCGGGAGATATTTGACCGTGTGACGGCTGAAGCCGTAGTAGTGACGAATCCGGCCGACTGTCCGCGGCAGGTTGACGACGCCATTTCCAGTGCACTGAGCTTGCGCAAACCGGTGTATATCGAGTTTGCCTGCAACATTGCCGGACTCACAGTGAGTCGGCCCAGCCGTCGCGAGTTCGGTCATCACCCGGTGAGTGACTCGAAGGCCCTGTGCGACGCGGTTGACCACGCCGCTGAGTTGCTCAACTCCGCCTCAAAGCCCGTGCTGGTGGCGGGCGTGAAGTTGCGGTCGTCGGGAGCACAGCGGGCATTCTGCGACGTCGCCGAGGCAGCCGGCTACGCCGTGGCGGTGATGCCGAACGCCAAAGGGTTTTTCGATGAAAACCACGCCAACTACATCGGCGTCTCGTGGGGACCCGTCGGATCGCCCGGTTGCAGCGAAATCGTTGAGTCGGCAGACCTGGGGCTGTACGCCGGCGCAATGTTCACGGACTACACCACGACGGGGCACTCGTCGTTGATCGATCACAAGAAGATGATTCAGGTGCATCCCCATAGCGTGGCGATGCCTCAGCAGACGTACACCGACGTTGCCATGGCGGACTTTCTCGGCGCGCTGGCGCCGCGACTGGAGCGCAACGACGGAGCGGTGATTGCCTACCGCCGCATCGAAGAGGACGTGCGCCGTGCCGCGCCGAACTCACCCGACGGCCCAATCACGACGCAGCAGTTGTTTGCCGCCGTCCAGAAGATGCTCGACGGGACGAGCTGTGTTGTCGCCGAAACCGGCGATTCCTGGTTCAACGGCATGCAACTTCATCTGCCGGCCGGGGCTGCGTTCGAGATTCAGATGCAATACGGATCGATCGGTTGGTCGGTCGGCGCCACGCTGGGGTACTGCTTGGGGGCCCCGGCGCGTCGGGTGGTCGCGCTCATCGGCGACGGCTCGTTTCAATTGACGGCTCAGGAAGTGTCGACAATGATCCGCTACGGCGTTCGGCCGATCATCTTTTTGATCAACAACGGCGGTTACACGATCGAAGTGGAGATCCACGATGGTCCGTACAACACGATCAAGAACTGGAAGTACGCTCAATTAATGGAAGTGTTCAGCGCCGAAGACGGCCAAGGTTGGGGCTGTAGCGTCACGACTCGTGCCGAACTCGATGAAGCCGTTAAGACTGCCCTAGGCCACCATGGTCCCGCGCTGATCGAGGTAGCGATTGACCGCGACGACTGCAGCAAGAACTTGCTGAAGTGGGGCGGGTACGTGGCCAGAAACAATGGACGCCCGCCCCGGTTCGATTGATTCGCGGCCGCCCGGACATTCGTGTGCCGACTTCCCATGAAGGAGTGACGGGGCCTGGAATCAGCAATTCGATATACTAGCCGGGAAAGTGTCGCGGCACGCGAAACGCCCTGGTGATGAGATGCGAGACGCAGTCAAGGTTCATTCTTCGACGGAGGGTACAGTGCTGGAAACCTCGTTGCGCGGGCAGTCGCTGCTGGAGCAGCCGCTACTGAACAAGGGGACCGCGTTCACCGCCGAAGAACGCGTGGAACTCGGTTTGCTTGGCTTGCTGCCGCCAGAGATCGAAACCATTGCGGAGCAATTGGGTCGTTGCTATGAGGCCTTCACTCAACACGCCACGGATCTGGAAAAGCACATCTACCTGCGCAATCTGCAGGATGCGAACGAAACGCTTTTCTATCGGTTTGCCGTCGACTACATCGACGAGGTGCTGCCGATCATCTACACGCCGACCGTCGGTGAAGCATGCGAACGCTTTAGCCATATCTACCGGCGTCCGCGTGGGCTCTTTATTCCGTTTCCTCACAAGGACGACATCGACGAGATTCTGTCGAACTGCGTGCAGCCGGATGTTGAGGTGATCGTGGTCACGGACGCCGAGCGGATATTGGGGCTTGGCGATCAAGGCGCCGGTGGCATGGGTATCCCCATCGGCAAATTGTCGCTCTACACGGCCATTGGCGGCATCGATCCAGAAAAAACACTGCCGATCATGTTGGACGTGGGTACGAACAACAAGGAGCGTCTCGGCGATCCGACGTACATCGGTTGGCGCCACGAGCGCGTGAGCGGACCTGAGTACGACAAGTTCATCGAGGCGTTTGTCGAAGGTGTCATGCGGCGATTCCCCGGTGTGTTGCTGCAGTGGGAGGACTTTGCCTCGCGCAATGCCTCGACGATCCTCGGGCGCTATCGAGACCGGCTCTTGACGTTCAACGATGACATTCAGGGGACGGCCGCCGTGGCAACCGGGACAGTGCTGGCCGCCGTTGCCTCGATCGGTCAGAAGTTGTGCGACCAGCGGATTGTGATGCTCGGCGCCGGGTCGGCCGGAATCGGTATCAGCAATCAACTCTTGGCGGCGATGATCCGTCAGGGAATGTCGCCGGAAGACGCCCGTAAGCGATTCTACGTCGTCGACAGCCACGGCCTCATCCATGACGGACGTGACGACTTGGCCCCGTATAAGGTGCCGTTTCAGCGAACCGCCGGGGAGATCTCCGAATGGAATCGCGCCACGGGAGACGAAGTCAGTTTCGAGGATACCGTGTTGAACGTGCATCCGACGGTCCTGATCGGCGCGACCGGACAACCCGGCGTTTTCACCGAACGGATTATTCGCGACATGGCGGGGCACGTCGATCGGCCGATCGTCTTCCCGCTTTCCAATCCGACTTCGCGCTGCGAAGCAGTGCCGCAGGACGTCGTGCGATGGACGGCTGGCCGGGCGCTTGTCGCCACGGGAAGCCCTTTCGCTGCTGTGCCATTTGACGGCCGGAACATTCCGATCGCGCAGTGCAACAACAGCTACATTTTCCCCGCGATGGGGCTGGGCGTTCGCGCCGCGGGAGCGTCACGGGTGACTGATGAAATGTTCATGGCCGCGGCGATTGCCCTGCAGGAACGTTCTCCTGCGCTACACGATCCCACTGCGCCGCTACTGCCGGCACTGAAGGACCTGCGAAAGTGCGCCCGACACATTGCGATTGCCGTCGGCCTCGAGGCCCAGAGGCAAGGCGTCGCCAGCGCGACGTCCCGAGACGACCTGGAACGGGCCGTTGATGCTACGATGTGGGAACCGAAATACTGGCCCGTCCGACTGCGTCGTTCGTAGAGTCGCGCAGTGTGCCTCGATTCAGGGGTAGCGGCTGCGTTCTTAACTCCGAATCGTTGGATTAACTCCGAACCTTTGGGAATTTGCGATGGGAATCGACATCAATAAGTACGAACCGGTGGGCGATAAGAAAAACTCGGACTTCTTCAATACGTATCGGTTGAAAATCTATGAGCGACGCGCGTCGTCCGGGCTCGATCAACTGCTGGGGAAGATTCGTGGCTTGGTCGTACACGTCGAAACCGGCGACGCGCTTGGCTATCTCGAAGAACTTTATCTGATGACCCCGTATCGTCTGGTTGCGTCGTACATGAGCGACACGCACAAGATCTATATCCTGCAGTCAGAGCCGCGGTTTCCCAGGTTCTTCCTGCTCGAGCCCTTGAGCCCGACCTACGAGGACGAAATCAAGCGCTTCAATATGATGTATCCCCTGGCGCGGGCGAAGTCGAACGCGCGCTACGTCGGCGAGATTATGCACACGACGGACGTCGAGGAAACTCGCGGCATTCTCGAGTCGCACAACATTCGCTTCCACTATCCCGACGAAGTGGACAATTCGTTCTATGCCAACGACCATTTCACGTTCAGTTGCCCGTCGGATTTCACGTACAATCGGATTGGCTATACGAGTTTCGACATGGATGACTTCGACTCGCTACGGCTCGGACAACGGTTTCATCTCACCAGCGAGCAACTGGCGAGTCTCGAAGCTCAGGACGCGCTGGGGCGGGATCGCGGGCTGCACGAACTACTCAGCGGCGTCGACCACATGGCGACCCGTATCCTGGCTGGCGAGCGGGAGGACGCGATTCTCGAATTCCTGACGATGTCGAACTACTACTTCTGGGGCGCGTACAACATTGCCGACATGAATTCATCGACGAACGTCAACCGCAATGACAACGTCGAGGACGACAAGGAGTCGCCCGCCAAGGTATTTACGGCGAACAACACACCGTCGTTTGTCAACTCATTTGAAGATTTGCCGATGCCGACCGAGGATTTTGTGCGGAATTACGGCCGGCGCATGCATCACGTGGCATACGAAGTTGTAGACGGCGACCATCCGTCGGGGCAAAAAAACGTCGACTACGTGGTGGGCGAACTGGCGCGTCTGGGAGTGCCGTTCCTTGCACACGTCGTAGGGGAATGTCAGGACGATCCGGACCTGAAGCAGATCTTTTCCAAGCATTCAAAGTATTCACTGCTGATCACGGAATACGTCGAACGCTGCCACGACTTCGAAGGTTTTTTCACCAAACAGAACGTGGCCTCGCTCACTGAAGCGGCCGGCAGTGACGAACGCTACGAGCACGGGCACGTATTTGACTGACATCATGACGGCCGGCTCGTGGACCGCCGTCGATCATTCGACACGATGGTCAGCGGCGCGGCTGTTTTGCGGCGGATACGAGTTGCAGTTCACAGGGGACGGCCACTTACTCGGCGGCCGGGCTCTCCATGGCCGGTTGCGCTTCGCCTTCCGGACCGATCGACTCGTCGAGGCTCAACACGTAGACGGCCATGGCGGCGAGCATGAGCACGACAACAGTCCAGGTCCGCCAGTCCTTGTGCAATTGCGTGCCCTTGGCCTGCTTGTCGTGCGAGTGTTTCTCATGATGTTGCGGATGATTGGAGTGGTGAGCCATCGTCGGTTGTGCTCCGAGCCGTGACAGTGAACGAGATACAGTGCGTGAACTAAACACAGTGAAAGAGATACAACGAAGCAGTTGAAGGAAGTTCGGCGACGCCGCAGTCATGCCTCGGCTTCGGCCTCAGCGAGCGCCCGTCGGGCCAATTGCGCCACCGTGACCAGCACTAACAGCGAAGCGACGAGTCCCGCGACAATCCCGACCGTCTGCAGGGGCGAGTGGTCGCTGACCTGGCCGGCTACCTTGATCATGTGTTTGGCAGTGTAGCCAATGTAGACTTGGACAAACAAGGTCGGCACGATGCAGAGACAGGCCAACATGAAGACGCGATAGCTCGTGCCGGTCGTGCCCAATACGTGGCTGATCGCCACTTGATTGATGGGGGCGAGCCGCAGTAGCGTCTGCAAGCGCAGGCCCTGGCGGTCGGCAGCCCGGCGGATCGCGGCCAGTTTGGGGCGGCGCTGCACCATTCGGACCACGCGCGCCTGTAGCAGCCGACGCGAGATCGTAAACGCGAGGCTTTGCGCGATGAGCGAACCGATCGCTACAATGACGGTTCCCTCGACGGGGCCGAACATCGCACCAGCGACGGCGCTTAGCATCGAATCGGGAGCGAACAATAGCGTCATGACGACAAAAAAAAACGCGAACACAAATGGGCCCCAAAACCCCAGGGTTGCAATCCATTGCTCTGACTCCACGATCCAAACGCCGACCCGTTTGCGATCGTGAGCCACGAACGCTACCACCACCACGGTGATGCACACGAGCGAGAGCAGTTTTCCCCACCTCATCCAGTGATCCATGGTTTCCGGTTGCGGCCAGAGTTTGTGGCAAAAGGAAGTGCGGTGTCGGAGCAGAAATGGCGAGGGACGCGGATGCGCGTTGGCCTCCATCGCTTGGGCGTTACCGTTTACCGTGCGACCAGCCGACGACGTGGGTGTCGTGCGCTTGCAGGCCCTACTCGAGGAAGACCGCCTCGCGCGTTCCGGAAGAAAACGAGATCAGACATGTGAGCGTTTCGTCACCGGTGTTCGCCAGGTTGTGCTTCACGCCGATTGGAATTCGGATGGTCGAGCCGACGCCAAGGTCGATGCTGTCGTCGTTAAAACTGTGCCGTCCCTGACCTGAAAGCACATGCAGCACTTCTTCGCAGTTGGGGTGATAGTGCAAGGGGTTGTGTTGTCCCGGCAGGATCCGGCAAATCCCCAACGTCTGAGCCGCGCCAGGCGAAACCTTCTCATCCGAAAAAATCGTGATACTTCCCCATTCAAACGTCTGTTCCGGCATATCCCCGCTATTCGTCACGCACTGTTTGAGCTCGGTCATTCGTTCCTCGTGTGTCTCTTGGGGGCCGACGATTGGTTCTGGGGTACCCATCGACCCGGCGGTTGGTAGACATTGCCACCGGCGGTTTACGCTGACCAGAAAGAATAGCTTTCCCGCCGGGATGATTCCAGGCACGCACCGCCCGCGGCGTTGGGCCATGGCCGGGGGGAAACGGCCCTGTGACCGCACGGACTTTCGGCCGGCACGGGGCCGTCCGGGGCGTCACTAGCTGCTGGCGCTGCCCGCCGGTTGGGCCACTCGCCTCCGGGCCGCTAGTCGGTATACTTAGGCGTTTACCCATTTCTTGAGCGAGACGCTCTTCAGACTACGGAACACGTCGATGCAACGGCGAGAAGATATTCGGAATATTGCCATCATTGCCCATGTCGACCACGGCAAGACGACGCTGGTCGATTGCCTGCTTCGCCAGAGTGGCGAATACCGCGACGGGCAGTTGGTCGGCGACTGCATTCTCGACTCCAACGACCTGGAGCGCGAGCGCGGGATCACGATCCTTTCAAAAAACATTGCCGTCCACTACCAGAGCGTGAAGATCAACCTGATCGATACGCCGGGCCACGCGGACTTCGGCGGCGAAGTTGAACGTGTGTTGAGGATGGCGGACGGGGCCCTCGTGTTGGTCGACGCGGTCGAGGGGCCCATGCCGCAGACCCGCTTCGTGTTGTCCAAGGCCCTGGAGTGTGGGCTGCAGCCGGTCGTGGTCGTCAACAAGATCGACCGGCCGGACGCACGACCGCACGAGGTGCTCGAAGAGACGTTCGACCTGCTGTTGGACCTCGGCGGGGAGGACGCGATCGGCGACTTTCCGCACCTGTTTGCAACGAGCAAGGCGGGGTATGCCACGCTTGATCCGGACGAGCCGGGCGAGTCGATGCAGCCATTGTTCGACATCATGATTAGGGCGATACCCGGACCGGAGGCCGACCCGGACGGTCCGTTACAAATGTTGGTGACGAATCTCGACTGGTCGGACTACGTGGGTCGGATCGCAGTCGGGCGCATCTACTCGGGGGCGTTGCGGCGTGGCCAGCAAGTGGCGCTCATACAGGCCGACGGTTCGACGCCGACGGTTCGTGCCAGCGAGGTTCACGTCTTCGACAAACTCGGACGTATCCCGGTTGAGCAGGCCACGGCAGGCGACATCGTGGCCGTCGTCGGCATCGAAGAAGTGTCAATCGGTGACACGCTCAGCGACCAAGAACGGCGGCGCGCGTTGCCGCGCGTCGAAGTTGACGAACCGACGATTCAGATGGTGTTCAGCATCAATTCGTCGCCATTGGCCGGTCGTGACGGCAAGTACGTGACGACGCGCCATCTGGCCGACCGCCTCAAGCGCGAACTCGAGCGAAACGTGGCGCTGCGCGTGGAACCGATCGAAGGCAGCGACGGCTTTAACGTTTCGGGGCGCGGCGTGCTGCACCTGGCCGTGTTGATCGAGACGATGCGCCGCGAGGGATTCGAGCTTTCCGTCGGCAAGCCTCGCGTGATCATCCACCACAACAACGGCGTTGCCGAAGAGCCATTCGAGAGTCTTGTCGTGGAAGTTCCGCCGGAGAAGTTGGGGCCAGTGATGGAACTCGTCGGCGCGCGCCGCGGTCAAACCGTCGAAATGGCCAGCCGCGACGAGTACACGTGTGTCGTGTTCAGCATTCCGGCCCGTGGGCTGATCGGCCTGCGAACGCGGCTTTTGAACGCCACGCAAGGGACGGCCATCGTGCATCATCGGTTCGAGGCGTATCGACCGCTGGAAGGTGAAGTACCAGGCCGAGCGAATGGCGTTTTGGTATCGATGACCGCCGGACAGGCCGTTGCGTTTGGCCTCGACGGTCTGCAGGAACGGGCAGAGCTGTTTATCGCACCGGGCGATGTGATTTATGAAGGCATGATCGTGGGTGAGAACAGCCGGGGCGAAGACATGTCGGTCAACCCGACCAAAGAAAAGAAGCTCACAAATATTCGGGCCGCCGGCAGCGACCGCAACATTCTGCTCAAACCGCCGCGAGAAATGTCACTCGAAGCGGCGCTCGAATACATCGAAGACGACGAACTGCTCGAAGTCACTCCGAACTTCCTGCGACTCCGCAAGATGATCCTCAAAGACGTCGACCGCCGGCGGGCGGCCCGTCAGCGCGCCTAAACGAGCGAATTCGACTTAGTGCCGCCGCTTTTGGCCGACGTGCACACCGGCTTTGACACGGACTGGCCTTCGCACGAAATGCGAGTGTCTGTGTGGCATTTTCCCAAGCTCGTCGAACGGCCGCGCTCTCCGCGACGTAATGAATACGGGGCATGATGGGTTGCAGAGTGTGTGTTCGTGGGGCGGAGGAGGTGCGACGATGTTCCGTTCATTGGTGCCTCATCGTGAGGGAGTTCGGGGACCGCTGGCACGATTCGAGAGAGAGGTCGAGGATCTTTGGAATCGTTTCTACGGACCAACTGGGGAGTGGATGGGAGGTGTGGAAGGCTTCACACCGCGTTCAAACGTGGTCGAGACCGGTGACGCCTTGCAGGTGACCATGGATCTGCCGGGCATGAAGGTCGAGAACGTGGAGGTGGAAGTGAAGGACGGTGCGCTTTGGATCACCGGCCACAGGGAAGAGGAGCAGAAGGAAGAGACTGACACGTATCATCGCCGTGAGCGTTTCGAGGGTCGGTTCCGCCGGATCGAGCCCCTGCCGATCACGGTCGACGAAGAGCACGTGACGGCCAACTACGCTGACGGCGTGCTGACGGTCACGCTGCCGAAGAAGGAAGAGGCCAAAGCGAAGACCGTGAAAATCGAACAGGCCTGATCGGACAAAGTGGCTGTTGTGCGAGCGGGCTTGAACCAGCAGCGGCTACGCTGACAGCGTGCGTAGCCGCTGCTGGCACTATTCCTATTGCGAGAGTGACCGTCCGACCGCGGCCCGCACTCCGGCAATCCGAGGCGTCGGCTTTAAGGTGCGGACGGATAACGGCAGCCGCAAACCCGCCCGAGTCTTCCCAGTGTGACGGGCCGTGGTAAGTCTTTCATTGGCTGTCGTTCAAAGTGATCGTCCGCGTCGCGTGGGCCGATCGAATCTGCTGTGAGTGCCGTGTGTGCGGGGCGATAAACGGCCCGCTGGTGGACGCGGCGGATGGACAGCAGCATCACTTTGCACCTCGAGCGACCACGCCCAATGAGCAGCGAGCCCATACGACTCTCGGACTTGGATGCGTTGCATGACGAGTTGTTTCGATGCCTCGACGCGTTGGAAGACCGCATCGACAACGTGCTGATCGCCAATGGCGTGAAGCTCGACGCCCGGCCCCAGCTGATGGAAGCCAACGATGAGGGAATTCTCTGAGAAGTGACCGGCACAGGTGATCTCTGCGGATTTGCCGGCGGAGAAGAGAGGTGGCGCGCCGACTTGCCGCGCTACTTGCGATCGAGGTGTCCGGACTTGTTGATCGCCCGGATGAGCCGAAGCCCCAACATGAAGGCGAGCACGATCCCCAACAGCCCGGGGAGCGAGGTGCCGTCGAGGAACCACGGGCACCAACGACCGCCCAGCACGGGGCCGACGTCGCGGCTCAACATCAGCGACGACCCGAGAAACAGCGCGCTGGAGAGCATCCCCAGCACGAGGCGGTTGACGGATGGCTCCAAGCCGCGGTGGTCGAGGTGAATGTCGAACTTGCCACTCTGAACCTGCTCGACGATTTCGATCAATCCGCCCGGCAAGATCCGCATCAAGTGCTCAAGCTCCGTGTAGATGCGGCGGTATTTGCGCAGCATACGCGCCGGGGATCGCCGCGCCCAGGCGAGCCGCGATTGATACGGCGCAATGACTTCGACCAAGTTGAAGTCGGGCTGGAGGTGTCGCCCGGTGCCTTCAAGCATCACCAGCATTTTTAACAGCATGGCGATACGCGCCGGCAGGGTGATCTGATAGCGCCGAATCAATTCCGTCATCTCGTTCAGCGCTTCCGAAAGGTTAAGGTCATCGAGGCGTTGCGACGTGTAGTGGGCGACAAAATCGCTCACCTCGACGCTCAAGGCAGAGCGATCGAGATTCGGCGGCACCGCTCCCAGTCGCGTGATCACCGAGGCCAGAGCGGCCGCGTCGCGCGTGATAATTGCAAAAAGCGCCTCTTCGAACTCCTCCCGCAACTGCTCATCGATCTGTCCGACCATCCCGAAATCCAGCAGGCCGATGACGGCGCCGTCGAGCACGAGGACGTTGCCGGGATGCGGGTCTGCGTGATAGAGCCCGTCGATGAAAATCATATGCAGGTAGAGGTCGGCACCACGACGGGCCAAATCCTGGAGGTCGTAGCCGGCCGCCCTTAGACGATCAGAGTCCGCCAGCTTGATGCCGGCGAGGTACTCCATGGTGAGCACGCGGCTCGTCGAACAGTCGGGAAAGACGCGGGGTATGTGTACCCCAGGCAGCTCAGCAAGGTTGCGGGCGAACTGCTGGGCGTGGCGTAGCTCTCGAGAAAAGTCGAGCTCATGGTGGATCGTCCGGCGAAACTCGTCCACCACGGCCTTGGGGCGGTAGTTCTTGAACTCCGGCAGCTGGTCGACCAACTCGGCAAAGCCGGCGAGAATCTCGACGTCGACGCGGATCTTTTCACGAACGCCCTCATGCTGGACTTTGACCGCCACCATGGTCCCACAGCGCAACCGGGCGCGATGCACCTGGCCAATCGAGGCGCTCGCTAGCGGTACGTCATCGAAGTCGCTAAAGACCTCTGCCAAAGGACAATCGAGCTCGCCCTCGATGATCGCGCGTATCGCTTCGGTCGGGTCGGCCGGCGTGTTCGACTGCAGTTGGCGAAGTTCGTCGGCGAGCGACACTCCGACCAGGTCGGGACGCGTGCTGAGAATCTGGCCCAGCTTGATGAACGTCGGGCCCAACTCGGCCAACGCGAGGCGGATGCGGGTTTCACGTCCCTGCCGCGCCAGCCGTTCGCCTCCCTGGTCCTTGAGGAGGTCGCGAAGGAACGCGATGTCGACGTGACTAAGCCAGTCCGCCAGCCCGTATTTGATCAGTACACCGACGACCTCGCGAACGCGATTAACGTTACGGTACAGCTGAGGAATGGAACTGATCTTCATGTAGACCACGCGTGGTCGAGCTGTCGGGCAGGAGGTGCTAGCGACCCACACGAAATGACTTGCTGCTAGCGACGGGGCTGCGAGGCCCGCTACTACCAATCTAATTCAGGCATCTATTAATCGCCACGTGGGGGGGATGGTAACCGGCGACTGCGCAAAATGGGGGAGTGGCGCTCCACGTGTCTCACCCCGGGGGATCGGTTGTCGCCGCGAACACCGTCCCGAATTGCATCCCCACGGACAAAAGACTGGAGAGTTGCATCGGTTCTACCGAATATGTGTCCCGGGCAAGGTTTGCCGGTTACACAGAATTTGCGCCCACGACATGTCTCCTATGCTATCAAATCCGAAGACTGCTCGTTTGCTGGCGATCCGACCGTCGGTCGCCCGGGGTGGCGGTATGACGCCTGCGGCGGTGATGATTCTGGCGCTTGCCACGTATACGGCGTTGATAGTTTCTACTCCGTCGTCGAGTCAGGCCGGCCAACAGGATGAGCGCCTGTTCCGCACCTATACGCTGCGGCACGCCGACGTCAATGAAGTCCACGACCATTTGGAGCAGTTGCTCGCCGGTGGGGATGAAGCAGTTGAGATCGTCGTTGACGCACAGCGCCATCACGTCCTGATCAGTGGCAACGACGAGATTCAGGAAATGGCCAGGCAGTTGGTCGAGGCAATTGATCGACCCGACACTCACGCTCCAACGACCGGTTCCAATGAGCGGGGTGAGCTACGCGTCTACGAGTTCCATGGCACGGACCTGCAGCGAATGGTCGATGACCTCCGTAGCCGGTATTCCGGGCGCGCCGACGTCCGCGTCTCGGCGGACCACCATGCCGGCCAGTTGGTGCTCTTTGCCACTCCCCAGGAGCACGCCGCCGTGCTGCAGGAGATGGGCACCCTGCTGCGGGCGGTTCCCCTGCCGCTGAGGCCACAGTCGCCGGCGGGACCCACAATGGGCGACGCGACAACGCAGTTCGTCGAACTGCGCACGATCACGGTGGGCCAGTTCGAGCAATCCCTCGTGGGAATGTTTGGGTCCCGTTTGGCCAAGATGCCGTTGGTCAGCGGAGGATTGCGCGGATACATCCTCAGCGGCAACGACGGTCGTCGTCTGCAAATCGGCATCAACGACGGCTTGGCCCAGGTCTCTTTACAGGGAAGCCACGCACTCGTGGGGGAAATGGCCCGTGTCGTTGCCGTGTTGGATCGTCCCCGAGGCGACACCGAAGCGGTGACGCGTATCGTGCCACTTCGGCGCGCGGACCCGGTCAAGCTGCAGGAAGCGTTTCGTGCCTACCGCGGTGATCTGGCACCGGTGGTTGCTCCCAAGAGCGACGCCGACGCTCCAGGAACATCGGCCGTCGAGGGAGGGGCCCAGCATGGTCGGCAACGCGCTGTGCAGCCGGCCCAGTTTGGAGACAACGGCACCACCGGCGGCATTCGTTTCGTGAGTATGCTGTTTCAGGAAGCGGCGCCTTCGCCGGGTGGTGGCGGCGAGGAGACGTTAGAGGGAATCGACGCGGAAACGGCCGAACGCATTCGCGAACTGGGCGATGACGTCGACATCGAAATGCTTCCCGACCTCGACGTTGTCATCTTGCGGGGATCGGACAGCGACGTTGCAGAACTGATCGAGATCATTCAGGAGATCGAACGTATCAGCGCTGAAAACGTACCAAGGATCGAGGTGTACGAACTAAAACACGCGTCCAGCGATCCACTGGGGCAAGTGATCGCGCAGGTCCGAACTGATTTTCTCGTCGGCCGCCAAGGCCGCGCCAGCGTTTACTCGCTGAATAAACCGAACGCCATGCTCGTGATCGGTTGGGGCGAAGCGATGGACGCGATGTTGGACCTGTTCGCGCGGCTGGACCAACCCGTGGACCCCCAGGCGCAGCTGCAGGTGTTCCGACTCAAGTATGCGCAAGCGGCGGGTGCCCAACAGACGATTTCGCAGTTTTTTGCAAATCGCCAAGGCTTGGGGACAAAGGTCGTGATTACGGCCGACACGCGCTCGAACGCTTTGATCGTCCAGGCCGGTCCGCGAGACATGCAGGAAGTCGCATTGCTCGTGGCAAGGATCGACACGCCCGGCAGCGACGTCGTGAATCAGATTCGCGCGATTAGGCTCAACAATGCATTGGCGGCGGACGTGGGCCCGATTCTGCAACAGGCCATCGCCGCCGTCGGCAGCAGCGGGCAGGGGGCCGGCAAATCCACGGTCTTGGAAATTCTTACGCTCGACGCCCAGGGCCGCAGACTCGTCGAGTCAGGCATGCTTAGCGACGTTCGCATCACTCCCGACCCTCACACCAACACGTTGCTCGTTTCGGCGCCGGCCGAGAGCATGGAACTCATCGTCGCGTTGATCGCCCAGCTAGATGCATTGCCGTCGTCCATGGCGCAGCTCAAGGTGTTTCGCATCGTCAATGGTGATGCGCGAAGTCTCGTGCTGATGCTGCAAACGCTGCTGGGAGGACAGACCACCGGGCCGCAGTTGGCCGTGGCCCCCGACGAGGCTTCGCTGGCGCCGTTGCGTTTTTCGGTCGACCAGCGGACGAACTCGATCATCGCCAGTGGATCGGCGGGCGAACTGCGCATCGTCGAGGCGATCCTTCTACGTCTCGACGAAAGCGATGTTGATGAACGGCGCGCCGAAGTCTATCGCCTACGCAACGCCCCGGCGCTCGACGTGGCCGTTTCGGTCAACGAATTATTGCGCAGCGAGCGGGTGCTCACGCAAGCTTCGGCGGGCACGGAAAACGTTTACGAGCTGATCGAGCGTGAGGTGATCGTGGTGCCTGAACCGATCAGCAACAGCTTGATTATCAGCGCCTCCGATCGCTTCTTCACCCGCATCATGGACCTGGTCAAGGAGCTCGACGCCCAGCCGCCTCAGGTCGTGATTCAGGTGTTGATCGCTGAAGTCGAACTCGGCAACATCGAGGAATTCGGCGTCGAATTGGGCCTGCAGGATTCGGTCCTCTTTGACCGCAGCCTGCTCAGCAACATTGAGACGGTGACGACAACCAACGCGCTTTCGACTGACCAGGGTGTCATCACCACGACCCAACAGCAGATCGTCTCGGCATCGAACGATCCCGGCTTCGATTTCAACAACAATCCGTTGGGCAACAGTGGTAGCGAGTCGGCGCTGGCAACCGCAGGTGACCTCGCCGGGCAGGCGCTTTCGTCGTTTGCCGTGGGACGAGTGAACAGTGAACTCGGTTTCGGTGGCCTTGTGCTGTCGGCCAGCAACGAGAGCATCAGCGTGCTGCTGCGAGCACTGAGCGACAATCGCCGGCTCGAAATCCTCAGCCGACCGCAGGTCACGACGTTGGACAACCAGCCGGCATTCGTGCAAGTGGGGCAGCGCGTTCCCTACATCACCGACGTCGTCACCACGAACTTCGGGCAAAACAACGTCGTCCAGCTTGTCGACGTAGGTCTGATCCTGGGAGTCACGCCACGTATCAACCCCGATGGCATGATCGTGATGGAGATCGACGCCCAGAAGTCGGAACTTGGACCGATTGAAGACGGTATTCCGATCTTCGTCAACCTGGCCGGCGACCAGGTGCTCGCACCGCGGATCGACATCATCGACGCGCAGACGACGGTGAGTGCCGCCGACGGCCAGACGATCGTGTTGGGCGGGTTGATCACCGAGAGCAAGCGGAATATCAACCGCCGAGTTCCGTACCTGTCGGACATTCCGATCCTGGGGCATTTGTTCCGTTACGACATGGATTCCAAAATCCGGACCGAGTTGTTGATCGTGCTCACGCCGCGGGTCGTCCGCAACGAGGACGACATGGAACGGATCAAGCAAGAAGAAGCCTCGCGATTGAGCTGGTGTCTGGCCGATGTGCAACGCATTCACGGTGATACTGGCATTTACGGAACCGACATCCAACGATTCGACGGTCCTGACCCCGAGGTGATCTATCCGGTCGACAATCCGCGGGGAATTCTGGACAGTAGGCCAAAGGCGGGTCCAGGCGAGGCGTTGCCTCCCGGTCCGATGATGCCGCTGCCCGGGGAAGGTGAGGGGCCGGCGGTACATGGGCCGTCACGAGCATCAATATCGGCCGTCGCGCCGGGCACGCTGCCGCAATACGCCGCGGTGCCGAACCCACCGACGGTCATGAACGCACCGCTGGCGAACGGGCAACATCCAATGGGGGGGATTGCCCCGCTATCCGCGACCACTAGCCCAGTGCCGGTGACGCCGCCGACGGTCGTGGCTGGAGGTGCGCCTCCTTACGTCGCGGCTCCTGCCGTCGGTGTGACGCCAGTTCGTTATGTACCCGGCATGGCGATGCAGCCGCCCCCGCCTGCCGTCGCAGGTAATCACTGGCCGACGGCAGCCAGCGTGACGATGCAGGCACCGTCACAACCGACGGCGATGGCGTCCGTCCCGACGACAGCAACGGTGCGATGACGGTGGCCGCTCGAGTGACCCACGGCAAAAACTTCGTAAGCAAAGATTGATGTCACCGATGAAACACCACACGACGTTCATACGCACGCTGATTTGCTGGCTGGCGCTGCTTGTATTGGGCGGCTGCGCAGGAACAGATAAGGGCGGCAAGCTGGCGGACGAGTTCGCCTGGCTTACGGGCGAACCCACCCCGCAAGACCCCGGCAGCATCGTCGTTATCTGGACGGACACGGTGCTGAACACCGTGGGTCAGGTGCCAGTGCGAGGCTTTGGCGGCCGTGTGATGTTTTTCGACCATCCGGGCGGCGAACAGGTTGCCGTCAGCGGTAACCTGACAATTTACGCGTACGACGAGTCGGACGAAGGCGCCGTCACGAACATTCCGGATCGCAAATTCGTGTTCACGCCGGAACAGCTCAAAAAGCTTTACGGTAAGACCGACCTGGGCCATTCCTACAGCGTCTGGATTCCTTGGGATGAAGTCGGCGGCGAACGAAAGAAGATCAGCCTGCTCGCGCGGTTCGAGTCGGACACCGGCGCGATCTCGATCTCGGAGATGTCACGCCACCTGTTGCCGGGAACGGCACCGGTCGTCGACTCGAGTGCCACCGTCCAACAGGTTGGGGCGCCGTCCGGCGCCGGCAATAACGTGCAGGTCAGTTTCGATCAAGCCAACTCCGCTGCGCCGGGGGTTGCGGAATCCGTGGTCACGCGGAGCGAACGTGTTCCCCAGCGTCGTCGCATGACGGTGGACACGATCGACGTTTCCACGCCGCTACACCAACTGCTTCCGCCCGGGGCGTCCGTCGCACACCCAGCGACAGGTATCGACGCCGGACCGTCTCATTCATTCGCAGTCAACCCGGCTGAAGCTGGCTTTAGCGGATCGAGTGGTGCGGTGTTCCCAATGCAACAGCCTATTGGGGACCACCCGGCATCGGTGACGTCCGTAGCATCCCCATATGAAGCGCCGGTCAGTTCCCTGCCGTCGGTGTGGGAACTGGCTCAACAGAGGGCGCAAGCGGCGCAACAGCAGCAGGAGCAGCGGCGGCGACCTCAAGCTCATTCCGCACGTCCCAGACCCTCGGTGCAATCCGGACGAGACGTTCAGCGAGCGCCCGGGATTGATTCGAGCCAACCGTCCCTTGCAATACGGCCGTCTCTCCCTCCAGGTGGACTTGAACCGATTGCCCAATCGTCCTCGCCATGACGCGGTTGAGGTCGTCAGCGACCTCCCACCGAGTTGCTATCTCGCTGTCGTCATCGCCGCTGAAGTCCAGCTCGAGCCGCGGTCGATACAGTTCACGGGCGCGCCCGACGGCGGCGCGTTGAAGTTGCCGGTTCACATCGGGGCGGGGCGGAACGGGCGTGGTGGTGACGGCCGAGCGAATCGGCGCAGTAGTTCGGGCCTCGCCGCGTCCGATAAATCCCCGTCCCTCGCGCAGGTCAGAGCCAACGAACGCACTTTGACGACGGTTGCTGCGCAGAAATCGCTCGGTACCGCTGATGGTGCCCGAGTTGCCTCCCGCGCCAATCTCGGCCGTGGCACCGAGCTGAGGCGTGGAAGTTACCGGTGATTGTGCCGAGACGGTGGAAAGCCCCCAAGCGGTCGCCGCCACGAGCGTTGCGGCAAACATCAGTGATTTCATGGCTGCAAGTTCTCGCTGGATTCTGGGCATCGCGCGCAAGTTGTGCCGAGAGCGCGTCGCCGTGTCCCACGTCAGTGCCGCTTGTCGGTAATGCAACGTGGCAGTGCGTGCGCTAATACTCAGGTGGCAATGCGGTCGCTTGGTTGAGATGTTCGCCCAACGTGAGCAACCAACGTTCCCCTTCCGAATCGATGACGACGTCGCGCTGGGCAATCTCAGCAACCATACCTTGGAAATCGCCTACTTCGAAGCGTTGTCCGATCTTCAATTTGAGCACTTCACCTGTGGTGCGGATCGTGAACCAGGCTTCTTGCACGTCATTGATGCCATTGATGCCCGTGAGAAAGGTGAAGTCGGCCGGATCGAAACCGATGCCGCCGTCCCCGAACAGGTTGCGTTGTGGGATCACGCGATAGTCGGCGAGCCGGTCCGAGGCCAGCCGGGTAGAGCGTCCCACGGCCAGCTCATCGGTCTGCTCGGCGTCGGGGAGGATCAAAGCTTCAATTCCGAGGGTGATGTCGAGTTGCTCGGTGTTCGGTACTGGGGCAATGTTAAGCCGGTTGATCTGGTGCAAGTGCACGGCGCGGTAAAACTCGTGGAGCACGGCGGTGAGTTGACCGAGCGTGCCGCGGCCGCGCACCGTGACGGGTAGGCGGTGGTATGCCCCGCTCTTGCCAACGGCCTCGCCGAAGGTCACCGTGGCCTTTTCATCAAACCGACGGTTGGCCACGTCGAGGAGCCACTTCTGATAGGCAGCCCGCGCCTTCTCCACATCCGAGGGGAGTGACTGTTTGCGCCATTGGGCCAGTTTTTCACCAGCCTTGCGACCGTGGCTGATCGCTTCGTCGTAGTCGTCGATCTTGCTTTGGACGGCCTTGATGCGCTTCGCCCAATACTCTTCGCGGCTGCGCACGGCAGCGCCCCACACCCAGTCACCGACAAACCACAGCGCCAGTGCACCTACGGTGGCGGCCAAGATTTTTTCACGAGTTTGCATGGCCGATCACTCGCGCACCGTGTTCGTAGGGACTTCGACACCGCGCTGTGTGCCGTCCGCCGTCGTGCTGCTTCCGGATGCAGCGGCGGCGACGTTGCTTGTCGGGGAAGCGGGCGCCGTCGTCGCCGGTATCGACGGCCGAATCGTGTCGTCCGTCGTTGCTGGAGGCGTTACCGAGGCGTACTCCGTCTTGTCTCGTTTGGCCACGGACACTTCGGTGTCGAACTGCCAAGCGTAGGAACCGTTGACCGCCTTTTCCTGCAGATTGTCGCTGTTGACCTTGTGATAGTCGTCGCGAAGCGATTCTTCCATTCGGCCGACAATTGCCGGTGCCCTTACCAATCCTTCAAGCACCATCACGCCGCCGCCGGCGGCGCGCTGCATCGTGAGCCGCGATAGCACGGCATCGCGCCGATTCGGAAACCGATCAGACAATTCGCGGAATTCGTCGAGCCAATTGACGTCGCCATCGGTCCAAGCCTCGATCTCGGCGACACTTTCCACCATTTGGTCGGCGGTTTCGGCCGCCTTGGCGCGCACCGTGGCTTCGTCCTTGAGCCGCAAATACTGCTTTTCGAGTTTGGCGTCGTGCTGGTAGGCATAATAGAAAAATGCGGCAACGGCTGCCGCGGCCACAGCCAGAGAGGTGAGCACCTGTCGACGGCGATTTGGCGCGGCCGGTCTGCGTCGCGGGTTGGCAAAGTCGATCGACGGTGCCGTACCGCGAGCTTCGTCGTAGAGCGCTCCCAATAGCGCCGTGAATCGCCCCGGTTGACCGGCGCGTTCGACCTCGGTCGAGGGGGCCACGCTGAGATCGGCGAACGGGTCGAACACCTCGGCCGGTATCTCCAATTCCGCACGAATCTGGTCAAGCAGCGACTTGTGGTGCTCCGTCTCGCCAGATACAAACACACGCTCGACTGATTCAATGTCCGCCTGATTTTGAACCGCCATGATCGTGCGCGAAATCTCCGGCAACAACGGATCGAGCAGCGCGTCACGCACACTGTCGGCCGGGAGCAGAATCGCCCGAGTGAATACGGCATGTGGCCCATCGAGTACGACGAGTTCGGCTTCGTGGCCACTGACGTCGACCAGCATGCACGCTCCCGGTTCCGTCACTTCGGCTGCCAGAAAGCGGGAGGCCGTTGCGTATGGCCGCAATACGAGCTGTCGAGGTGTCAGTCCCGCATGTTCACACACTTCTTGCACGAACCGATGTTCGCTGGCGGTCATTGCCGCAGCGATCACCCGTCGCGGCTGGCTGGGATCGTGGCCCAGGGGGACATAGTCGATGATCGAGCTGTCTCCCGCCGAGCTTAGTTCACGCATGGCCTGGTTGCGTACCAAGTCTGGTAAGTCTTCGTCGGGACAGGGCGGCAGGGTGAGACGTTGGATTTCGACCGTTGCTCGTCCGACGCAGACGATTGCGCGTTTGATCGATACGCCGTGCGCGGCAAGTGCCGCGCCGAGCTTCTTGCCGATGGCCTCACTAGACCGCGCTTCTCTGTCGTCGCCGGTCGGTGGCAACGGTACCGTGACCGCGTGGGCCACTTTGACCTGCGCACGACCGGAGGTCACGACCGCGAAGCGGACGTGTTGCTGGTCCCATTCGACGGCAAGGTAGCGCGGCATGGTGGGTGTCTGGCGGTGGGACTGCAGGAGGGATACCGACCCGTGTCGGAGAGGCAACGGTCACGCTGAGCCAAGGTCGTCAGCACCTTGTTACCGCCGGGGAGGGCCTTCACCGACTCCGAGCTCTTGGGGACCGAATCCCAGCGGAGCGCGTTGCAGGTTACTCCAGGATATCACGGCCGGCGGAAAACTTGTAGCGTCGAGCGTGACCCGAAACCGCGATACGGGCCCCCTGGAATCGAAGTAACCCAAGCACTGAAAGGATGATACGTCTCCCGAGGTGGTCAGGAATGGAGCCACCTGTCGGAGTGTTTCCAGGTCGAGAAGCCCCTCGATGAGCAGCCAGCCGAGGTGAGCCGGCGCCGTACTCTGCTCGAATCCCCGCCGTGCGGCGATGGCCTCAGCCGTCGTCGTGGTGATGCCGGGCACCGCCTGCAGCACAACACTCGGGGCCAGATTCACGTTCACGCGACCTGCGATGCGGGGGCGCGGGTCGGTTGTCGTCCACTGTTCGAGCACCGCGAGCCACTCTCCCAGGGGTTCGGGATCGCCGCTGCGCAACGGACTCTCGAGCACACCGGCGGGACGGCCCGCTCGTGCCGGAACGCCCACTCTGGCGTCCACAAGATCGAACACCGAGCGTATCGTGCTGGAGGTACCGGCGGCGGCCGACGTGGATGGGTTGCTAGTGCTCGTCACGGGGGCGGGACGACTTGCTGCCGCGTTTTGTGCAGGCAGCGGCCCAAACGTTCGGTAAGCGTCGACAAACTCAGCGAACCCCTGAGCATCAGTCAGCGGCAGACGCGCCGTCAGCGCCTCGACACTCACCGAGTTTAGATCAAGTTTGTTCTCTCCGTTGGGGTCGACGTTGCTTTCGGCCGAATCGAGCGTGAGGAATTCACTCCAAGGAGCACCATCAGCGTTGGTCATTGAAGTCAACATCGAGGACATGGTGGCGCTTTCTGCGACCTCATTGGGATCGATCTGACCGTTTAAGTTCAGGTCGTTTCCCAGGAGCAACTGACGCGTCACGCCCACGACCAACAATAACTCTTCGAGCCGGGGAGGCACACTGTTGCGCGGGGCATACGGGGGATCGAGAGTCGCATAGACCGACGCTTCTGCCCCGAACTCGCGCGGACTGTTGTCCGCGTCAATCCAGTCGAGCAAGTGGTCGGCGAGCTCTTCGGTCATATTGGGAAGTGCGAGCAGTGCCGCGCGGGCCGTCCCCGGTTGCGCCTTGTCCCATTCCAGCAGCGCCCAAAGGTTGAGCTTCGCCGATTCGTCCGTGACGCCGTACCGAATCCCGATGGGCGTGTTGTCCTCGAGTCGCGTTGTCAACACCGTGAAGCGCAGCAGGTCGTCACCGTCGTCACCCGTATTGACGATGACGCCGCGCAATCGCTCAGGATTGTCATACAGTCCGCCGAACTCGGCGATCTGATCGGGTGGGCGAGCGACAATCGATTTGACCAGTTCAACGGCGGATTCGGCGCCAGCGGTTGCTTGCAGTTGCCGCCCGTGGATCGTAACGGCCATATTTTCTGTGAACATCATTTCGGTGAACGCGTAGCCGGTGAGGCTGAGCATTGAAACGACGATCAATACGAGGACCAAGAGCGCGCCGCGGCGCGGAGCATGCTTCTGCGGGGGCACGTCACGTTGCGGGGGCGTTCGATTCATGGCGCTGCCTCCCCGAAGCCGTTCGACGTCCCGACATTTTGCCGGTTCGTGCTAACTTCGGCCTCGGCGGGAGTCGTTACGGTCACCTGCGGGCTTCGCGGTGCAACGGTTGGCAGGGCGACGACGTGCCGGTACACGGGCCAGGGGGCGTTTTCGCCCTCCGTGTCTGACTCGAATCGTTCAAGTTCGTCGTCGATCGCTGCGCGGTCGGTTGGCAGCACGGCGAGGATAATCTCGACCGCGCGTGGCAGCCGTCCCTGAGCGCCACTATCCCAATGGTCGCGCCATTTGACACCGTCGTGGTAACGGAAACGAATCAGAGTCACCTCTGGGGTGATAAGCGATGCGAATGCAATATCGTTGGCGGCGCCTCTGTCGCGGGCCGACGTCGCCGACGTCGACGAACTCGTGCCGTCGATGTCGCTCCATGAGTGCGGAGGCTGAAACTCGCGTTGCCTGACGAATTGCTCGGAGTCGTCTTCGGACGAAGCCTCGGCCGAGCCGGCCGGCGCGGCCGGAGTCGGTGTTCGTGAGAAATATGCGCTCACGGGCCAGGCCGATTCGCGCCGTTCGACACCGAGCGAAGCATCAATCCACTCCCGGTCAATCAGGCCTAACTGCGCGGCGGCTGAATTTGATTCCGTATCGGTGTACTGCTGCCAACTATCCAAACCGCCCGGCGACGACGAAGCGTCGGGCGAGGATGTGAGCGATTCGTCCCGGCCAAGCATCGTCAAGCCGCTGGTAGGCGACGGCGGTGAATCGAACGTCGTATCGACGACGTCGGTGCCGTCGCGAGTGAGCAGCTTGTATTCGACAATGGCAAGGTCGGTCGGGGGGCGAAAGTCGTCGTCGCCCGCTCTGAGCGCCGGTTGACCAGGGGCGTCTGCCATTCCCGGATAGCGATGAATTACCATCCACAGTGTATCACTCGTGCCGAGCAACACCGGTTGATGGAACCAGACCCTCGACGTGTCGTCGCCAGCCAGATGAGACGATACCGACAGCTCATCGTGGGCTGGTAAGGTCTGGTCGACGGAAACGTCGTTGCCCGTCGCGCTGAGGTCGCTCGAATCAATACTATTGCCAGAGCGAAAACCATTGCCGACGCCTGGCACTGCGCCGCTGGACGCGCCGCCGCGGGCGGGCTGTCGAGACGACGAAGAAATAGGGCGGGACGATGTCGAGTCGTCGTTGGGAAATTCAGCCGAGCGACTCGATGAGGCGTCGGTACCGTCGAGTTGTCTGTCCAACGGAAGATTCGTCGATTCCGGCACGTTGTTGCCCGGCGGTACGCTTACGACAGCCGTGAGGTCCGCCTCAATCAAGTCGAGCATAGCCCGGGCGATTTGCGCCTGTTCCGTTTCAACTCCGGCCGTGTTGAACAAGGTCGTGTAGATATTCAGCAGGCTCCACAGCGCCAGCAAAACCGTCGTGGAAACGGCCATTGCCAACAGCAGCTCGATCAGCGTAAATGCTTGTGTTGGCGCGGTTCCCTGTCGCGGCGCGGCAGCTCGTGTCATGGTGCACCTCGCGTTCCGGAAGGCGTTGCCGTCGTCGGCGCGCCGGAATTGTTGGTGCCGCCTGCGCGGGCGCCGTAGTCCGTCCCCGAGCCGAGCGTACCTACTGCGTTGGCACTGGAGCGGTCGAGCTCGGCGGGTACCCAACGGAACAGGCTGAACGTGATGGGGCGCTTCTCCTCGGGCAAGTCCTGCGCAACGGTTACCCGCAACGACGAAAGCCCCGCATGTTCGAGCGGCACGACTTCGACGCTGTACACCCAACCTGGGGCGGAAGTGACAACAGCGCTTTCCACTTCATCTGCGGGCAAGATGCCCGACGTGATTTCATTCATCGTGCCGCGGCAGAGGAATTCGGCCGTCGTCAGGTCACGCGCCGCCGCGGCGTTGCGGATGCCGAGGTGAGCAAGCTCCCCCAACACGATGACAGCCCCCAGCAGAATCGTCGAGGCCAACATCACTTCAAGCAGCGTGAATCCGTGCCAGCGCGCGGCGCGACGGCGGCCTTGCGCACCATGGCGCGGCGTTTGGCGATGGCGCTGAATCATGGCTTCATCTCCGGCTCAGTCACTTCGCCCAGGCGGGTCGATCCCGTCATGCCTCGCAACGCGATCGTGATCGACGAACCGTTTTCGTCGGTCAGCCGGATCGTGGCGTCGCGGGCCGTGCCGTCCGGGTTGAGATAGACGGCCACGCTTCCCAACGAACTGCCGACGTCGGCACTGGCCACTGGGAATTCCGCGTCGCCGGCGAAGGCGGCGTCTCCTTGTTCGTCGTCGACGTTTTTGGCAGCTTCGTCGTCGAATTCGCCGGCACCGAAGTCGTCTTGGCCCGCAGCGAGGGGGTCGTGAACGTTCGCAAAGCACACGCCCGAGGGCAATTGTTCGCGCAACGCCACGTATGGAGCGGCCGGCCAATGCTGCGCTGCGGCGAGATCCGCACTGAGAAAGCTGGGTTCGCCGGCGGCGTTGCCGCCGTTCACAGTGGGGGCGGGATGTTCGCCGGCGATGGTGGCGGCCGATTGGGCAACGATTTCATACCGACGACGACCGGGTTCGTAACGCAGCTCAAGCACGTTGCCGGTTTCGATCGCTCGCAGTCGAGCGCGCGCCAACTCGTTACAAAGCCCGCGCGCCGCCTCGCGCAGCCGCGTGGCGGCCAGCGGTCGCCTGAGGTTGGGCCAGGCGGCCGCGGCCAGCAGCACGAGGATGCCAAGCACGAGCAGGACCTCGACGAGCGTGAAGCCCGTCGGGCCGGTGCCGCGTCGCTGTTTGGCGGTCGATCGACGACTCATTTTTCTTCCGTCGTCACTTCATCGGGCCAATTGCCGATATCATCTTCGGTGTCATCTTCCCCGTCGGGACCGAGCGACCAAATCGCCGGGAAGTCCTTATCGCCCATCCGGTCCGAAGGGTAC
>JAGQPT010000610.1 GCA_020426575.1 Planctomycetales bacterium
CCGGATGGGCGAGCTGGTGTCGAGGAGGTAATGCACGCAGAAGCGACTGACGACGAGCGAGACTCCAAGAAGCACGCCGGCCGACGTAGAAGCGAGCGTACGCAGGGGTTGCGGTTCGGGATGACTGAGGTCGACGGCAATCAGTTGCCCGTTGTCGGCGCGCCAGTCGGTGCGGAGCCAGAACGTGTCGCCGTCGTTGCCGACAAATTCATAGTCAGCGTCGAAGCGGTCGGCCAATGCGACCACTGTGGCGTCAGGGACGTCGAGCCGGCGATAGAAGACGGCGTTCTCACGATCGCTGCCGCGCCAAACGTTGATGACCAGGAAGCGGCCGTCTTCGCTCACCGTGGGAGAAAAACCCCATTGTTTCTCCTGCGGGTTGTCGAACACGAGCACGTCGTCCGACTGGGGTGTGCCGATGCGGTGCAGGTACAGCTTCTGGTAATAATTGACCGCCTGCAGTTTCTCGTCGCCGCTGGGTTGGTCGTAGCGGCTGTAATAGAATCCGCTGGCGTCGGGCAGCCAGGCCACGTCGGAAAACTTGATCCAGTGGAGTTCGTCCTCGAGGTCTTCGGTGGTGGCAACGTCGCGCACGCGCCAGGTCTGCCAGTCCGATCCCGCCTCGGAGACACCGTAAGCGAGCAACTGTCCGTCGTCGCTGGCCTTGAGGCCAGAGAGCGCCACCGTGCCGTCTGCGGAGAACGTGTTGGGATCGAGCAGGACGCGCGGTTCTTCGTCGAGCGACGTAGCGGTATACAAGACGTCCTGGTCCTGCAGACCGGTGTTCTGCATGAAGAAGTAGCGCCCCCCTTTGTGCGACGGTATGCCGAACTGTGGGTAGTCGTTCAGCTCGGTCAGTCGTCGCTCGATCCATTCGTGGCCCGTCGACGCGTCGAGATACTGGCGAGCGACGTCGTTTTCCGCGGCGACCCAGCGCGCGGTGGCGGCGCTGTCGGTGTCTTCGAGCCAGCGATACGGGTCGGCAACTTCGCGGCCGTGATAGTTGTCGACCTGATCACCACGGGGCGTCTCGGGATAGTGCAGCATGGAGGTGCTTGTGACCGAAGGGTGTGCGGGGGCCGGCGCGGAGTCGGCCGCCGGAGCCAAGGTAGCGGCGATGCATGAGAGTGCCAGACAACAGACCGCGCCGACGACCAGGCGCGGTGACGTACTACGCCGCATGGACCATGCGAGTGTTTTGGCGACGTGAGATTCGTTGAGCGGCACTTCTTCCAGCGGCGTATCGTCCGACACGGCGAGGTCTCTTTTATTGGATCGTAGCGAGGTGACAACGGCAGCGACGTCGATCGAGCCGGTCCCGCGGTAGCAAAACATACCACGCCTTCCAGTACATCCGCAAAAGCGACGGGCGGCTTCAGCAAGTGAAGCCGCCCGTTGTCAAAGGTCAGATTGTCCGCCGCGCACCGAACCGTTCAGCGACACGCCGGAAGCGGCGCTTGAGGTTCGCGTGGTTCAGTGCACGCTGACGGGAATCTTCCGCGGTTTGACCGCCTCGATCTTCGGCAGCGTGAGCGTGAGCACGCCGTTGTTGTGTTCGGCACTGATGCGACTGGCATCGATCAGCTCGCCGACCTGGAACGTGCGGAGGAAATCGCCCGCGCCGGTTTCCCTGACGAGGTAATCGTGGGCGGAGGCCCCGTCGTCGGCGAACTTGCCGTGGACGGTTAGCGCGCCGTCGTCGAAGCGGACGTCGATGTCGTCGCCGCGGACACCGGGCAGGTCGACGACCACGCTCAGGGCCTCGGCGTTTTCCAAAATGTCGACTGGCGGCCGACGGCTGCCGCCGCCGCGCGTCGTTTCACTGGGGGCCGGCGTATCGACGGCCCCGACGTTGGTATTGTTGTCGGTCATGGATATGCCTCCTCGTAGATGGTTGAGTTCGTCATTCACACGTGGGTCGACGTCACTGGGCCTTCGACACCGGGATCGTGCGCGGTTGGGCTGCCTCGGCCTTGCGCAAGATGACCCGCAGGACACCGTTGCTCAGCGATGCTTCGACCCGCGACGACTCGATGTCGACCGCCAAACGCACCGTGCGGCTGAACTTGCCGGTGGGGCGCTCACGTCGGTGGTAGGTCGAGTCCTCGCCGTTCGGGGCCTGCCGCTCGCCACGGATCGTCAATTCGTTGCCGGTGGCCACGACTTCGAGGTTCTCATCCGCAACGCCGGGGACCTCGGCTTCGGCGATGATCGCCTCGTCCTCTTCCCAGACGTTGAGCAGCGGAAAGCTCGGCTGTTGCCCGAGGTTGTACAACGACGAACGGGAGAGATCGCCGAAGAGGCGGTCCATCTGCTCGCGGAGCTGTCCAAATCGAGGGGCCGTGGCAAAGGGGAAGTAGTGTTCTCGCATCGTATATCTCCTCTCTTTACAAGCTGCCGGAACATTGGCTTTTCACGGGGCTGCCGCTGCCGGCTGTTGTCTCATTTTCCAAGGAAATAGGTGTTGCAAAGAGCGTGCCATTCGCCATCGACGGGAGTCTTGATTTTGATTGTAAATATTTATGTGTAAATGTGTTGCGTCTCGCGTTCACGGCTGAGCGAGACGCGTGGCCGTGCCAAAATGGCAGTCTGTTGGGCCGGGCGGCGTCACTAACGGCTGACCATGACACGGATTAGCCGGGCGCTGCAGCCCCTCGTCGGTCCGGGCGGCGATGGTTGCCGCGGACAACTGCGACGAACCAGGCTGGCGGAAACAGTTGCGGTCGCAGGTGTTATACCGACGGTGCGGGCCGGCGCTGTGCTCGGCACGGCCCAGCACCCTGGTGTGCGTCGAACCCCGGTTGTGGCGACCGCACGGCGTCGGTATAGTAAGGGGCTTCAAAAATGACTCAGACTGCCTATCTTCATCACTGCGGGTGGTTGGCCGCACGACCAATGACGACAGCGGTAGCACGTCGTCGTTCGCCTGGCCGACTCGACACGATTGCAGGGATTCGCCGCCGTTCGGTGGGCGGTATTCGGGGGGTCTGGCAGACGGACCCCAGCGACAGCAGATTGTTCGATCCAATAAGCGGCCTACCGCGGTGCCTGCCGGGGACGGCGCGATTAGGGCAACCGGCGGCGACCGGCGTGTGACATGCGATTTTCGTTGATTGACCGAGTGCTCGAGCTCGAACCTGGCCGCCGGATTCTGGCGGTCAAGACGCTCTCGATTGCCGAAGAATACTTGGCGGACCACTTTCCGGGTTTCCCCGTGATGCCGGGAGTGTTGATGCTCGAGGCGATGACGCAGACCGGTGCGTGGATGATACGCGCCGGCGAGGATTTCGCCCACAGCATGGTCACGCTGAAGCGGGCGCAGAACGTGAAGTACTCGAACTTCGTCAAGCCGGGTCAGACGCTTTGCGTGACCGCCGAGGTGGTTTCCCAGGACGAGCGCGAGACGAAGATCAAGGCGTCGGGCACGATCAACGACCGGCCGACAGTGTCGGCGCGATTGGTGCTCGAGCGATACAACCTGGCAGACACGGATCCGTCGAAAGCGTCCCTGGATGAAGCGGCCCGCGCGCAGGCGCGCGACCTGTTCGACGTGCTGTATCCGCCGTCGGTCTAGCCGGCCGGTGAGAACAGGTCCGCTCGAAGAATTCAGGCCAGGGGACGCTGGCGCGTCGGCTGCGGCGGATCAGGCTCCGTCTGCTCGACTGGCCGCTTGGGGTGGTGGCGAATTGATGACTCGTGTGCAGTCAAGAACGAGTTGCCCGCCGGCGACCGTTTTCGTAAATCGAAACAACGATATTGGGTAATTGTGAGGTCCAATCGAGATGCCGACGAAAGACGAAATCGCTGATAAGATCAAGAACTCGCTGATGGATGCCCTGGGTGTCGATGACGACGAAGTTGTGCCCGAGGCCACGCTCAGCGGCGACCTGGGTGCCGAGTCGATCGACTTTCTCGACATCGTCTTTCGCCTGGAGAAGGCCTTCGACATCAAGATTCCCCGCGGCGAGTTGTTCCCCGAGAATCTGCTCACCGACGCCAACTTCGTGGCCGACGGCAAGTTCACCGATTCGGGCATGAACGAACTGCGCGAGCGGATGCCGTTTGCCGACCTGGAAGAGTTCGCCGAGAATCCCGAGGTGAGCAAGTTCGGCGACCTGTTCACGGTGCAGATGATCAGCAATTACATTGAGAGCAAGGTCGACGTCGAGGATTGATCGGTTTCCGATCGCGGATAACAAGAAGATCAACCACTCGATGCGCGATGACGCCGGTAGCGTTGGCGCGGGATGAGCCCATGCGTTGGATTTGGATCGACAAGATAACCGAGTTCGAAAGTGGCCGGCGCGCCAAGGCGATCAAGAACGTCAGCCTGGCCGAAGACCATCTCCACGACCACTTCGCCGGCAACCCGGTGATGCCGAACTCGCTGATTGTCGAGGGGCTGGCGCAGACCGGCGGCGTGTTGGTGGGTGAGTACGGCGGTTTCGCCGCCGGTGTGGTGTTGGCCAAGCTGCCGCGCGCCGAGTTCTACTTCCCGGCCGTTCCCGGTGACACGCTGCACTACACCGCCGAGGTCGAGTACATCAAGAACGACGGCGCGATGGTCAACGGCACGAGTTACATTGGCGGTCGGCTGCAAGCGGAAATGGAGATCATCTTCGCGCAGATCCACGACCACGGCGCCGCCACCTCGCTGCTCAAACCCGAAAGCCTCGCCTACACGATGAAGCTACTCGGCGTGTTCGATGTCGACCGTATCGTCGACGGTCGTTTTGTGCTCGCCGATTCGTAGCGAGCGATCGGGCCGGTTCGCCGACGCTCCCCGTTCGCCCGCCGAGCGCGCAGCGGACATCGAGCGGCGGCGTACGCAACGGGTCGAATCGGCTCCAACTCATGTATCCGTCGCTAAGGTAGAGGTCTCATGGTATCAGCTCCCCTGAAAAGGCGCGTTGTGGTCACGGGCGTCGGCTGCATCACCCCGCTGGGGCACAACGTCGAAGACGTCTGGTCGAAACTCAAGAGCGGCGCTTCCGGGATCGGCGGGATCACGCTGTTCGACGCCAGCAACTTCCCCACGCAGATCGCCGCCGAGGTGAAGGACTGGGACATCAGTCAGTCGGGTGAAGACCCCGAGCAATGGAAGTACCAGGGACGTCACACGCGCTTTGCCGTGGGCGCGGCCAAGCAGGCCGTCAGCGATGCCGGACTCGAAGATGCCGACGTCGATCCGACGCGGTTCGGCGTGTACCTCGGTTCCGGAGAGGGCAAACAGGACTTCCCTCGCTTCACACAGATGATGGTGGCGGCGCTGGCGGGTGACAACGGGCTCGACGTGGGTGCCTACATCCGCAAGGGTCTGGAGATTCTGCATCCGGTGGCCGAGCTCGAGCAGGAACCGAACATGCCGGCCGGACACCTGGCCGGGTTGTTCAACGCCCAGGGGCCGAACGCCAACTGCCTCACCGCGTGTGCGGCCAGCAGTCAGGCGATTGGCGAGGCGGTCGAATTGATCCGCCGTGGTGACGCCGACCTGATGCTCTCCGGCGGTGCCCACAGCATGATCCATCCCTTCGGCGTCACCGGGTTCAACCTGCTCACGGCGCTGAGCACGCACAATGACGACCCGCAGGGAGCGTCGCGTCCATTTGACAAGGACCGCGACGGTTTTGTGCTGGGCGAGGGCTCCTCGATGTTGATCCTCGAGGAACTTGAGCACGCCCGCCGTCGCGGTGCCAACATCTATGGCGAACTCGTCGGCTTCGGTTCGACGGCCGACGCGTTTCGCATCACCGACACGCACCCCGAAGGCCGCGGCGCCATCAGTTGCTTGAAAATGGCGCAGGAGGACGCGGTGTTGGGCGTCGAGCACATCGATTACATCAACGCCCACGGCACGAGCACCAGCGTGAACGATCGCGACGAGACGCTGGCGATTCGCGAGGTGTTTGGCGAGCGGGCCTACAAGACGCCGGTCTCGAGCACCAAGAGCATGATGGGCCACCTGATTGCCGCCGCCGGAGCGACAGAAGTGATCGTCTGCCTGATGGCGATGCGCGACGGTGTGGCACCGCCGACGATCAACTACGAAACACCTGAC
>JAGQPT010000055.1 GCA_020426575.1 Planctomycetales bacterium
TCATCGGGGACGGCTCGGGTGCTACGGTCACCGATGGCGGCGGCAACTTGATTGGCACGGCCGAGGCGCCGATCGATCCGCTGCTCGGCCCACTGGCCGACAACGGCGGGCCCACGCTCACCCATGCCCTGCTTCCCGGTAGTCCGGCCGTCGACGCCGGCAATCCAGATTTCTCATCGCCGCCCGCCACCGACCAGCGCGGCTACTACCGCGTCATTGACGGCAATGGCAATCACAGTCCCCGCATCGACATCGGCGCCTTCGAATACCTTTCCGTCGCCCCGTTGGCAGGCGATGGCACTCTCGACACCGTCGTCGATGAATTTGATTACCTGCTCTGGGCCGACCATTTCGACGACGATCACGCGCTCGACCCGCCAGGGTCACCCCGCAACGGTGACTACAACGACGACGGCGTCATTGACGGCCTGGACTACCTCGTCTGGGCGGCCAACTACGGCAGGACACTTTTCAACAAGTCGCTTCCGGAAGCCGATGCTTTGCGTGACGCAATCCCCCAGACGATGGCCGCCGACCAGGTGTTCAGCCTCGACACGCGCTCGGCCGCCGTACGGCCGCGATCAACCGCGCTGCCTAGCACCGCGGAGCGGCTGCCGGTCTTGGCCGTTCAGCGTGTGTTTGAAGCAGCGATCGACGACGTTGTTGACCGTTGGCGAACCGGTTGACTCGCCACTTCCCGACGGGACAGGGCCGCACCGGTGCCCCGCGTTTCCCCCTCGCGGTCGCACCTGTGCGGTTCTCGGAACGACGAGTCTTCGGGCGGCGTGCGTCGCGATACGAAGTCGTTTGAATCGTCGCATACGGGAATTCCTACCCACGGGATTCACGTCACGGTGGGGAAACGGTCACCGAACACGACTTCATCGATTGGTAACTGACCGCCGCGCGGGCGGGCTGGTTTCGTGGCCTTACCGATCACCAGCATCATGGCCACGACGTGATCGGCCGGTAACGCGACCAATTCTCCCACACGTTCGGCATCAAATCCGATCATTGGGTTCGAATCGTAACCCATCGCGCGAGCCGCCAACATCAGCGTCTGCGCCGCGATGCCGCAGGAACGCATCACTTCGTCACGCTGCACCTGTGGTCTCCCCTGATAAAAGTTCTCGATCGCCGGCACGATCATTTGCTGGGCCGCTTCGGGAGCGTTGCGCCAATAACGCCACGGATCCTCGGCATATGCCCGCAGGTCACCACACAGCACCAGCAGCATCGACGCCTCGGTCACCTGTGCCTGATCCCAGGCTGCCTCGCGGATCCGCGACCGCAAATCGCGATCTCGCACGTTGATGAACCGCCAGTTCTGAATGTTGAACGAAGTGGGCGAGAGCAGCGCTAGCGACAACAGCCGTCGCATGTCCTCTGCCGGCATTTCGTAGTCCGCATCGAAGTGTTTCACGCTACGGCGCGTCTCGATCGCCTCGAACGTGTCCATCGTGCATCCTCCCGGGTTGTTGTCACGGTGATGGCGTGTTTTTCCATCGTGCCCAAATGGCTGGTGGCAATTTTCTCGGCAACTCCCAAGGGGTCAAGCGTTGGCAGGAGACGCGCCGAGGGAGGGGAAACCGAGGGGGCAGGCCGGCCTTGCCGCTGCGGTGTAACAAATCACTTCCTCCTCCGCTGAAGAGGGAGAGTGGAGATTCACCCCCAATGAAAAATGCCCGGGAAAGGCCGACGCCATGAACGCTTCCCTGCTCGAAACCAAGTACATCAACCGCGGGCCGCATGTCACCAGCACCTATCACGGCGGACTGACGACGCGCAGCCAATTCGCCGCTGTCGCCTCGGCCACGGTCACGCTGTTCGTCGTCGGACAGTTGGTGCTTCGCTGGTTGCTGCTCTGAGGATGCGTTCTACGAGTCATGTGCATCGTCGAACGGCGTCAACTACAATCGTGTTCGGCAACCTTGATCGCGTATGGCAATCTACGTACGCCGCTCCCGTCCACATCTGAGAGCATGGAATCCCCCATGACGAACATCCCGCGACGCAGGCGGAGATTGTTGGCCGCACTTTTCCTCACGCTGATCAGCCGAATTGCCGGCGCACACGAGGATCACGAGGCGGCGGAACGACCGACGTTTGTCTACGATGCCCCAGAACGCGTCGTCGTAAGCCGTCGGGTTGTCGACGAGTTGTCGTACGACGCCGACGTGCTCACGACGCCGGACGGTACGACGTTTACCGCTTGGCTGCAGTACACGCCGCATCGTGGCGACGCTGTCCATTTCGGCCGCCTTTCAACTGACGGAGTCGCCGAGCAGGTGATTGTCCAAAATGCCGGCGGGCAATACGCCCACCCTACATTGACACAGTCTCGCGACGGCACGGTCTGGCTTTCATATGAACATGAAGTCGACGGCCAATGGGATGTGTTCGTATGCCGCCGGTTGGCTGACGGGCGCTTTGACGCGCCGGCACGCATTAGCGACGCGTCGGGAAGCGACGTGCATCACGATGTCGCCGCCGCGGACACAAACCTCTGGTTCGCATGGCAGACCGACCGTGGCGGACAGTTCGACATTGCCGTTCGCGGATGGTCGGCCAACTCTCCAGGACCGATCACCCACGTTTCGCGGTCACCGCGCGGAGACTGGCATCCTCAGATCACTGTCGCCGGGGACGATGACGAACACGTCAATGCCACCGTCTTTGTCGCTTGGGATCGTTTCGACGGCACGAGCTACGACGTCGTGCTCTGTACGGGCGAGATCGGACCAGGCCAAGAGCCGCAGTGGACCGAGCCATTGGCCGTGACAACGTCGCCCAGTTTCGCTGGTCACGTGCAACTGGCCACCGCGGCGCAAGGAGGAAGTTGGATTGCCTGGGAAGCGGGAGCGGAAAATTGGGGACAGCCCTATCGCGCCGGCCGCGGCAGGCGCGAACTCTATCTCGCGCTCGACGACGCTCGTGGTCCGCTGCACCGTCATCGCCACTTGCGACTAGCACACGTCACGGTCAACGGACAGATCAGCGAGGTCGCGGCGCCGTTGCCACAACCTTCGTTCGACGATGCACTGCGGCGGGGCGGACAGGGCAATTCGCTTCCTCACGGCGCGTTTTATGAACGGGCTCGCCTTACTGTCGATGCCGCCGGCCGACCTTGGATCGCCTACCGTCATTACTATGTGCCCTGGATGGGGATAGAACCGCGACACCACGTCGAAGAGGGCTGGAGACTTTACGCCCGTTGTTTGACGGGTAGGACCTGGTCGCCGCTTGTCGGCTTCGACGTGGGGCAAGGCGACGGCATGCAGCGTCTAGAGTTGGCCCCCATGGCCGACGGCATCACCGCGTTTTGGACCAGTGGGCGCACGGACCGGCGTCCGAGTTCCGCCCCGCGAGGGATTTTTGCCGCGTCGGTCAGCGAGCCGATCACTGTCCCCACTTCGGTCGCCTTCTCCGAGTCAAGGCACCTGGGGCCGGCCGTGGAGGTCTCCGTACCGCCGTCGCTAGACCTGGCGATCGACGGATTGCATCCCTACTTCGGCGATTTGCATCGTCACACCGACCTTTCGCTCTGTTTCGTGCCACTCGACGGTACGATCGACGACGCTTATCGCTACGCCAGCGATGTGGCCCGGCTCGACTTTCTGGGTATTACGGACCACACCCGCGACATCCAACTGGGCGACGCCCTGAGTTTGCTCTGGTGGCGCTGCTGCAAGGAAGTAGGCCGCTATGAGTTGGCGGACCGGTTTCTTCCGTTTTTTGCCTTCGAGCGCAGCCGCGGTGATACGGACCACAACGTGATTTCGCTCCGTCCCGACGTATTGCGACCCCACTCGTATCCGCTACCCGAATTCTGGCAGGAACTAGGCGATGACACGTTCACAATCCCTCACCAGCCGTTTGCCGGATCGGTCTGGGAGTACCAGGACGATTCCCACCGGCCACTACTCGAAGTCTTTCAGGGCTTCCGGGATCGATCGATCGAAACGGATGCCCACGATGGGCTAGACCGCGGCTACCACTTCGGCTTCATTGCCAGCAGTGATCACCTATCGACGCGTGCCAGCTATGCCGGCGTCTGGGCCGACGAGCGGAGTCGAGAATCCATCTTCGCGGCGATGAAATCGCGTCGGACCTTCGCTGCAACCGACCGGATCGCACTGGCGGTGCGCTGCGGCGGCAGCTGGATGGGTGAGCGCCTTAGCGCCGACACATTACCCCCCTTGGAAATCTGGGCCAACGGCACCGCCTCAATCCGCACCGTGGAGGTCATCATTGACGGCAACGTCGACGCGACCCTTACTCCGCTCAACCACCACGTCGACCTGTCGGTGCCGCTATCACTGATGGGCCAACACTACGTTTACGTCCGTGTGACGCAGAGCGACGGTCAACAGGGGTGGTCGTCGCCGATTTGGATCGATTTGGCAAACCCCGCAACCGCGGCGAGCGTAGAAATGGGCAGCGAATAGCTAGCATGCGCCCGACCGCCGATAAGCAGTTTCGCTCTTGAGGGGGTCGGGGTGACTGGCTATGTTACCTCGCCCCAAAATGGTCGGCGACGCCGGTCGCGCCCGCCCCTTATACCGAATGCGGGCACCCTGTCAAATCTTCCGTCCGTCGCCGAGCGGCCCCGCCACACAATTTTTCCACGACAAGAAGCCATGGAAGACGACACCGATTTCGAGTTTGAATTCAGCACGAGCCCTGCCACTCCGGAATCCCCGCCAGTATCGGCCGGTGTGTTACCCTCGGCTGGTCAGCCATCGCCTGGCGGTACTGCTCCGACGCACCACTTCCACACCCAATCGGGTAAGGTGACCGTCGTCGCTCACGACGTAATGGCTGCGCTGATCGCCGCACTGGCCGACGTGCATCGCAACAGCCAATAGCTCTAGAATTGAGCGGCGAACGAACCGGTTTCGCAATGATCTCGCCCAGCGCGTTGGTGGATCGCACTGAGGGTGCATCAGCGACTGCGCACATGAAAATGGGCCGTGTCGGTCACGCCCGATAGATAGCGCATACAAAAAGCCCGTGGACGTCATGAGACGACCACGGGCTTTTGAAGTTCAAAAAATCCGGCGACACCTACTCTCGCACTTTTGGCACTACCATCGGCTCTGAAAGCTTAACTACCGTGTTCGGAATGGGAACGGGTGTTTCCTTTCAAATATAGTCACCGGAAATCGTGGGGGCGGCGTTTCCACCGGCCCCCACGCGGTTGATCGTAAGAGTGGTTTTGCGGGTGACTTGCGTCACCTGCAAGAGCACGCCTCTTCACGGCATGTCTACCCGATCAGCAAAAGCGATCGACATGACGATCTCGAAGAGGATTCGATTAATGCGGTCAAGCATTCGTCCGTTAGTACCGGTAAGCTGAATACATTACTGCACTTACACATCCGGCCTATCAACCTGGTCGTCTTCCAGGGGACTCTCGAGCTAATAGCTCTACGAAACCTAATCTTGGAGAGAGCTTCACGCTTATATGCCTTCAGCGTTTATCCTTTCCGTTCATAGCTATCCAGCCGTGCCGCTAGCGCGACAACTGGTACACCAGAGGAACGTCCTTCCAAATCCTCTCGTACTAGGGAAAAACCTCCTCAGGTTTCGTACGCCCACAGCAGATAGGGACCGACCTGTCTCACGACGGTCTGAACCCAGCTCACGTACCACTTTCATTGGCGAACAGCCAAACCCTTGGGAGCTTCTTCACCCCCAGGATGTGATGAGCCGACATCGAGGTGCCA
>JAGQPT010000056.1 GCA_020426575.1 Planctomycetales bacterium
CGCTCTGGCTGCTGAAGTATCTTCCCAACATGCCCGCTTGCCACGTGGCGATTTACAATGACCTGCGCGGGCCGAACAATTCGCTCACGCTCCGTGAGGCCTCGGCGAACGCGGCGATCGGCGAGGCTTATCGCACGATCTTGCGAGGGGCGGCCGACATGATGATCGCCGGCGCAACGGGCACGCGCATCCACCCAATGAAGACCGTGCACGCCGTGCAGACCGAAGAGTTGGCACCGGCCGGAGGCGAACCGAACGACGCCTGTCGTCCCTTCGACCGGGACCGTCAGGGTACGGTGTTGGGCGAAGGTGCCGGCGCCGTGGTGCTGGAAGACCTCGAACTGGCGCGGGCACGTGGTGCGAAGATTTACGGCGAAATCGTGGCGGCGGCGTCCTCGAGCGTCTCGGACCGTCATCGCGTCGCCCACCGGCAGCAGGCGTTGTGCAACGTGTTGGTTGCGGCGCTCGAGAAGGCCGGCATGTCGCCCCACGAGGTCGGACACGTCAACGCCCACGCGCAGGGGAGTCGTAGCGTCGACCGCGACGAAGCGGCGGCGATCGTCGAAGTGTTCGGTAACGGCGCGTCGCGCGTGCCGGTCACGTCGGCCAAGAGCTTTTTCGGCAACCTTGGGGCGGGCAGCGGCGCCGTCGAGCTGCTGGCCAGCCTGCTGGCGCTCCAGCACGGCGAACTGTTCCGCACGCTCAACTATGCGACGCCTGATCCCGAATGTCCGGTATCGGTCGTCCGCGAACGCGGTGTTTCGCCCGGCGACAGCTTCTTCAACCTCAGCGTGACGCCACAAGGGCAGGCCAGCAGCTTGCTGATCCGCGTTGCCGATGCCGCCTGAACCGACGCGGCCCAAGGAGCAGGCGTTGTCAACTTTCCCCACGTCGTCATGCGGCGCGTGACGCTAGTCGTGTGGCGTCGTCCGTGTGGCGCATGGCGTCATGCCGGTTTGTGTTGCCGTGGCGCTGGTCCCCGGGGGATCGCTGTTGCATAGACCAGCGTTACGACTGGTCATGCCGGCAGCGGAGTCCCCCTGGTGCCGAAGCGCGAGCAGCTTTTTAGTAGGAGAAGCCGGCAGCGACCGACACGCCGTAGAACGCGAGGTGTTCGGTGGGGATCGTGCCGAAATCGCCCACTTCGAGGTTCGGCTGGGCCCACCACTGTGCCTCGAACACGCTGCGGACGAACATCACGCCGCCGCCGAAGCACTGGTAGGGCTGCGTCCATTGCAGACCGGCCTGCAATTCACCAATCCACATCGTATCGCTTTCGTCTCCGTGGAATTCTTGCGTCATGACGTTCACGTCGAGGTTGCCCATCCCGTCGGGCAACGCCTCGGCGCCTTTGGCCAGCACGCTCTGTTTGTTGTCACCCCAGAGCGCCGAACCACGAGCATTGACGACCGCTTCCAACTGAGTGCCGAACAATGGCCGGTTAGCCTCGAAGGCAAAGGTCAGGCCGGTGCCATCGAAGACGCGGATGGCGTCGGCGATCAGGGCCGTGGCATCCTCGTCGCTGCCGTCATCGTCGATGATTCCCAAGCCGTAGACCGTGCGACGGCGAATCGCACCGTTGCGGGCACCGATCGAGGTCCGCATGCGTGTGCGACCGAGGCAGAAACGCTTGGTCAGTTCCAAGTCGATCATGTAGGTGTTGAGTGTGTTGCAGACGTTGCCCAGCACGAATCTTTCGTCGGTTTCCACGAAGAACGTGTTGTTCGAGCCGGTGTCGTATTGCCAGAAGCGGCCGCGAACACCCCAGCCGCTGGCGCCTTCGTAGCCGAGCCAGACACGGGGAGCGACGTTGTGGTTGTAGTCGCCGTCGATGCCGAAAAGGTCGCTGCCGCGACCGCCGTCGGGGTGGAAGTTGAGGATCGTCATTTCCGCCCCGGCCGACAAGCCGCCGCAGCACGAATTGCAGCCACCGCATCCACCGCAACCGGCATTGCAACTGTTGCAACTGCCGCAGGCCGCCTGGCAGTCGCTGCAGATGTCGTCGCCTGCGCAGCTGTCGCACGAACCGAAGTCCTCATACACCTGCAGCGGGACTTCTTCGTAATCGGAATACACGCGCTCGCCGGGCTGGATCGGCATCTCCTCGTCACTGGCCGTGATCGATTGGTTGGCCGAGAAGTGCGTCATCCGCGCGGGGCGCTCCGAATGTACCGGGCGCACGGGACGCGTGTTGCGTGGTTTGCTGGGTTCGACGTATTGGATGTGGACGTAGTCCTCGAAGCGGTGGGTCTCGCCGTCGTCACTGCGGAGGTGTTGCACTCCTCGCCTGGTTTTCGCCGTGGCGTAGGTCGTGTCGTCCGAGTCGTCGAACGGCTCGTCGTAGGCCGCATATGCTTCGTCGCCGGCCAGGTACGGGAGATCTTCGTATTCGTCGGCGGCTACCCAGGCAGTGGAAATGGCGAGGACCGCCAACAGTGTCAGCGCGCGAACGGGCATTTCAGTGACCTCGTTTGGGAGTGTTGCGGGTGACGGCCGTCGCGTCTGCGGGGGCGACTTTGCCGGATGTGCGGGTTGTGACGCGAAGCGCCATACCTTGAGCCATCGGCACAACCGGATCAGCCCTTAAACTTTTCCCAGCCCGCTGGCCCCGGTTTGTGCCGCGTGGCCCACTCTAAAGAGGGGTGGTGCTGCCGGGGTAATCTGGCGCTGGGCGGCACAGGGGCGCGGCTCGGGAGTAGATGGTTCGCGGTGGGCACGGCCACTCCGGGTGCGCGCGAACAAAGAACGCCGTTCGTGAAGAATATGCAACCTGGCAGGGCGATCCCGGTCGACAAAGGGGTGGGTAAAAGGGTACAAACGTAGTGGGACCGCCGACCTCGGACCCGCGCCACCCGGTGGCACGGTATCCGTGACGTGTTGCCCGGCCGACGAATGGGCAAGGTACGCTTGCCTCGTCTGCGCGGGCCACTTCATCTGGGGACGCCAGCGGTGTCACGCCAACGTGACGCTCGGGGACGGGTGTGGTCTTGCGACCGGTTCACTGGTTTCGACTTCGAGAGTGGTGATAGCGTGAGTTAGTCGTCGTGGAGTTCGCGGAGGCTTCGGCTTCCCAAAACCGGTGTTGAGCGTCGGATAGGACCCCCAACCCGTACGGCGGTGGTCCTATTTTTTCGTTTTCAGGAGCAAGAGGAACAACTGCACTGGATCGTTCGCGATCCCGACCCACGTACCGACAATCCGACATAGGCAGGCGGTTTCGAGACGCCGCTCCGACGGCATTGATGCCGCGGACGCCGGGCGAACAACCGTCGGCCGCACGAACCATCCTAGCGAAAGTGGATTTCGCATGAATCCAACAGAAATTCTCAGAATCGTCGACGCGATCCATCGCGACAAAAGCATCGATCCGGAAATCGTGTTCGAGGGGATCGAGTCTGCGCTCGTGTCGGCCGCGAAGAAGCACTACGGCGAAATGGCCGACATCCAGGTGCACATCGATCGTGAAGACGGTTCGATCAGCGGTACGCATGACGGCGTCCCGCTCGACCCCGAAGAGACCATTGGCCGCATCGGCGCGCAGACGGCCAAGCAGGTGATGATCCAGAAGATTCGTGAAGCCGAACGCGATCATCTCTTCGACGTCTATCAGGAACAGATCGGGCAGATGACCAGCGGTGTCGTGCAGCGCTACGACGGCGGTACCGCGACGGTGGCGCTTGGCGACGTCGAGGCGATCCTGCCCCGTAGCGAGCAGATACCGGGCGAAACGCACCACGTCAACGAGCGCGTGCGCACGACCGTCTTCGAAGTGAAGAAGGCTGGGAGCCGGGTCAAGGTGATCCTCAGCCGGATCCGCGCCGACCTGGTGCGCGGCTTGTTCGAGCAGGAGATCCCTGAGATCGCCGATGGCATCATCGAGATCAAGGCGATGGCCCGCGAGGCCGGCTACCGCACCAAGGTGGCGGTGAGTTCGTCGGACCAGCGGGTCGACTGCGTGGGCGCTTGTGTGGGTGTGCGCGGCAACCGCATCAAGAATATTGTCGACGAGTTGGCGGGCGAACGGATCGACATCGTCCGTTGGAGTGACGATCCGCAGGTGATGATCCCCAACTCGCTGCAGCCGGCCGAGGTCGAAGAAGTGATTCTCTGCCAGATGCTCGGTCGGGCGATCGTGTTGGTACGCGAGGACCAGCTCTCGCTGGCCATCGGCCGCCGCGGCCAGAACGTGCGTCTGGGGAGCCGGCTGAGCGGCTGGGACATTGAGATCATGACGGCCGACGAACTCAACGAGCAGATCGAAGGTGCCGTGATGGGCTTTGCGGCGCTGGAGGGAATGAACGAAGAGCTTGCCGACAAGCTGGTGGGTGAAGGCTTTTTGACATACGATGACCTGTCGATCATCGAGCCCGACGCGCTGATGGAAATGGGTGGTTTGACGGCCGCCGAGGTCGACGCGATCGTCTCCCAGGCCGAGGACAAGGCC
>JAGQPT010000057.1 GCA_020426575.1 Planctomycetales bacterium
GATATTGATCGTCGCTGAGCTTGCGGATCATATCGTTTTCGACAAGGCGATGGATCACCTCGGTGGGGCGCCGCTTGCCGGGTCGAGAGGAGGCGGGTGCTTGCGTACGGGTCATGCCCGAAGCTCCGTCTTCAATGGAAAATCGCCGGGGATGGACAAACAGGTCTGCGGGGATCGACGACGCAGCGAGTCGGGAAAGATGCGTGTATGGTCTGCTGACGGCTGCTTTACAGGTAGACTCGACGATTATAGATATACCACTCGACGAGCAGGACGACCAGGGCCAGCAGGACGAGAATCTTCCAGCCCTGGTGGCGCGCGACCTGCTCCGCCGCGCTACCAGCAATGTCGACGTTTCCGATCGTAATCTGATTCGTCTCGGGCAGGCGAATATTGCTTTCCTGGGGATCAAAAAGGTTGACGGCGAAGTGCTGGGGGAGTTTTTTTTCGTCGCCGGCAGAGACGGCATAAACCCCCAGCTCATCCGTTTCGGCAAAGTGGTAGGTGCCGAAGTCGCTGCGGAGGACGGTCACCCGCGCGTCGTCGGGTTTCTGCACTTCGAGTTCTTCGCCGGCGCCTTCGGTTTCGAGCTTCACGGAACTGCCGGGTGCGACGGTCCCGGCCACGAGCGGATCGCGGACACCGCCGAGGTATTCGATCACGTTGAACAAGAACAGCGGGAAGCTCAACTTCATCGGCCAATCGGTGTTGAGTCCTTCAGCGGTGACGAGCGAGAAGCCGAGCACCGCGTCTTCGAAAGCCTCGCGCGGCGCGATCGCGAACACCACGCCGGCGCGGTCGGTGTCGATCAGCGACGTCGCACCGGAGGGCGCGACGAGTGGCGTGGCTTCGACGATCCGCACTTCGACCATCTCGATCAACTGCAGCAACGGATGCGATCGTTCGATGTCGATGATCTGTGGTACGTCGACCGACGCTTCCGCCGACCAGGCGTCGCCGGGAGGCAGCGCGGCGATCATCAACGTGTTGGCCTGCGGCATCGCTTCGGGACTGCAACGGTCATAGATGACGAGATCGTAGTAGCCCGACTGCGCAGGGTTGCGGTAGGTGTCGGTCTTGAGGAAGTCGGGACCTTCAAAACGCACGTCGGCCAGGCGTGCGGCGATCTCGGTCGTGAGCCCTAGTTCGAGCGGCTCGTTCCCCGGCGTGACGACCAGCACGCGTGCGCGGCGGCGCGGATTGACCGCCACCCAGGCGCGATCGTCGAGTTCGAGACTGTCCTGGCTGCCGACGCGCAGTTCGAGCACGCCCTCTTCGATGTCACCGGCAAGTTCGAACGAGGCGGCGTGCGTGTCGCCGGCGGCGATCTCAACCTGCTCGGCATCGACCAACTCGCCGTCGAGCAACAGCTGAATCTCGACTTCGGCCGCATCGGGCGAGAAGTTCTGCACGCGGCCGTAGGCGACGAGTTCGCCGTCGCGGTCTTCGTTGCGCTGGGTGGCAAAGGCGACGATGCCGACGTTGGCGGCGTCGTTCGTGCCGATGCGGCGGAAGTCGACTGAGAGATTGCCCAGTGAAAAGTCCGTGACGTCGCTGAAGTGGCCATCGCTGAAGAGATAGACGTGGGCCGGCAACGCATCGGCCAGCGACGGGTCGTCGGGGTCGCTGCGGCCGGGATTGGCCAGGCCGGCGGCGACGGTCATCGCCTCGGAGAGGGACGTGGGGAAGAC